>JACOTG010000252.1 GCA_016178505.1 Planctomycetota bacterium
ATCGAAGCGCGGAGGCCGCTACTTCTTCACGAAGAACGACGGCCTCCAGAACCAGAGCGTCCTCTACTGGGCGCCCTCGCTCGACGCCGAGCCGAAGGTCCTCTTGAACCCGAACACGCTCACGGCCGACGGAACGATCGCGCTCGAAGGCACCGCGGTGAGCGATGACGGCAAGCCCCTCGCGTATGGGCTCCGCTCGTCGGGCTCCGACTGGATCGAGTGGAAGGTCCGCGACATCGACACGGCCACGGATCTTGCCGACGATCTCAAGTGGATCAAGTTCTCGGGCGTCACGTGGAGCAAGAAGGGTGAAGGACTCTTCTACAGCCGCTACGACGAGCCGAATGCGGCGACGATGATGGAGGCGGCGAACTACTACCAGAAGCTCTTCTTCCATCGCGTCGGCACGGCGCAGTCCGAAGACGTGCTCGTCTACCAGCGGCCGGACCAGAAGGAATGGGGCTTCATGCCGCGGGTCACCGAGGACGGCCGCTATCTCGTGATCCAGGTCTGGAAAGGCACCGAGGACAAGTACTTGTACGCCACGGCGTTAACCAGATCGTCATCGGACGGCTTCCACCCGGTCGTGCTCTGGGTTCGCTACTCGGACGACTCGGGGTCCACTTCGATCGAAGGTGCGAACTTCGCCGTTCACCCCGCCCGCAAGCACGGCGACGAGGAAGGTGAAAGGCGTCAAAATCCTGCGCGTGGTCGTCGGACGCTATCGCGGAAGTCCTTGCGCGTCAACGAGGTCGGAGTCGGCTGAGTTGCGGTACGCGTCGGGTCCGCTTCGATCGGGGATGCGAACTGAACTCAGTGGTTGAAGTAGATCGTGATCGGAAGGAGGCCATTCGGGTAGAGGTCGCGCGTCAGGATGAGGTCCAGGTCTCCATCACCGTCTACGTCGCCGAGATCCCCAGCCCAGTTCAGCTCTGGAATTCCCGGGAGTCGCGAGACAGGGCCAAACGTGGAGTCGACGAAGCGGCCGTGTCCATCGTTCAGATACAGACGACACATGTCGCCGGCAGCGTAGGATCGAACCGGGAAGATCAGGTCGACGTCACCGTCCCGATCGACATCTCCGGTCAGCACGCGGAGGCTAATGTCGAGCACAGGCGGAAGCCCCGTCCCTTCGCCGAACGTTCCATCCGCGAAGCGGCCGTGGCCATTGTTGAAGAGAATCCGATCCTGAAACTGAGTGAAGCCACCATCGACCGCGATCGCGATGTCGAGGTCTCCGTCGCCGTCGAGGTCAGCGAACTTCGCGTCCGCACCTAGCACGTTCGTCAGATCCGGAAGCCCGGCTGTCGCGTCATTGGTCACGTCCGTGAAGACCGCGTGGCGGTCGTTCCGGTAAAGGCGCGCTACGTAGAGCCCGAACATCGCGAGGTCCGGATCGCCATCGCCGTCCACGTCTCCAATCGCGACCGTCCGCACTTCGCCGCCATTCGGGGCGCGCGGAAAGAACGTGCCTGGATTCTCGTTCGCGTCGACGAAGAACCCGCGACCGTTCACGTTGATGAGCACGCGTCCAAGGCCGTAGCTGTTCTGCGCGAGAAAGACGTCGAGGTCTCCGTCGCCGTCGAGGTCAGCGAACTTGACGTCATATGTTTGATCATTTGTGTTCTCGTACCCGACGTGCGGGAGGCCCGCGTCGGTCCCGAGCGTCGCGTCCGTGAAGAAGCCATGACCGTCGTTCAAGTAAAGCCTGTCCTGTCCGTCGTAGCCAAGGCTCACGTCTCCGCAGCACGCATCGGCGAAGTAGAGATCGAGGTCTCCATCGCCATCGACGTCACCCGACGCGACTTGCTGCACCCACAGCCCCCTCGGAGGAAGACCCGTCACCGGCCCATCCGTTCCGTCCGTGAAGTGACCGGTTCCGTCGTTGATGAAGAGCCTCGGACGCGGCCACGACCCGAGAACCAGGTCGAGGTCTCCATCTCCATCGCAGTCGAAGAAGTGGGTGCAACTCGTGCTCCCCTGAATCCCTGCTTCGTTCGGGAGGAAGAACATCTCCTGCGTGAAATCGCCGACGCTCCCATTCCCGACCACGCGGGACTCGAGCTCGGAGAGAACCCACGCTCCTCGGCGCACGTCGCGCCCGACGCCCTGGAAGTGAGCATTGAGTCCGAGGAAACGCGACGCCTGCGGGACCACGATCGGGATGCTCGCCTGTCCGTTCGCATCGAGTGGTGGGTCCGTACCTCGGATCGAGTCGCGCAGCAGGACGTATCGACGGCCAAGATCGATGCACCACGTCCCCGCCCTCGTCCGCGTCGCGTTCGTGAATCGGGAGCCAACGACCGCGTAGCGCGCGGACGGCGGGCCTTGGATTCCGATCGCATACGCCCGACCTACGTCGAGCACCGGGACGGAAAGCTGGAGTTCACCTGAATTCGAGCAGCCCCCGGCGAGAGCGCGTGCCCCAAGGGTCATCGCACACGCGGCGACCGTCACCTGAATCCACGAGTCGTTTCGCATGGGCACGACCTCCTGATCACGGCTTCACGACGATTCTGACACATTACGGGCAACTCGGCCGGGAAATTCGAATGGCTTGCTTGTCACCACGCCTGCCCGATGTCCGGGCCGGACCGGCGGCCCGCGCGCCCAACGGAGATTACAGGACGCGGCAACAACGCCGCCGCAATCGTGCGCTGTCGATTGCACGACCATCTCCCTACTCGCCAGCGACTTGAATTGATTCGGGCATGTCGAAGTTGAATCCGATCGCGTAAGAGGTACCTTTCCGCCGGATCGGTCGCCCTGAACTCAGCGAGTCAACCCACGGCGCGCCGACAAGGACAACGTCCGATCCAAATCCAAGAATGGGTCCTCCATTCGACACCGACACACCGAATCGGTCTCCTGGCCCATGGTCCAGGTCATCGTCGTTCGTCAAGGTGACCAAAAACGGGAACGTGACGGTGCCCATGTTGTTGATTACTCCGAACGCGAATGCCGCCCCTCGGTTGCCTTGCCCGGCCACGTCGGCTCCGGGCGCTCCAACGACAATCTGAGGTGGCACCGCGCCCGCTCCACCACCCAAGCGGCCCGCGATCGATTGTCCGAACAGATCACTCGCCGTCAGCGCGTACAAGACGCTCGAGTCGGACAGCGGCGGGTCGATCACGCCGAAAAGCGGTGGGTAGTTGATGGTGCTCGGATCGCCCGAGTAGCAGTAGACACGCCCCGTATCGCGCATTGCCGGGTCCAACGGGTCACGGTCGAAGTATGGCGCACCGACCAAGAAGTCAGGGTATCCATCGCCATTCACGTCAATCGTGGCGGCGATCGAAGTCCCGAACTGGTCGCCACCTCGCTCTCCGGCCAGGAGCCCGCTGAACACATAGCCGGTTGCATTGAGCTGGAAGATGTACACACGTCCATCTTGAGGATTGACGTTCTGCGTCAACGGCGCTCCGACGAGCAAGTAGTGGATCACCCCTCCCGTTGGATTCGGAACGGAAAGCGCCGCGAGGGCGTTGCCGAAGCCCTCGTAGGGTTCTGCCGGCAGTCCATTAATCGCATACGCAGGCTGCAGATAGGTTATGTAACCGTCTCCATCAGCCAGTAGTCCACCGTACACATACACCACGCCGTGCGACGGTGGGTTCCCGCTCGGATTCGGGCTTACGCCCGGAGCCGACACCGCGAAGTCGACAATTCCGTCCGGCTGTAGCGGCGTCGATCGTCGAGTCACGTCGGGCAAGTCCGTGACCGCGAAGCCAAACAATCCGGCATTCCCCAAATCGCCAGGCGGCCCTTCCATGTAGGCTTCAGGCGCGAACACGAACGACGCGGGCGAGGGAGGGGGAAGCGGATTGATCGCGTAGATCCAGGCCCTTCCCACATCAGCCCGTGGGGCAAAATCCTCGTACGGTGCGGTGGCAATGAATTGGTCGACGCCAAGTCCCGGATTCCGAAGGACCGCGAGAGCGAAGCCGAATTTCTTCTGGTCGATCGCCGCGCCGTCCACTCCAGCATCGTTGTAGCCCGTCGGGCGGACCACCCCGAGCAGTGGCGTATCTGCGGCCCCGCTGTAGGCAAACACCGCGCCTTGTTTCGCGCTCTGGGGATTCACAAACGGGAAACCGGTTCCGTTTGTCGGCGCATCCGTGCCGGGTGCCCCGACGAGGAGGTCGTCCACTCCGTCCCCATTCACGTCGATTTGTCCGGCCACGCAATACCCGAATTCGATACCTGAGGCGACACCGTTCACTCGAGTGGGCGTCGGACTCGAGAGGTCGAAAGTGTGGACAGAGCCGACGTCGACATAGTCTCGGTCGCCACCGGGCGGTGGCGTGGGATCCGCAGAGACGTTGTCGTACGGCGCACCCACGTGTACTTTTCGTCTGAGTTGACCGCCGACGCTGTACGTACTCGTCGCGAGCGACGCACCGAATTCATCGTAGGGGGCCACCTGTGGGTTCTGGATCAGGAGAACCGCCCCCGTCGACAAGTTGTACCGATATGCAATTCCGACTGCGGGGTACGGCCCAAACGTGTTCGGATCGACGCTGGGCCAGAGTGAATTCGGCGCACCAACCACCACGTCCGAGATCTGCATGCCGTTCTGAGTCAGCGGCGGTGCAACGCGGTCGAGAAACGCAACACTTCTACCGAAGTCTTGGATCGTTACTCCAGCGGGCGGTGTCGGCATCGTGAGTTGAGTCGTTCGAACAGCAGGCACACCGGGCGCTGGATTCCGGGTGTTGAAAACGAGCCACACGGTTCCGGCACCGTTGTTTGCAATCGGAGCACCAACGACGAAGTCGGGCGTGCCTGTTGGGTCGTTGTTGGGATCGTCGATAACGCGACCGGCCGAACCGCCGCCGGCGATCGCCGAGCCGAAGTAGGAGCCGCTCGGCGCGACGGGAGTGCCGAGTTGCACGCTCGCTTGATAGATGAGTGGCATCTTCGCGGCTTCAGTCACTCCGTTGGGGTCAATCGCGTACGCGAACACGTCGCCATTGTGGCTTCCGCCCGAGGCGCTCCAACCCGGAGATCCGACCACAAGATCGGGCGTCCCCGTTGGGTCGTACGGGTTCGCCGTGCCCAGATTGCCGATTCCAGCGACTGCTGCGCCGAAGTTGTCGTTCGCCGTGCTGCCTTCACGCGACGTGATCTTCTGCGGATTCTGTGGGTGTGGCGCACCGGCGTACACATACGTCTTGCCCGCGTGCGTCTTCCCCGTTGGCGAGTAGTTTGGAGCGCCAATCGCGAAGTCCGCGCGATTGTCGTTCGTAACGTCGCCGATCACCGCAAGGGACCCTCCGAACTGTCCGTTCACTTGGGCCTCGCCCGTCGGCGGCTCAATCACTGCGAGAATCGTCACGAAGTTCGGATCATTCGGATAAAGCAAGTGGGCGCCCGAGACGACGAAGACGCGACCCGCGTTTCCAACGCCACCGGGATTCGCGAGCGGCGCGCTGACAAGCAAATCAACGATTCCGTCGCCGTCGATGTCGCCGCCGGTTGCCATCACTGCTCCGAACATGTCTCCCTCTTCCGCAGGGCTCGGGAAGACATCGACTCGTTTCGCACTTGGCGAGCTGTAGTCGAAGACCGTGACGCACCCGCTGTTGCAGACGTCGTTGTTCGGACCATCGTCGTACGGACATCCGCCGACGATCACGTCGTTCACACCGTCCTGGTCGAGATCGATCACCACCGTCGAGAATCCGAGCGAGTTGCCAACGCCGCCGTCCTGGATGTCCGCCAACACCGGGTCGATGCCGGCGAGAGCGGTCTCCGGAAGGCTTGGCGAAAGCACCAGGGCCACCAGGCCGACAACGCAAAGACTGCTGAGTCGGCGCCACGACTCCTTCGCGCGGCGGCCGACGATCCCCATTCGATTCAAACCCCACCTACGTAGACGTTCCATCGCACTATTCCTCCTGATCGCGGTCCCCCGTTGGCGAGCCGACTCCGCCTTCGAGGGCGGCTGCCTCGCCAATAGGGACTGTGCTTCTTCTGGGTCCAAGGGCAACGCGCGTTCTTCTGAATCCCGTCGCGGCACTCCTGCGACGCGACGACGTGAGCCTTTCGACAGGTCCGTCGAAGCCCACGCGACGACTTCTGGCTCTCTTTCCAGAACCTTCGGGAGGGGGCGTTCGGTTGGGAAGCAAGAACAAGCAACGGTGAGTCGTTTTCCCCCTCTTCGTTACGCGGCGACGAGCCGCAACGGGAATGCCGACGCGTTGCGGAATGACGCGAACGGCTGTGGCTGTTGGATTGGCCGGGCGATCAGTCCGAGCATCGTGCGGTCAGCGGGGCTCGGGTGGGAAAAAGTCACCGTCGAGGTGCGAGATACTTCGCGAGAAGTCCGTTTCCGGCGTCACTCCCGCACGCAGACGTCGACGAGACCAGATCGTTCGCAGAATGTGCAGTAGCAGCAAACGCGCCATTGCGACTGATTCAAATGCAACTTAAAATCTATCTCAGTAGACTCTACACGTCGCCGATGAACTCTCTGGGCAATTTCGCCCAGGGAGGTACTTGGTCGCATGGGACTTGTATTGAGAGACGACGGTTGGCGGCTACCCGACGAGTTGTGGGATGTCATGGAGATTCTGCTCCCTCCGCGAAGACCACATCCATTGGGCTGTCACAACCCGCGGGTGCCGGATCGCAACGCAATGAACGCCATTCTGTTCGTGTTGCGAACCGGCTGTCAGTGGAACGCGCTCGACGCCACGGGGATCTGCACGAGTTCGTCGGCACACAGACGGTTTCAGGAGTGGGTGAGCGCTGGGGTGTTCGAGAAGTTCTGGAAGCAGGGACTCCTCGTGTACGACGGGCTGAAAAAGACCGATTGGAACTGGCTCGCGATGGATGGGGCGATGACGAAGGCACCGCTCGGTCGGGAAAAAAACCGGCCCAAACCCGACGGATCGGGCCAAGCGCGGCACCAAGCGAAGCATGCTCACCGAAGGAAATGGCGTTCCGATTGGCCTCGCCCTCGATGCCGCCAACCGGACTTCAAAATGACGAACGACACGCTGAAGAGTATCCCGATCGATCGGCCGAAGCCGACGAGACAGGCGCCGCAGAACCTATGCTTGGACAAGGGCTATGACTACGACGAGGTGCGAGCACTCGTTCGTGAGTTCGGATTCACCGCTCACATCTGTGCCCGAGGCGAGGAGGCCAAGCTGGTCAAGAAGAGAGTGGGTTTCAAGGCGCGTCGATGGGTAGTCGAGCGCACCCACAGCTGGCTGAACAGGTACCGTGGAATCCTGATACGGTGGTGCAAGAAGGCGGCGAATCACTTTGCGATGTTGCATCTCGCGTGTGCCCTCACCTCGTGGAAAGTAACAGGCCTACTGAGATAGGCTCTTAGCCCCTGGTGGCCGTTCGCCGCGCGTCAACTCAACTGCCCCGCAGGTTTCTCGTGAGAATCCCGTCGCACGCCCAGCCAGCCGCGAGCCGCAACGCTCCTGCACCAGCACGACGATTCCCGGTAGCGGGAAGACGACCGCGTTCGGGTTAACGGATAGGCGATTCTATCCGCGACGCTCGGTGACGTCGACGGGTCGAGGCCTCAGGTTCGCCGTCTGTGAGGTGCCAGTGTCGAGCGCGCGGTCGCCTCACGCGCCGTCGAGGCTTCACGATGGGCCCTCTCCGCGCCTCGTCATCGCTCCGGCGAGCCGGAGCGACGGCGCGATCCGCCCCGAGGACGGAGTCTCCTCGCTCGTCCACCTTCGCGGGATCGAAATCTCGTCTCGCCCCTCTCCGGTCACGGCTCTCACCCGCTCGGCGGCGCGCCCCTCGAACGGATCGTGGCCGCCGCCCCGCGCGACGTGGCCCAGGATCTCGTCGACGACTCGCCGCTCCGTGATCACCGCGATCACCTGCATCCTCGCCCCGCATCGGCCGCACACGAGCGGATCGACTTCGAGGAGCGTTCGCAGGAGCCGAGCCCAGCTCTTCTTGTCCCGCCCGGTCGTCGCCGGGCCGGCGTCGAACTCCGTCGTGCCCGTACGTGGCGCCGTGTTCGCTGACCGCCGCCGCCTCGCGCCGCGGGTTCGACACGCATACGCCCCGTAGTACCGCGCGAGATGCCGGCGACTATCCGGATTTTGCGACGTCATCGCGCGGACCCAGTCTTTTCCTCGAAGCCATTTCTCACCGGGGGAAAACTAGCCGGCAGCCCCCGCGCCGAGGCATGATGGCGGCCCCGTTCGAATGGAAATGAGAACTTCTCGGATCTCGGAGACAACGCTCATGTCCGCACTGCACCTCGTCGGGACCCTCGTGATCGTCAGCATCGTCGTGGCCGCCTGCGCTTCGGAGCACGAGGCGACCGAATCCTCGGCGCGGCCGTCGACGAAGCCGTCCGCGTATCCCGTCGCCAAGAAGACGGATCAAGTCGACGACTATCACGGGACGCGCGTCGCCGACCCGTACCGCTGGCTCGAGGACCTCGACTCGCCCGAGACTCGCGCCTGGGTCCAGGCCGAGAACAAGGTGACGTTCGCTTATCTCGACACGATCCCCGAGCGAACGGCGATTCGCTCGCGGCTCACGCAGCTTTGGAACTACGAGAAATGGGGCACGCCATCGAAGCGCGGTGGCCGCTACTTCTTCACGAAGAACGATGGCCTGCAGAACCAGAGCGTCCTCTACTGGGCGCCTTCGCTCGATGCCGAACCCAAGGTGCTCCTGAACCCGAACACGCTCACGGCCGACGGAACGATCGCGCTCGAAGGCACCGCGGTGAGCGAGGACGGAAAGTTCCTCGCGTATGGGCTGCGCTCGTCGGGCTCCGACTGGATCGAGTGGAAGGTCCGCGACATCGACACGGGCACGGATCTTGCCGACGATCTCAAGTGGATCAAGTTCTCGGGCGTTTCGTGGACCAAGGACGGGAGTGGGCTCTTCTACAGCCGCTACGACGAACCGAACGCAGCGACGATGATGGAAGCCGCGAACTATTACCAGAAGCTCTTCTTCCATCGCGTCGGCACGGCGCAGTCCGAAGACGTGCTCGTCTACCAGCGGCCGGACCAGAAGGAATGGGGCTTCATGCCGCGGGTCACCGAGGACGGACGCTATCTCGTGATCCAGGTCTGGAAGGGCACCGAGGACAAGTACCTCATCTACTACAAGGACCTGATGGAAGCGGCCGATTCGCCGGTCGTCGAGCTGATCCGGGAGTTCGAGGCCGACTTCACGTTCGTCGGGAACGACGGACCGGTCTTCTGGTTCAAGACGGATCTGGCGGCGCCTCGCGCGCGGATCATCGCGATCGACACGACCGCGCCCGACCGTACGAACGGGCGCGAGGTCGTGCCGCAAGCCGACGAAACGCTCCTCGGCGCGACCGTCGCCGGCGATCACTTCATCGCGTCGTACTTGAAGGACGCGCACTCGCACGTCCGCGTGTTTCGGCTCGACGGCCAGCTCGAGCGCGAGGTGGCGCTTCCCGGAATCGGCACGGCGTCAGGCTTCCAAGGCCGGCGAAACGATCCGGAGACGTTCTACGCGTTCACGAGCTTCACGACACCGACCACGATCTTCCACTACGACGTGTCGAACGGCGCGAGCACCGTCTTTCGAAAGCCAACGGTTGCGTTCGACCCGGACGCATACGAGACGAAGCAGGTCTTCTACGCGAGCAAGGACGGCACGCGCATTCCGATGTTCATCTCGCATCGCCGCGGGCTGAAGCTCGACGGATCGAATCCGACGCTGCTCTATGGCTATGGTGGGTTCAACATCTCGCTCACTCCGGCGTTCAGCGTCGAGAACCTCGTGTGGATGGAGATGGGCGGGATCTTCGCACAGCCCAACCTGCGCGGCGGCGGCGAGTACGGCGAAGCCTGGCACCTCGCGGGCACGAAGGCCCAAAAGCAAAACGTCTTCGACGACTTCATCGCGGCCGCCGAATGGCTCATTGCGAACGAGTACACCTCGACACCGAAGCTTGCGATCTCGGGGCACTCGAACGGCGGGCTCTTGGTCGGCGCGTGCCTCACGCAACGGCCGGATCTGTTCGGTGCCGCGCTCCCCGGCGTCGGCGTGATGGACATGCTCCGCTTCCACAAGTTCACGATCGGATGGGCCTGGACGTCGGACTACGGCTCGTCCGACGACCCCGCGCAGTTCAAGGCGCTCTACGCGTACTCGCCGCTCCAGAACATCAAGCCGGGGACGCACTATCCGCCGACTCTCGTCACGACGGCCGACCACGACGACCGCGTCGTGCCGGCTCACAGCTTCAAGTTCGCGGCGACGCTCCAAGCGGCGCAGACGGGGGACGCGCCGATCCTCATCCGCATCGAAACGAAGGCGGGGCACGGCGCCGGGAAGCCGACCGCCAAACAGATCGAGGAAGCCGCCGACACGTGGGCCTTCCTCGTGCGGGCGCTTCACGTGAAGGCGTCGATCGCCGGCGGACAGTCACCGTCCTCGGCTCGATGAGGCTCGAATCCGAAGCGCACGAAACGACGCCGTCATCGGTGCCGGCGGGCACGTTTCTGCGTGACCCGCTCGCCGAAATGGGCTCGTCGAGCCGGCGCCCATCGACCCGCAAATCGCGTGTCCGCGCGGCTCCGCCGGCACCTTGACCGATGGGACGGCCGCGGGTAGCGTCGCTTTCCATGTTCGCGTCGGCCCGCATGCGCTCGTTCGAATCCGCGATTCGGCGGGTCCGGGTCGTTGGTGTTCGACGCCGCGGTGCGGCAGCGTGGATGTTCCTCGCGCTGTCGCTCCTCGCTTTCGCGCGCGCGTTCGCCCACGACGCGATCGATCCCGTGTGCGGGATGAAGGTCGCGCTCGACGGCGCCCAGTGGAAGACGAGCTATGGCGGCGACACCTACTACTTCTGCAACGAGGGGGACCTCGCGAGCTTTCTGAAGGCGCCCGAGAAGTACGCGTCGATCCTGTCGCTCACCGGACGCGGAGCGCTCGGCGAGTACCGATTGATCGTCAAGCCGCGTCTTCCCCGAATGGGAGAGGCCGCGAAGATCGCCGTCATTCCTCCCCGGCCGCTCGCGGCGGACGCACGAGTCGAGGCTCTCGCATTCCATCTCGGGCCGAACCGCGAAGAAGTGCGGCGTGACCGGCAAAGCCTGCACCTGCGTACCGATGATGGCTCGTGGGTCTTCAATCGCTTCTTCGACCGCGCCGGATCTCTCCGACTCTGGGTGACCGTCACGTTGCCGGACGGCCAGTCCGACGGCGTCGGGTTCGGTTTCCCGGTCGGAGACCGCGCGGAGCACGCGCCGCGCGCCACATCGGGTCCTCTCACGATGGGCGAGCAACACGAGCTGATGAAGCGGGTCGGCCGCGACTGGCTGGACGTGTCGCAGGCGCTCGCGGCCGAGCGCGTCGACGCATCGATGGTGCGGCGCTCGATCGAGTCCGTGCGACGCGACCTCGGACGCCTCCCGGAGTTCGACCTGCACCATTTCGCCGAAGAGTCCGATCGGCACGCGGCCCTCGGGCGGGAATCCGATGCGGCACTCGTCGCCCTCGATCGCGCCGTCGCCGCGGACGATCTGGCCGAGGCGCGGCGCCTCGCCCGCGAAATCGATGGCCGCCACTGCACGCGCTGTCACTTGCAGTTTCGATGGGGAACGGTCGACGACCTCTCGCGGTTTCCAGATCTCACGCAGAGGTCGGAGTGAGTCGCCGGGTTTCGCTCCTACTCGGGGCCGTCGCTCTGGCCGCCCTCGTCGCGTGCGACCCCGAACACGCGGAGACGGGGCCGCGGCGCACGCTCGATCGACCCACCATCGGCACGCCGATCGACGCGCTCCCACTCCGGGTGGGCGATCCCGCGAACGGTGAACATCTGTATCGAGTCCATTGCGCGCCCTGCCACGGCGAGAAGGGACGCGGAGACGGACCCGCGGCCGACTACCTGAAGCCGAAGCCAAAGGATCACACCGACTCGATCGGCATGGCGAGTCGTACGGACGCGGACCTGTTCCTCGTGATCGCAAAGGGCGGCGTCGCGCTGAACCGCTCGTCGTTGATGCCTCGATTCGACGATCGGTTCGACGAGTGCGAGATCTGGGATCTCGTGGCGTTCGTCCGGACGCTCCATCGAGACGCAACGTCGATCTTCGGGGCCGCGGTGGCCGTCGCGTTCCACTCCGTCGTTCTCGAGTCGGACGGCTCGCGGATCGATTTCCTCACGGACCCAGCCGGTCGCGCCGCTTCGACGTCGGAAGACGCACTCGTCGTCGTCGCCGCAGACGGAACCGTCGAGCGCATCGATCCGGCGTCCGCGACCGCAGAGGGTCACGTGCTCGCCGAGCGGCTGAAGCGCGCGATCGCGGAAGAGCAGCGAGACGTCGCCGAAGCCGCGCGAGTCGCGGCCGCGTGCGAGAGTGCGCAAGAGACCGTTCCAACGATCCAGCGCCGATTCGTGCAGGCCTGCGGGACGTGTCACGGAGCGATGGGTCGAGTCGTCGGCCCCGGCGTGCAGTCGTCGACGTTTCGCTCCACGAACTTCGCCGATGGCGCGCGCCAGAGCCAGGTCGACGACGAGTACTTGAAGAACGTGATCGCTCGCGGCGGAACGTGGGCGCGGATCTCGGACGTGATGCCCGCCTACGAAACGGCGCTTCCACCCAGCGAGATCGACGCCCTCGTTCGGTTCGTTCGAGCGCTCGCGGTCCGCCCGCGCGCCGCCTCCGCAAAGCGCGAAGAGCGATGAGGGCATCGTGATCACGCGACGATGCGACACCGGATTCTCTTTCGCCTCGCGTGCGAGCCGAAGAGAGGGCACTGCGTCAATCCACGCGATCGCTTGCACGAACCGAGGGACCGTTGATTCGGTCTCTCGCTAGCGCGATGCGCCGCCCGTGGAGACTCGGTGCGATCGTGGCATCTGCCGTCGTCGTGACGGTGGTCGTCGCGCACGAGGGCCACAAGCCCATCCCGTCTGCCGGCGCGAGCGTCGAAGGCGACGTGTTGAAGCTGAGCGAGCCTGCGCAGCGCGCGGCCGGTGTGCAAACCATCGAGATCGCGGCGCAGCCCTTCGAGCCCACGATCACCGCACCCGTCACCGTCCACATGGCTTGGGACGCCCAGGCGTTCGCTTCGTCCCCGGTCGACGGAACCGTCGACCGAGTGCTCGTGCGGGCCGGCGACCGCGTCGAGAACGGACAGACCCTGGCGCGAGTGCGCAGCCAAGACGTGTCCCAGTTCCTGGCGGAACGAAAGCAAGCCGCTGAGCGGCTCGCGGCCGCGCGCACGGCACTCGACGGTTTCGCCCCTCCGGCTGCAAATGCGCCTGACGCCGACGCCGAGCGCATCCGTCTCGAGACCGACATCGCCGATGCGCAGGCCGTCGTCGACGGACTCGACGAGAGACTCCGACTCATCTGCGGGCCCGCGGGAGACGCGAACGGCGGCGACGCCGAGGCGTTCGCCCTCGTGCGGGCTCCTCTCGCCGGCGTCGTCACTCGCGTCGACACCGCCGCAGGCTCCGGCGTGCAGGCGCTTCTCGATCTCGTCGAGGTCGTCGATCGGTCGCGCGTCTGGGCCGAAGCTCGGCTGGTCGAGGCGCACGTCACCGACGTTCGCGTGGGCGCGGCGGCGCGCGTCACCTTTGCCGGCGGCATCGAGGTCGACGGGAGCGTCGAATGGATCGCGCCCGTGCTCGACCCCGTCACGCAAACGCTCCATGCCGTCGTGAGCGTTCGAGACCCTCGAGCCCGTCTCGTCGACGGCCTTTCGGGCGTTGCCGAAATCGTCATCGAGCGCTCCGAGCAGGCGCTCTTGGTCCCGGCGAGCGCGATCGTGCACCTCGGGCTCGATGCCATCGCGTTCGTCGAGGTCTCGCCCGGCGCCTATCGCCGGACGCCGGTGATTGTCGGTCGGGGTCGAGGAGCCGGCGATCGCATCGACGTGCGCGAGGGATTGCGCATTGGCGATCGCGTCGTCGTGCAGGGCGCTCACGAGTTCGAGCGGCTCTTTCCCAACGTCATCCCCCACCTCGAAGGCGACGTGCTCCGGCGAGCCGATGTCGCGATCGCGCCCGTCACCGTGCAGCCGATCGACGACGTCGTCCGGGTTCCGGGACGGCTCGCGCTCGCGGTCGAGCGGTTGTCGCTGGTCGCGAGCCGCACTCCGGCCCGGCTGGAATCGGTCACCGTGAAGCCCGGCGATCACGTCGAGGCCGGTCAGACGGTCGCGACGGTCATCCCTCAGGGAACGTTCGCGGCGATCGCCGATTGTCGGCTCGCCGCGCGACGCGTCGACCTCGACCGGTCGGCGCTCGACCGGATGACGCAGCTCGCCAAGAAAGCGGGATTCGACGCGAAGCACCTCGAGACCGCCCGATCGAATCTCGAGGCGGCAGATGCGGCGCTCACCCGAGCCCGCCGGCGGCTCATGGGATTGGGGATGGGCGACGCCGACATCGACCGTGCGATACGCGACGTCGCCGCACCCGTCGCGATTCCGTTGCGAACTCCCATCGCGGGCGAAGTTCTCCACGTCGACGTCGAGCGGGGACGCTTCGTGCTGCCCGAGGATCACATCGTCGAGGTCGCGGACCTGTCTCTCTTGCGACTCGCGCTCGAGGCGCCCGAGGCCTGGGCCACGCAGATCGCTCCCGGGTCTTCGCTTCGCGTCGAGTTCCCAGCCCACCCCGGCATGCGACTCGACGCGCGCGTTCGGACGACGCTGCCTCGAGTCCGAGGCAACGCTCGCACGCTCACCACGCTCGCCGACGTGCCGAACCCCGATCGCCGGTTCCCCTCGGGAACGGCGGCGACCGCGACCCTCGTGCTTCGAGCGGGCGCGTCAGCCGTGGTCGTGCCGCGCGAGGCGGTTCTCGCCGACGGGCTTCGCCGATTCGTGATTCGGGTCGAGGAGGGCGAAGCGTACCGAACCGAGGTCGAGGTCGGTCGCTCGGACGACCGATTCGTGGAGATCGTTCGCGGAGTCTACCCGGGCGATTCCGTCGTCGGCGGCGGAGCCGAGCGCGTCCGCGCGGCACTTTCCGCGAGCCGATGATGATCGACAGGCTCCTTCGTCTCGCGCTCGGCAATCGCGCCATCGTTCTCGCGCTCGCGCTCGCGCTCCTCACGATTGGAGCCGTGAACGCGCTGCGCCTCCCCGTCGACGTGTTCCCCGACATCAATCGACCGACGGTCGCCCTCATGACCGAAGCTCCGGGCCTGGCGCCCGAGGAGGTCGAGACGCTGGTCACGCTTCCCCTCGAGACCGCGCTCAACGGATCGACGGGAGTGGAGCGCGTGCGCTCCTCGTCGGCCGCGGGACTGTCGATCGTCTGGGTCGAATTCCCGTGGGGATCCGACGTCTATCGCGACCGGCAAGTCGTCGCCGAGAAGGTGGCGCTCGCCCGGGAGCGGCTGCCGGCCGGCACGAACCCCGTGCTCTCCCCGATCTCCTCGCTCATGGGCGAGATCCAGCTCGTCGGACTCAGCTCGCGAACGGGCACGACTTCGCTCCTCGACCTGCGGGGGATCGCCGACTGGGTCGTGCGACCGCGGCTCGTGTCGCTGCCGGGCGTGTCGCAAGTCACGGTGCTCGGCGGCCGAACCAAGCAAGTTCACGTTCTCGCCGACCCCATGAAGCTCGCGAACTACGGCGTGACGCTCGACGATCTCGTTCGGTCGTGCCGCGAGTCGAGTGCGAGCCTCGGCGGCGGATTCTCCCTCGACGGCACGAGGGAGCGCATCGTTCGCGTGATGGGACGGATCGAGAGCCTGGACGACATTCGCGGATCGATCGTGTCGCCGCGAGAGAGCCGGGCCGGCGCAGGCGAGGACAACGCGCCCCTGATCACGGCGCCGATTCTCGTGCGCGACGTGGCCTCGGTCGCCTACGGCTCCCCCGTCGCGCGCGGCGACGGAAGCGTGAACGCATCGCCCGCGATCATCCTCAGCATCCAGAAGCAGCCCGGCACCGACACGCTCGCGCTCACGCGGGCCGTCGATCGCGCGCTCTCGGAAGTGGAGTCGGCGCTGCCTCCCGACGTCGTCGTGAACCCCGACGTCTTCCGACAGGCGGACTTCATCGAGACGGCGATCGGAAACCTCGGCGAGGCGCTCCGGGACGGCGCGATCCTGGCCGCGATCGTGCTGTTCCTCTTCCTCTGGAACGTCCGAACGACCGTGATCTCGCTCGTGGCCATTCCCGCTTCGCTCTTGCTCGCCGCGCTCGTCTTCCATCTCGCGGGAATCGGCATCAACACGATGACGCTCGGGGGTCTCGCCGTCGCCGTCGGAGAACTGGTCGACGACTCGATCGTGGACGTCGAGAACGTCTTTCGCCGCCTGCGTGAGAACCACGCGCGAGGCGAACCCCGATCGGTTCTCGGAGTGGTCTTCGACGCGTCACGGGAGATCCGACACTCGATCGTGCACGCGACCGTCGTGATCGCGCTCGTCTTCCTTCCCCTCTTTTCGCTGAGCGGGCTCGAGGGCAGCCTGTTCACGCCGCTCGGCATTGCGTACCTCGTCGCGCTCTTCGCGTCGCTGCTCGTGTCGCTCACGGTGACGCCGGTTCTGTGCTCGATCCTCCTGCCTCGCAGCGCGGCGATCGGGCGACGAGAGGACGCGTTCCTTCTCCGCGCGCTCAAAGCGGTGGACCGTCGCCTCGTCGGGGCCACGCTTCGCCATCCGGGCGCGATCCTCGTCGGAGCGACGCTCGTCGTCGCCGGCGCCGCGGTGCTCTTCTTCAGGCTCGGAAGCGAGTTCCTGCCGCCGTTCGCCGAGGGGACGTACACCGTGACGATGATCGCCGGGTCGGGCACGTCGCTGGAGGAGTCGAATCGGCTCGGGATGCTGGCGGAGAAGTCGCTCCTCTCCATCCCTGGCGTCGCGTCTACCTCGCGGCGCACCGGCCGCGCCGAACTCGACGAGCACGCCGAGGGGGTCAACTACTCGGAGATCGACGTGCGGCTCGACAAGAGCGCGTCGCTCGATCGCGAAGCCGTCGCCCGGGGAATCCGCGACAAGCTCGCGTACGTGCCGGGCGTGGTGGTGAACGTCGGTCAACCGATCGCGCATCGGATCGATCACATTCTTTCGGGAACGCGAGCGCAGGTCGCCATCAAGGTGGTCGGCGCCGATCTCGTGGCCTTGCGGGACCTGGCGTGGGCGGTGCACGACTCGATTCGCGACGTGCCGGGCGTCGTCGATCTCCAGGTCGACGCGCCGGACGACGTCCCTCGAGTTCACGTTCGCGTGAAGCGCGAGGAGGCCGCTCGGTTCGGTCTCACGGTCGAGCACGTCGCGAGCACGATCCAAACCGCACTCGAAGGCCGGGTCGTGGCGCAGATCCTCGACGGCCAGCAGTCGCTCGACGTCGTCGTCTGGTACCGAGCGGAAGACCGCAGCGATCTCGAAGTGATCCGGAACTCGCTGCTCGACGCGCCGATCGGCGGCAGGATCGCGCTTCGACAGGTCGCGGACGTGTTCGAGACGAGCGGGCCGAGCACGATCCGCCGAGAAAACGTGGAGCGGCGCATCCTCGTCTCGTGCAACACGAGCGGGCGCGACCTCGGCTCCGTGGTCGGCGACATCCGTTCTCGGGTCGCGGCCGTCGCTCTGCCCCCGGGCACGTTCATCGAATACGGAGGACAATTCGAGAGCCGCCGAGAAGCGTCGCGTCGCATCGGGATGTTCGGCGCCGTCGCGATCATTGGGATCTTTCTCGTGCTCCGGAAGGCGCTCGGAAGCTCGATCGCGGCGATCCAGTGCATGGCCAACATCCCCCTCGCGGCGGCGGGCGGCGCGATCGCGTTGTGGCTCACGTCGGAAACGATTTCCGTCGCGGCCCTGGTGGGGTTCATCACGCTCGCGGGCATCGCCACGCGAAACGGAATCCTCATGATCTCCCACTACCGGTACTTGCTGGAGCGCGAAGGCGCGCCATTCACCGAAGCCACGATCGTGCGGGGCTCGCTCGAGCGGCTCGCACCGGTTCTCATGACCGCGCTCACCGCGGCACTTGGCCTGCTTCCTCTCGCGCTCGGAGCGGGCGTGACCGGTAAGGAGATCCAACATCCGCTGGCCGTCGTCATCCTCGGCGGGCTCGTTGCGTCCTCACTCCTCGACCAGATCGTGACCCCGGCGCTGTTCTTCAAGTTCGGGAAGCGGATCTATGGAGCGGCCGCGACGGCGCCGCCGCGACTCGACTGAGTGTGTTCCGCCCGAGACCGGGTACGATGAATCCTAATACCCGTTTCGCGCCGTTACCATCGAAGGAATATCGACCGTCTGCCTTTCGTCTGCAGGCGCGGTTTTTTGGCCTTGCCGCTTCCCCGGGATGCGGATAGCCTCGGTTTCCGTTGCGGAAGAAACGGGGATTCGTGTTTGATCGGACTCGTCCAGTCGTGCGCCTCTCCCTCCGTCGATTCGTGCGGGGACCGGGCGGGCTGACGCTCTTGGTGTCGATGGCCGCCGGTTGCGAGGCGTACACGGTGCGCGGCGCCGACGTCGAGGGCTACCGCATCCAGCACGAGAAGCAGGCGGAAGTCGACGAATTCCGTGCGACGAAGCTGCGCCAGCCCGACGATCCGATCGCTCCCCACGTGGCCGAGGAGTCGCCCGTCGAGGTGCCGAAAGTTCTGACCCTCGACGAAGCCATCCGGATCGCGACGCAATACAACCGCAACTACCAGTCGCGCCGCGAGTCGATCTTCCTCTCGTCCCTCTCGCTCGGCCTCACTCGCCGAGATTTCCTCGAGCCCGTTTTCAGCGGCTCGATGTCGACGCTCTTCTCGGATACGCGCAAGGGCCCGTCGACGAGCTCGACGCAGGCCACGCTCGGGGCGACGCAACTGCTGCCGACCGGCGGGCGGCTCGACCTTTCGACGACGTCGATCCTCTCACGGACCCGGAGCGACGGCGCCGACCAAAGCACCTCGCTCGCGGGCACGGCGTCGGTGACGCAGCCCCTGTTGAGGGGCGCGGGCTACAAGGTCGCGTTCGAGTCGCTCACGCAAGCCGAGCGCGAACTCCTCTACACCTTGCGCGACTTCGAGCTCTTCCGCGAATCGTTCGTGATCGACGTGATCTCCAGCTACTACAACCTCGTCAGCCAGAAGCAGCAGGTCGACAACACGAACCGGAGCGTGGTTGGGCAGAAGTTCGTCGCGGACCGCGCGGACGCTTTCTACAAGGTCGACCGCCTGACCAAGATCGAGAAGCTTCGCGCCGACCAAGCCTACTTGAGCTCGAAGAACCGCCTCATCGACGCGGAGCAAAGCTACCGGCTGTCGCTCGATCGATTCAAGGTCTCCCTCGGGCTGCCGACCGAGACCGAGTTCGACATCCCCGACGACGCGCAGCCGGCCTTCGTCCCGGTGAATCTCGACCTCGAAGCCGCGGTTCAGACGGCGCTCCACAACCGGCTCGACCTCCTCACCCAAAAGGATCGCGTCGAGGACTCCGAACGGCAGCTCGAGATCGCGAAGAACCGGATGCTGCCCGATCTCTCCCTCACGGGCTCCTACGTGCTCGCCTCCGACGCAACGCCGAGCTTCGGCGGGCTCGCCTTCCGCGACGACACGTACACGGTCGGACTGAACCTCGAGATCCCGCTCAATCGAAAAGCGGAGCGAAATGCCTACCGCGCGGCGATGATCAGCGCCGACCAAGCGCATCGCTCGCTTCGCCAAACCGAGGACGACTTGATCCTCGAGGTGCGAGACAGCCTCCGCCGACTGAAGCAACAGGAGCAGTCGATCGACATCCAGAAGCAGATCGTCGAAACCGAGACGACGAGTGTGCGTATCGCCGAGATCGAATACCAAGCGGGCGAGAAGAGCACGCGCGACGTCACCGAGGCTCGCGAGCGGCTCCTCAACGCGCAGAACAGCCTCATCGAAGCCATCGTTGCGTACGAGATCGCGCGGCTGAACCTGCTGCGCCAACTCGGCATTCTCTTCGTCGACGAAGAGGGGATGATCGTGAAATGAAGAAACCCGCGTGGGTCGCGCTCGGCGTCGGTACCGTCGGTTTGGCGGTCCTCCTCTCGGCCGGGCTCCCCGGCGCGACGTCGGGCTCGAAGGTCGACGACACCGCGCTCTTCACGACGAAGAAGGGGCCGCTCTCGATCACGCTCACGGAAACGGGGACGCTCAAGACCAAGAAGTCGATCCAGATCCGCCCCGAGATAGAGGGCGGCGTGAAGATCTCCTCCGTGATCGAGGAGGGATCCGAGGTCAAGGAGGGCGACGTCGTCGTCGAGCTCGACAAGACCGAGGCGAAGAAGCGAATCGAAGATCTCGAGAATCAGGTCATCGACGGCGAATCGGCGCTGAAGACGGCCAACACCGACTTCGAGATCCAAGAGGCCCAGAACAAGACGGATGCGCAGAAGGCCGAGCTTCGCGGCGAGGTCGCGCGGGTCAACTGGCGGAAGCTCATCGAGGGGGACATCCCCAAGGAATCGAGCACGCGGAAGCTTCGGGTGAGCAAGGCGTACACCGCGCTGAAGCGATCGCGCGACAAGGCCAAGGACATGCCGCAGCTCCTCGAGCTCGGATTCATGACGAAGTCGCAGGTCGACGAGGAGAACCTCAAAGTCGACGAGAACCAGATCGAGTACGACTCGGCGAAGCAGGATCTGCGCCTCTACAAGAACTACCAAGAGCCGCTCGAGGTGCAGCAACGCGAGGCCGAGGTCAGCGAGGCCGAACAGGAGTTGATCCACACGAAACAACGCGCCGAATCGTCGCGCGACCAGAAGCAGGGCGTCGTGCGAAAGTGCGAGCTGAACCTCAAGAACACCAAGGATCGGCTGGAAGAGGAAAAGAAGAAGTTCGAGAAGCTGACGCTGAAGGCGCCGAAGCCCGGCATCGTCATCTACGGCGACATCGAGAATCGCTGGATGTCACGCGAGGTCAAGGTCGGCAACCAGGTCTGGCCGAACCAGACGATCATCACGATCCCCGACAACGAAGAGCTAAGCGTCGTCATCAAGGTCCACGAGGCCGACATCAACAAGCTCAAGGTCGGACAACCCGCCACGATCACGCTCGAAACCTACAAAGGCCTCCTGCTCCAGGGCGAGATCACCAAGATCGGGTCGGTCGCCAACGCGAACAACGACTGGGGCGAGAGCGACGTCAAGAAGTTCACGGTCGACGTCGGGATCAAGGGCAAGGACCTCAATCTGCGGCCGGGCATCACGGCCAAGGTCGAGGTCGCGCTCGGCGAGATGAAGGACGTGTTGTACGTGCCCATTCAGGCGGTGAACGTGAAGGATGGCAAGTACCGTTGCTTCGTCCGATCCGGCGGACGCGTGACCGCGCGCGAGGTCGACATCGGGCAGTCGAACGACCACTTCGTCGAGGTGAAGAAGGGTCTCGACGAAGGAGACTGCGTGCTCCTCTACAATCCCGAAGGGAACGAGGTGGAGGCCGCGCCGACGCCGTCCGGTCAAAGCGCGCCGGCATCCGCTCCGTCGCCGGCGACTCCGTGAAAGAGGAAGTCATCGGCCTTCGCGGCATCCACAAGTTCTACGGCGAAGGCGATGCTCGGCTCCACGTCCTCAAGGGCATCGACGCATCCGTCCGCGAGGGCGAGTTCGTGGCGATCGTCGGCGCGTCGGGCTCGGGCAAGACGACGCTCCTCAACATCCTCGGCTGTCTCGATCGCCCGACCGAGGGCCAATACCTCCTGAACGGCGAGGACGTCTCGCGTTTCTCCGACGATCGACTCTCCGAGATCCGCAATCGACGCCTCGGGTTCGTCTTTCAGTCGTTCAACCTGATCCCGCAGCTCTCCGTCCTCGAGAACGTCGAGGTGCCGCTCTTCTACAGCCGAATGCCGCGCGCCGCACGTCTCGCGAAGAGTCGCGAGCTGATCGACGCGGTGGGGCTCGGCCCGCGCCTCCACCACCGCCCTGCGCAGCTCTCGGGCGGCGAGTGCCAGCGCGTCGCGATCGCCCGCGCTCTCGTGAACGACCCGGTCCTGCTCCTCGCGGACGAGCCGACGGGAAACCTCGACACGCGAACCGGCGCCGAGATTCTCGCGCTGATCCGCGATTTGCACGCGCAAGGCCGCACGATCCTCCTCATCACGCACGACCCGGGCGTGGCCGCGCAAGCCGAGCGTCGCATTCGCATCGGCGACGGGCGCATCCTCGAGGAAGTGGAGGCGGCCTGATGCTCGCCACGTTCTTGGAGACCCTGGCGCTCGGGCTTCGCAACCTGTCGCGCTATCCGCTTCGAACGTCGCTGACGATGCTCGGCATCGTGTTCGGCGTGTCGTCGGTGATCCTCATGCGCGCGGTCGGCGCCGGGGCCGAGGCGGAAATCCTTCGGGAGTTCGGAAAGCTCGGCATCGACAACGTGATCGTCAATTCCGTGAAGCCTCCCGAAAAGAAGCGCGAGACCAACCAAGAAGGCAACTGGATCAACCGAAACGGCCTCCGCTTCAAGGACGCCGATCGCATCCAAGCCACGGTGCCGGGAGTGAAGCGCGTGCTGCCGGTCCATTCGAAGAAGACCAACGTGTGGTCCGGAAGCCACAAGGTCGAGGCCACCGTGTACGGCGTCACGTCCGAGCACTTGCCGCTCCTCGGGCTCGACGTGTCGCGCGGCCGCACGCTTTCGGACATCGACGATCTCGAGGTGCGGCGCGTCTGCGTGATTCGGCCCGGGCTGTTCAAAGAGATCTCCGACTTCTCGGACCCTCTCGGGAAGGACCTGCTCGTCGGAAGTCAGTGCTATCGCGTCGTGGGGATTCTCAAGGACGATCGATTGTTCGGCTACGCCAGCAAGGCGCTCGCGGTGGACTACAAGTCGAACGAGGTCTACGTCCCCTTCCACACGCTCCTTCGACGCGAGGGCACGCTGTCGATCACCGAGAGGACGGGCTCGTTCGAGGCGAACGACGTCGAGCTGAACCAGCTCATCATCGGCGTCGCGAGCATCGACAACGTGATCCTCGTCTCGAAGCTCGTCAACGCGGTGCTTGCGAAGTTCCACGAAGAGAAGGACTACGAGATCGTCATTCCGATCGAGTACTTGAAGCAGCGGCAGAAGACGCAGGACGTCTTCAACTACGCGTTCCTCGCGATCGCGTCGATCTCGCTGCTCGTCGGCGGCATCGGCATCGCCAACATCATGCTCGCGACCGTCACCGAGCGGACGAAGGAGATCGGCATTCGGCGCGCGATG
>JACOTG010000230.1 GCA_016178505.1 Planctomycetota bacterium
CGTCGCGTCGCCGCGGGCGCGCACGAAGCCGCCCGTGCCGGTGCCGAGGAGTATGGTCACGGAATTCGAGCCCTGGTTCATCGTCACGAGGTCCGGGTTCCGGTCGCCGTCGAAGTCGCCGCGGAGTATTTGCAACGGTTGGTTCCCGGTCGCGAACGCTCCGCCGGGCGAGAAGATCCCCCCGCGCTCGCCGATGTGGATCGTGACCTCACCGCCGTTGTACGCGGCGACCGCCGCGTCGGGAAATCCGTCGTGGTTGAAGTCGCCGGTCGCGACCGCGGACGGCGTGTCTCCGACGGTCGTCGAGCTTCCGGGCTCGAAGAGCGCAGGGGACTGCGCAAAGGCGGCCGACGCGAGGCCCGCGACGAGAATCGGGACGAGCGTCGACGGAAGGCGGCGAACGACGACGACGGAAGTGAACCGCATGACCCCTCCTAGATTGAACGACTGAACGACGCGATAGAACCTGGCCCGTGCGCCCGACCGAAGACGGTGGGCACGAGACGAGCCGCTGATGCACCCGTTCGTTTATCGGAGGGCCTCCGTCCGCTCTGCATCGGTTTCCGCCCGAACGCGTACGGTCCCGGGCGATTCGATTGACAGTCGGCGGCGTGGTCGATACTGTCGCCCGGGATCCGAGTTCACGTCCTCGACTTCATCGTCTGCTCGAAGCGGAGGTTGCCGTGCGGAGACCCTGCATTGCCGTGACGTGCGTGACGCAGATGAAGGATCGCGAGGGCGAGATGCGACACGGCGTCGATCGGGACTACGTTCAGGCGCTCGTCGCAGCCGGTGGAGCGCCGATCCTCCTGTCGCCGGCGCTCGACGAAGACACGCTGGCGTCGCTCCTGCCGTTGTTGCATGGCATCGTGTTCACCGGCGGCGGCGACGTCGAGCCGTCGCGGTTCGGCGAGCGCGCGCACCCGAAGCTCGGCCGCGTCGAGAAGGACAGAGACCATTTCGAGCTCGATCTCTACCGCGCCGCGCGACGACGCGAGATTCCGATTCTCGGCATTTGCCGGGGCGTCCAGCTCGTCAACGTGGCCGCCGGCGGAACGCTCGTTCAGGACATCCCGAGCCAAGTCGCTCGCTCCCTTCGACATGACGCGGGACCTCGGGAGCCCGATCCCATTCACGACGTGATCCTCGAGCCGGGCTCGATGGTTCGAGCCCTGGCTGGAAAGTCGCGCATCCCGGTCAACTCGTTCCACCACCAATCGGTGAAGGACGTGGCGCCCGGATTCCGGATCACCGCGACGGCACCCGACGGGGTCGTCGAGGCGATCGAAACACTCGATGAGCCGTTCTGCGTCGGCGTGCAATGGCACCCGGAGCGCCACACGCGGGGAACGATCGATGGATTCCGCGAAGCCATCTTCGAGGTGTTCGTCCAGGGTGCGGCGGAGCGTGCGAAACGCGCTAGACTTTCTCGATCGTCGAAGCGCGCAGCCACCCTTTCCGGTCGGCGCTGACCGACACCTTCGACCACTCCCCCTGCGTCTCCTCCACCCGCAACTCCGCGCCCGCGTGCAAGAGGAAATGAACCGAGTAGTCCTCGCCGGGTCCGGTGCGCACTTCGACCTTGGGATCGAGCACGACCGCGATCGGTCGCGTTTTTTCGTCGTGGAGGCGCGTCAAGTACGACACGCCGAGGACGACGGCCATCACGCCGACGAGCAAGCCGACCCGTCGCAGCGGCGTGCGCCACACGAAAAGGGACGCCAAGAGAATCGCCGCGGCGAGCGTCCACGCGGCAACGAAGAGTGCTTTTTCCTCGCCGAGGCTCAACGACCGCCTCCAGGCCGTGAACGCCTTCTGCCACGGAAGGTCGCCGGACTCCGGCAGACGCTCGGTGGCGCGGTCGAGGGCCATCGCGAGGTTCTCGCGCAGGTCGGGGTCACGCGGTGCAAACTTCTCGGCACGACGAAAGGCGACGATCGCCCGACCGACGTCGCCGAGGCGGTAGTAGGCGGAGCCGAGGTCGTAATCGAGCTCGGCGCTCTCGACGCCGAGTCCCCGCACGTCCTCGAAGCTCTTTGCGGCGTCCTCGTATCGCTTTTCCCCGTATGCGGCGACGCCCTTCGCGAAGAGCTCGCCCGGCTCCGCCGATCGAGCCGACGGATGCGCGAGCGCGAGCGCGACGGTGATGGCGAACGGAAGCTTCATCGCTTGCTCTTTTCCACCGAGTCGACCAGCTTCTCGGCGACGTCGACGAGCGACGTGCCGCCACCGGTCGCGCCCCCGCCGAAGCGCGACCGATCACACGCCTCGAGACAATCGACGATCTCGGTGGCGAGCGTGTCGTCGATCCCTTTCTTGCGAAGCCGCTCGCCGGCCTCGGCGCCGATGAAGCTCGGGGCGGGAACGCCGAGTTTGTCGCCGAGGTACTCGGTGAGCGTCTTGCTGACGTCGCCCGAGAGATCCGCGACCGAAGTGCTCCGCTTTCGCAGCTCCGCGAAGCGATCGCGCGCGACCTTGCCCGCGCGCAGCGCCCGTGCAAACGCGGGATCCGAGCGCAGCCGATCCGTTCGCCTGCGGACGAGCAGCCCGGCGACGTACAGCGCAGGAGCCGTTGCGAGGAGAGCAAGCGTCGCGCCGTCGAGGTCGCCCGACCGTCCGATGGCGACGAAGACGGGCGACGACGATCGAAGCGGGAGGAGATCCTTGCCGAGGATTGCGATGTCGCCGCTCGATCCCGCGCCGCTCGGCAACGCCGATACGAGCCCGCCCGATCCCTTTGCAGCCGGTGTCACGGTCACCTCGAACGGTCCTGCCTCCGCCGTCCGATACCTCGGCGGCGACGCATCCGGATCGAAGAACGCGAACGAAAGCGCGGGAATCGCGAGCTTGCCCGCCGAGGCCGGGACGATCGCTTGGCTGAACGTCACGGTGCCTTCGAGGGTCGGCGCGTTGGGTGTGAGTTGAACCTTGCGGTCGGGATCGTACACGCGCGTGTCGGGAATCGACGGCACTTTGGGCATGGCGAGCGATTCCACGTCGCCCTTGCCCGAGATCGTCACCGTGAGGGTCACCGGATCGCCGGCTGCAACCGTCGTCGGGCTCACCGCGGCGTTCATCGAGAAATCTCCGACGGCGCCCGCGAAGCGCGCAGGCCGCCCCTCTGCCGGCAACGGGCTCACCGAGAGCGTGATCGGTTTCGACTCCGCCTTGATCGGGATGGACGGCCCCATCATGTCGTCGAAGATCGAGTTCATGTCCCCGAAGAACGGGTCCGCGGCGCGACCGCGGCGACGATCGGTGACGGCTCCGTTCACGACGAGCGGTCCGATCGCGGCGTCGCCGTCGTGGATGGGGATGAGCACCGAGCGTTTCTCGAACACGTCGAATACGACTCGGCCGCGCTGCTCGCGGCGACGAACCCAGTCCTTGTCGATCGGCTTCTCGACGAACCCCGTCGTGGGCAAGGCCTCGGGACTCAGGTTTCCACGGAATTGAACCTGCGTCGAAACGCGAATCCGCTGCACGAGGTTCACGCACTCGCCGACGACCGGCGTCGTCTTGTCGACCTCGATCTCGGGAACGAGCTTGTCGGAGACGTCCGGCTCGTCCGAAGCCGGCTTGTCCGACACCACGATGGGGAGCGGTTCGGTCGCGTACGTCTTGTCGCCGATGGCCACGCTGAACGCCGGGATCGTGAGATTGCCTGACTTCATTGCGCGAACGTAGTAGGTCGCATTGACGTTCATTTCGACCGCCCCGTTCGTGATCGTCGTGTTCTGGCCCATCCGCGGGCCGTCCAAGAGCTCGAATCCGGCGGCCTTCAGATCCGGGAGCTTCGGCTCCATGTCCGCCCTCGTCCCTTCGGCGTAGATCGTGACAGCGAAGGGCTGGTTCATCGCCACGCGGTTTCGATCGGTCTTCGCGTAGACGTTCACGTCGGCGCCTTGCGCCGGAATCGCGACGAGCCGGACGAGGAGCGAGACGAAGACCATGCACACGAGGCTGAGTCGCATCGCTGTCACTACCAATCCTTCTTCGGCGCGCCGCGAGGAACCGCGATGGCGCGCTTCACTTGCTTACGCAACAGTTTCTCGTCTTGCTTCAAGCTCTCGAGGAGCTGTTCGATCTGGCTCTTCGAAAGATCGATCTTCGGCTGGTTCGGGTCTTCGGCGCCCGCTTCGCCCGGCTTCGGTTCGGCAGCCTCGCCTTCCTTCTTGTCGTCCGGTTTCGGTTGAGGCTGCTGGTCCTTCTGGTCTTGTGCATCCTTCTTCGCCTTGTCGGCCTTCGCTTCGTCTTCTTTCCGTTGGTCTTTGTCGTCCGCCGAAGGCTGATCCTTTTTCTCGCCGTGGTCCTGCTTGTCGTCGGGCTTTTGTTCCTCGGACTTCGACGAGTTCTTTTCCTGATCCTTCGGGTCTTGGTTCTTTTCGTCCTTCTGATCCTGCTTCTGCTCGTCGTCGTTCTTTTTCGAGTCCCCTTGTTTCGGATCGTCCTTTTTCTTGTCGTCGTCTTTCTTGTCGTCGTTCTTTTGATCCTGCTTCTTCTGTTCGTCGAGCTTGCGCTTCACGCACTCGTAGTTCCACTTCGCGTCCTCGTCGTCCGGCATCCATTCGACAGCCTGCTTGAAGCTCGCGAGTGCGTTTTGTAAGTCGCCGAACTTCGCGAGGCAGCTTCCCAAGCCGTACGCGGCTCGGCCGCGCACTGCGGCATCGGGCGCCTCGCTCGCCTTCTTGAACGCCGTCGTCGCTTCGTCGACCTTGCCGGCCTTGAGTGCCGCAGCGCCGAGGTTGATTGCCGGGATCGGGCTCTCCGGCACGTCCGCCTGAACGCGGCGGTAGATCTCGGCCGCTTCGGCGTATTTTCCCGCGGCGAAGAGGTGGTTTGCACGCTCGACCTCGTCCGCATTCGAGCCGACGAGCAACGCCGCCAACGCCAGCGCCAAGAACGTGCTCATGGCGTCTCCTCCTCGCGGCGCCGGCGCCCGAGGCGCAGCGCCTCTTCCGTCACGAAGAGAACGAGGGCAGCCGCGAGCGGCCACTGGAAGCGCTCCTCGAACCGTTTCGTCCGCAGTGACCCCAGATCCTTCTTGCCCATCTTCGCGATGTGAGCGTAGATGTCTTCGATGTCTCGCGACCCCGGCGTCGCGCGGGTGTATGCGCCCCCCGTGTCGAGCGCAATCTTCTTCAACGTCTCTTCGTCGAGCCTCGTCTTCACGACGTTTCCGTCCGAATCCTTGAGGAAGGACTTCCCGCCCTTGCCGTCGTCGATCTGGATCAGCGAGCCCTCGGGGCTGCCGATGCCGATCGCGTAGATCGACAATCCCTTGTCCTTCGCGATCTTCACCGCCGCGTCCGCGTCACCCTCGAGGTCCTCGCCGTCGGTGAACAGGAGGATCGCCTTGTGGTCGCGCTCCTCGTCCTCGAACCCCGATGCGCCCTTTTCGATGGCGTCCCGGAGTGCCGTGCCGCCGCGCGGGATGATGCCGACCTCGATGTCCTCGAGGAAGAGCTTGATCGCGCCGTAGTCCAGCGTCAGCGGGCACTCGAGAAACGACGCGCCGGCGAACGCGACGAGTCCCACGCGATCGCCCGTGGAGAGGCGCAGGAGGTCCTCGATCTTCCGCTTCGCCACCTCGAGCCGGTTCGGCTTCGCGTCGGTCGCGAGCATGCTCTTCGAGGTGTCGATCGCGACGATCACGTCGATGCCCTTTCGCGTCACCTCTTCCCAGTGGAAACCCCACTGCGGGCGAAGGAGTGCGACGCCCAGGAAGAAGAAGCCGCCGAGGAGACACGTCGCGCGAACGGCGGGCCGCTCGCGCTGGAGCCCCGTGGTGATCCGCACGAGCAATGCTGATCGCGCGAAGGCCGCACGAGCCCGCTCGCGTCGCGTCGTCGCCCACCAGAGAAGGAGCGCCAGCACGGGGAGCGTCGCGAAGAATGCGATCCAGTTCCAGTCACCGATCTGCATCACGGAATCCGCCGAAAACGGGTCTCGGAGAGGAGAAGGCTGGCGCCCAAGAGGAGCGCGCCGGGCATCACGAACCACGGGAAGCGCTCTCGAAACTCGTAGTACTTGGTCACGTCGAGCTCGGTTTTTTCGAGCCGATCGATCTCGTCGTAGATCTTCTCGAGGCTCGCGGTGTCGGTCGCGCGGTAGTACTTCCCGCCCGTCGCTTCGGCGATCTTCGTCAGCGATTCGTCGTCGATATCGACTTGCATCTGCGCGTACGCCTTTCGGCCGAACGCATCCTTCGTCGGGAACGGCGCGACGCCGCGCGTGCCGGCACCGATCGTGTAGATCTTCACGCCCTGCTCTTTCGCGATGCCGGCCGCCGTGTCGGGTGTGATCTTGCCGGCGTTGTTCTGGCCGTCCGTGAGCAGCACCATCACTTTCGCTTTGGCCTTCGACTCGCGAAGGCGATTGACGCCCGACGCGATGGCCATTCCGATCGCCGTGCCGTCGGGGAGCATGCCGAGCTCGACGCGATCGAGGAACCGCAACAGCACGTCGTAGTCGAGCGTGAGCGGGCACTGCGTGTACGCTTCAGCCGAGAAGATCTCGAGCCCGATGCGATCGACATGACGCTTGGCGACGAAATCGCGGACGACCCGCTTCACCACGGCAAGGCGGCTTTGTCGCTTGCCGTTCTCGGTGAAGTCCTCCGCCGCCATGCTGCCCGACGTGTCGACGACGAGCAGGATGTCGCGGCCCTCGGTCTTCACTTGGCTCGCCTCGACGCCTTTCTGCGGACGAGCGAGCGCAAGGACGAGTCCGGCGAGTCCGACGTAGCGACAGGCCGGCACGATCCATCGCCAGCGCGCCGCGGGCGAAGGCACAAGCGTGCGCAAGAGGGCAATCGACGGATAGCGGATCGTCGCCCGTCGTCCATAGCGGCTGACGATCCAAGCGAACACCGGCAGTAGTGCGAGAAACACGAGCGCCCACGGCGTGCGAAAGAGGTCGATGCCAGGAAGGTGCAGCCACTTCAGATTCATGCGACGGCCGCCTCCGCCGCGAACGCGGCCGCGAGGTCTTTTGTCTGGTCGACGAATCGCTCCGCGGCCGCGAGGAGCTCGTCGGCCTCGAAGCGCGTCGGTTGGTACGCGGCGAACTTGACGAGGTCCGCGCGACGAAGCACGTCGCGCACGAGGTCGCTCGGACCGGCGTCGAGGAGTCGGCCGCGGCCCACTTCGTTGAGGAACTCCTCCGTCGTCATCTCGGGCGCGCTCACCTGGAACCGCGCCTCGATGTAGCGCCGGACGATTCCCGTCAGCTCCACCGTGTAGGCGTCGAATTCGCCTTTTCCGGGAAGGTCGCGCGCGCGGAGCGCCTGGAGCGCGCGCAGGGCGAACTCGTGCGGCGGCAGCGCCGGCACGGCACGAACGGCAACAGCGGGCTTCGCGGCGCGCCGACGGAGGGCGAGCCACGCAGCGAGCGCGGCGCCGAGGACGAGCACGCCGCCCCCCGCCCACAACGCCCAGCGCGGTTTTTCCGGCGGCATCGACATCGGCGCCTTCACGTCCCGAAGCTCGACCGGCGCATTCGCGTCCTCGGGCAGGAGACTCTTCACCTCGACGACGAGAGACGGCGCCACTTCCGTCTGGTCCGTCGACCTCTCGCCGAACTTGATCGTCGCCGCGGGAATCTCGTGGCGGCCGAGGTCGAACGTCCGGAGGTCGAACCGGCGTTCGTCGACCACGCGTCCGCCGGACTCGCGGTGGTCGGACGACGTGCCGACCACGTCGAACCCGCCGACCCCACTCGTGATCGAAGGAAACTCGACCGAGAGGGACGGCACGTGATCGACCACGATTCGATACTTCACGACATCACCGACGCGAGCGTCGGCGACATCGACCTTCGCCTCGACGACAATCGGCGGCTTCGACCTGTCCTCCGTTCGCGTACCGCATGCGCAAAGCAGCGAGGCGGCGAGCACGACAGGCGCGGGTTTCATCGTCGCTTCCCTCGCATTCGGAAGAACCCGACGAGCGGCTCGACGTACGGCCGGTCGACGTTGACCGAGACGACGTCGACGCCGCACGAGCGCAAGACCTGCTCCAGCTCGGCATCGCGTTCCGCGGCGCGCGTGTAGAACTCCGCGCGAATGGCCGGATCGCGCGTGTCCACGAGGACGCGCACGCCCGTCTCGGCGTCGGTGAGGTCGAGGAACCCGACCGCCGGCAGGTCCGCCTCGCGCGGATCGCGAAGCACGACCGCGATCACGTCGTGCGCGCGCGACGCGATGCGCAATGCGCGACGGTAGCTCTCGGGTTCCACCAGGAAGTCCGACAGGATGAACACAACGGCTCGACGTCGCTGTACGCGGTTCAGCGTGTCGAGCGCGAGCGCAAGATTGGTGCCGTGCCCCTTCGGCCGACTCGCGAGCACCTCGCGAACAAGCCGAAGCACGTGGTGCGGCCCCTTCTTCGGCGGAATGAACGTCTCGATTCGGTCCGTGAAGAGCATCGCGCCGACGCGGTCCTTGTTGCGAATCGCCGAGAACGCGAGAACCGCGGTCAGCTCGGCCGCAACTTCGCGCTTCATCTTCTCGACCGAGCCGAAGCGCTGCGACGCGCTCTCGTCCGCCAGCACGACGACCGTGAGCTCGCGCTCCTCGGTGAACTTCTTGATGAAAGGATGGCCCATTCGCGCGGTGACGTTCCAGTCGATCGCGCGGACGTCGTCGCCGGGCTGGTACTCGCGGACTTCGTCGAACTCCATTCCGCGACCCTTGAACACGCTTTCGTATTCTCCGCCGAGCGCGTTGTCGACGAGGTGCGACGTCACGATCTGGATGCGTCGCACTTGCTTGAGGATCTCGCGAGGGATCATCGCTGAACGCCGTCCATGGAGTGCCTGATCACGGCACCGGCACGTGATCGAAGACGGCTCGCACCAGATCTTCCGGCGTCTTGTCCTCGGCCTCGGCTTCGTAGGTGAGCAGGATTCGGTGGCGCAGGACGTCCATCCCGATCGACTTCACGTCCTGGGGCGTCACGTAACCGCGGCCTTCGAGGAACGCGTGCGCCTTCGCCGCGAGCGCGAGGAAGATCGTCGCGCGGGGGGATGCGCCGTAGCGCACGTAGTCGCCGATCGGCACCCCGTAGCGCGCCGGATCGCGCGTCGACATCACCACGTTGACGATGTAGTCGCGCACCTTCTCGTCGACGTAAACATCGTTCACGACGGACCGCGCGCGGATGATCTGTTCCGGCGTCACCACCGGCGTGACCTCGAACTCGCGATCCGTGAACGCCATGCGGTCGAGGATCTGTCGCTCTTCCTCGCGGTTCGGATACTCGATCTTGAGCTTCAGCATGAACCGATCGACCTGCGCTTCCGGTAGCGTGTACGTTCCCTCTTGCTCGATCGGGTTCTGCGTCGCGAGGACGAGGAACGGCTGCGGCAGATCGAACGTCTCGGTGCCGATCGTCACGCGCCGCTCTTGCATGGCCTCCAGCAATGCCGACTGCACCTTCGCCGGGGCGCGGTTGATCTCGTCGGCGAGCACGAGGTTGGCGAAGATCGGGCCCTTCTTCGTCGTGAACTCGCCCGACTTCGGGTTGTAGACGAGCGTGCCCACGAGATCGGCCGGCAGCAGGTCGGGCGTGAACTGGATGCGCTGGAATCGTGCGTGGATCGCGCGCGACAACGTCATCACTGCGGTCGTCTTCGCCAGGCCCGGCACGCCCTCTAGGAGGACGTGGCCGTTCGAGAGCAAGCCGACGAGCAGGCGCTCCAGCATCGTGCGCTGACCGACGATGACTCGCTCCATTTCCTTCAAGAGGTCGAATGCGAAGCGGCTTTCCGCTCGCACCCGATCCTCGATTCCCTTCACGTCGACCGGCATGCTCGTGTCCTCGTTTCCGTTCGAGAATTCCCGTCCGAAATGCCCATTTTGGCCCTTCCATACGGCGAACGAACGACCGACGTTGGATGCGGGCGTCCGCGGAATACCCGGTCGCGTACGGCGCCAACACGATGGCTTCCCGTGGATTGCGCCCCGGTCGGACGCGGGCGATCGGCGCGGAGGCGGGGATTCTACGACGACGTTTCGACGTGGGTCAACGCGCGACGGGCTGGAGCGACCGTGTCTCGCGTCTCAGAGGCTGTGGAGATAGAGGTGGTAGAAGAGCAGCAGCGTGTAGAAGGACAGGACGAGCGTCAGCACGTGTTTCACGAACGAGAAGTTCTTGTGGACGATGAGGAAGAGCACGCACGTGCCGGTCACGATCCCCTTCATGACCACGAACGAGCGGGGCCCGAAGTCGATGAAGCTCTGCGCGACCGGGTTCAGCTCCCGTCCGCCCTTCGACAGGAACGTTAGAGTGTAGAACGCGTCGAGGATCGAGAGGATCACGATGAGCAGCGCGGCGGCGGCGATCGGAGCGTCGTACCGATCGACGTAGCTGTTCCGCATTTCGTGCGCCCGGCGCGCCGCGCGTCGTCTCCCTTTGAGGCAGTAACGGCTGAAGAGGGAGGTCGATCGCTTTCGTCGATCGGGTTCCCGCCTACGGTCGGGGTCGACCATCTCTGTGCCCTCCGTCGCTCTCAGTGGACTCGGATCCGATGACTCGCAACGAAGGTGCCGTGCGGCGTTGGCCGGCACGAGGCCACTCTTGGCGAAGCGACGTCGAAGCGCCGCGACGTTCGGCCCCCAAGACGGCAGTCCGTCGTCGAGTTTCCGCGACGCTGGGCTAGCCCCCTGCCTTCCAGTCCGGCCTCACCGTCACGAACTGAGTCGCCGAGCCGCGGAGCAGGAAGAAGACGATCTCATTCGCCTTTGCCGAGGCCGCACGATCGAGCGCTTCGCGGAACGCATCGAGCCCGCCGATCGGTCGTCCGTCCAGGCGAAGGAGCAGGTCGCCGGCCTCGAGCCCCGCGAGACCCGCGAAACCGGCGCGCTCGACGGACGTCGCAACGACTGCCGCAGCGACTTCGCCTCGGTCGATTCCCGCGGGCACGTCGACGCCATCGAAGTACGTCGCCTCCCGAACGGTGAGACCGAATGCTCCATTCCGGATCACCCGCGCGGAATCCTTGAGGATCGGCGCGCGTTCGAGCGACACGCGAAGCGGAGTCTCGACCCCTTCACGTCGGACGAGCACGTCGATCGTTTCGCCCACGTGGTGTCGGCCGAGCGCTTCCGCGAGGAGGTCGGCATCCGCATCGCCGGACGGGGAAA
>JACOTG010000231.1 GCA_016178505.1 Planctomycetota bacterium
AGATCGCTCGAAGGTGGGGTGATTTTCGGGCGTGGCCAGGGACGCGCGCCGGTGTTCTTGCCGGGCGACTCGCGTCTCAGCTCGGCGACAACCGGCTCGGCGTGGCGCTCTTCCTTCGTGCAGGACGCCGAGATCCGAAGGACCCCGAGGCGCGCTGCTATTACGCCGAGGCGCTTCTTCGGAGCCGCGGCACGTTCGAAACGTGGCGCTTTCTTCGCGAGTCGGAGGTGTCGATGGCGGCGCCGCCGCGCGCGTGTGCCGACTGGTTCGGACTTCGCGCGCGGATTGCTTCGTTTTTTCGCGATTTCGACGACGCCGAGCGGTGGTTGGCGAGGGCGGAAGCGGCGGCGCCGGATCATCCATGGATCGCCGTCGAGCGCTCCGCGGTGATGGAGCGCGCCGATCGCCATGACGAATCACTCGACGCGGCACGCCGGTCTCTCTCGTTACGGGCTTGGTATGCGCCGGGTGTGCTCGCGACGGCGCGCGCGCTCATCCTCCTCGAGCGCGAAAGCGAAGCGCTCGAACTCCTCGTCGACGCATCGGCGCGACTCGAGAGCGCTGCGGTGGTCGGCGAGCTGGGACAGGTCCAGATGGAGCTGGGCCTGCACCAGGATGCGCGACGCAGCTTCGAGCGCTTCGCGGAGCTGTCGCCTCTCATGGACCGATTCATCGCGCGTTGGCTCGCGGGGCAGCGGTCCGACGCGGCCTATCACTGCGGCGACATTCCCGAAGCCACCGAATTCGCTCGACTCGCGGGCGGCCCTTTCTACGTCGCCTTGGTCGATCGACTCGCGAACGCCGCGACACCCACGAAGCGGAAAGTGCTCTCGGTCTCTGCCGTACACCAGCGTCACATGACGTGCTCGCCGGCGACGCTGTCGGCGATCAGTCGCTACTGGTCGATGCCGACCGATCACGTCGCCGTCGCCGATGCGATCTGCTACGACGGCACGCCCGACCACAGTCAGCGCATCTGGGCCGAGCGGAACGGTTGGGTGGCTCGCGAGTTCACGCTCGATTGGGAGACCGCTCGCTCGCTCCTGGATCGCGGGCTCCCGTTCACGGTCTCCACGGTCGAGCCGACGAGCGCTCACTCGCAGGCCGTGATCGGGTACGACGAACGTCGCGCGACGCTGCTGTTCCGCGACCCGTCCGAGTGCTACGCCGTCGAGAGGCGCAGCGAGGCGTTTTTCGCGCGCTACGTCGCGACCGGGCCGCGAGCCATGGTGTTCGTGCCCGCGGATCACGCCCCTCGCCTCGACGAAACGCGACTCCCCGATGCCGACCTTTTCGACCTCTACCACCGCGTGCAAGCGACGCTCGAGAAGCACGACCTCGACGCCGCGCGCGACGCTTGTCGCGCGCTGGCCGAGAGGGCGCCGGATCATCGATTGACGCTGTATGCGAGGCACGCACTCTGCGCGCAGGAGTTCGACTTCGACGGAGCGCTCGCGTGCATCGAACGGCTCCTCGAGAGGTACCCGGGAAACGAGCGACTGCTCTTGATCAAGCTCGGCTGTCTCCGTGCTCTTGCGCGTCACGCCGACCGGCTCGCACTTCTCGACGAGCAGTGCGTGCGATGGGACCGCCACCCGGCCTTCCTTCAACTTCGCGCGCAAGAGATGACGCATGGCGAATCGAATCACGAGGCCGTGATCCGTTCCCTCCGCCGCTGGATCGGAGACGGAACCGGCTGCTTCGCTCTCGCCATCTCGTACTGGCGTCGGAGGGAGCTCGACGTCGCGGCGGAACTGCATCGCTTGGCATCGTGCCTCGACGACACCGACGAATCGTACGCGCGCGCGTATTTCGACGCCGCACTCCGAATCCGGCGCCACGACGAGGCGCTCGAGCACCTGCGAGCCCGCGTTCGCCGCTTCGCCAAGAAATCGGGCCGGCCCGCGACGACGCTCTTCGGTGCGCTCTCGGACCTCGCACGAGACCCCGAAGCGTTCGAAGCCTTGGAATCCGCTCTCGACGCTCGCGCAGACGATGTCGATCTCCTCCTGTTCGCCGCCGAACGCCACGCTCGATGCGGTCAACTCGATCGCGCTCGAGCGCTTCTCGAGCGAGGCGTGTCTCTTTCTCCCGGCGGCCCGTGGCACCGTGCCGCCGCCGCAATCGCTTGGGTTGGCGGCGAAGACGAAAAGGCGCTTTCCCTGTGGCGTGACGTTCTCGCGAAGGAGCCCGCGGCCCTCGATGCACATCGGGCGATCGCTCAGATTCGCCGCGACACGTTGGGATCGGACGCCGCAACGGCGTACCTGCGGGACGTCGCTGCGGCGTTTCCGCGCCACCGCGGCATCCAGCGCCTGTGGGCGGAATGGTCGAGCGACGTGGACCGCGCGACGGCCGAAGCCCCTGTCCGTCGTTTCGTCGAGCTCGATCCGATGGACGCTTGGGCGCGACGCGAGCTCGCGTGGATCCTCATCGCGAACGGGAGACTCGACGAGGCCGCGACGGAACTCGACCTCGCGAAGCAGCTCGATGCGGCAAGCCCCTTCACCTTCAACCTCGTCGGACGACTGTTCGCGCTGCGCGGCAACGTCACGGAATCGAACGCCGCGTATCGCGAGGCCATTCGAATCGCCGCCGACACGGACTACGCCGTCACTCACCTTCTGCAGCAGTGCACGTCGCCCGCGGAGCGGCGGGGTGTGCTCGCGTTCCTCTGGGGTGAAGTCCAGAAGCAGCACGCGCACGGAGATTCTGTCTTCGTCTATTGCCGGCACGCGAAGGGCGTCGTCGATTCGGACGAGTTGCTCGCATCCGTTCGAGCACTCGCCGACGCGCTTCCCGATCGCTGGGAGTGCGCCGCGGCGCTATATGAGCAACTGCGCGAGATGGGCCGCGCCGATGAATCGGCCGACGTCGCGGCGGACCTCGCGCGGAAGTTCCCGATGCTTCCACGCGCTTGGGTCGAACTCGGTCGGTCGCATCTGGATCGAGGCCGAAGCGAAGAGGCGCGGGTCGCAATCTCGCGCGCGCTCGAGATCAGCCCGCGGTATGCGGCCGCGGCGCGACGGCTCGCCGAAGTGCACGAGAAAGCAGGCGACCTGGAGGCCGCTCGAAGGGTGCTCGAACGCGCCGTCGCACTCGGTCCGCTCGATCCCGCCAATCACGGTTGCCTCGCGGACGTGCTGTGGCTGGTCGGGGAGAAAGACGCGGCGATCGAACATCTGAGCACCGCCGTGCGGCTCGACCCCGACTACGGTTGGGCGTGGGAGTCGCTCCAACGGCGCGCGCAGGAGCTTTCGCGACCCGAGGTGCCGGGGAACGTTGCGCGCGACCTCACGCTGCGCCGACCTCGAGATGCGCGGGCCTTCCTTCTCCTGGCGGACACGCTCAGCGATCCGGGCGAGGCGCTCGCCGCACTCGATCGCGCGATCGAACTCGATCCCCAAAATGCCGAAGCGCACGATCGGCGGGCCGCCACGCTCGTCGATCTCGCGCGGTTCGACGAGGCGCTCGCCGCGTGTCGCCCCCCGGCACTCGCCGCGTCGCCACCGGTCCTCTTGCGAGGACGGGAAGCCTGGGTGACGGCTCGAAAGGGAGATCTCACTCGGGCGATCACGCTGATGCGCGACGTCGTTTCCGAGTCCGCGGATTACTTCTGGGGTTGGCGACAACTCGCCGAGTGGTACGACTCGAAGGAGGAGTTTCGCGATTCCCTCCTCGCCGCCGAGCAGATGGCGCGCATCAGGCCCGAGAACGCCACGTCACACGGCTACGTCGCCGACGGCAAGCGAAAGACCGGCGACCGGGCGGGGGCGAAGGACGCGTGCCGCCGCGCCGTGGAGATCGCGCCGGACTACGCGTTCGCGGGACTCGTCCTCTTCGACCTGCAGTTCGAAGACGAGCAGTTCGACGACGCCGCGGCCACGCTGAAAATCCTCGAGGAGCACGTGGGCGGGCCGCTCGTCCTGGCGCGGCAAGTCAAGCTCCACGCCGCACGACGAAATTTCTCCGCCGCACTGGAAGCGTTCGGAAAGATCTGTTCGACCGCGAGCGACGATGCGTGGCCATGTCGCACGTCGATCGATGCGCTTTTCGACGCGCATCAAGTGGAGCCCGCGCGCGCGGCGCTGCTCGATTCCGCAAAGCTCCCAACCTTCAACGCGACCGTGGCGGTCGTGTGGCTCGAGCGGCTCGCCGCGAAGAAGCGCTGGATCGAGTGCGACCGGTTCGTGGACGACATGAGCCCCCACGACGTCGCGTGGCCTCGCGTCGCCAGTCGCTATCTCGAGCTCCTGGTTCCGGCGGAGCGCGGCATCGAGATGCGGCGTTACGTTCGACGAAATCGAGAGCGATTGCGCCGCTACCCTCAATCGTGGGGATCGGTCGGGTACGCGCTCCATCAGTTCGACCTCGATCGCGCGGCCGTGAAGTGGCTGTCGGACTGGCGCAGCCGCGAGGGATTGCAGCCGTGGATGCTCCTCAACCTGGTCGGGAGCTTGCGCGAGCTTCGCCGACTGCCCGAGGCGCGTCGAGTCAGCGAGGCGGCCCTCGAGATCACGCCGGTGGACTACGCAACGGCCGACCACAAGCTCTGGCTCGCCTTCGACGAGGCGGCTCGCGGGGACGTCGGCAAGGCGGACGAGCGCTTGCGCGGCGTCGAACCGACGGCACTCAACGCGTGGTATCGGACGTTCTTCTCACTGACGCGAGTGTTGATCGACGTGAGCACTGCCGCGCCTCCGGACTTCGATCGAGCGTTCGAACGGGCGAAGAAGGAACTGGATCAGGTCGTAGCGCAGCTTCCGACGTTGGCGCAAACGCGGTTGGTGCGGAGGGCCTATCGGATCTGTGTCTTGCGGATCGCGCGCCGCCGCGGCGGAATCGCCGGTTGGGCGTGGGCGGCGTTCCGCATCGCGGATCTCCTGGCGTCTCGGACGTGACGGCGTCGACGATCAGGGGTGCCACTGGAGGACGTAATTGAGGAACTCCCGAACGGGCGGGATCAGGACGAACGCGAATCCGATCCACAGGAGCGGCTCGCGCCACAGCGGGCGCGACGTACGCCATGCTTCGAGCTGTGCCAGCCAAAGGAAATAGAGCGCGACGATTTCGATCGCGCCGCCGAGGATCGGAATGGTCGTCGCGACCCAGCTCCCGTTCTTCGCGAGCGCGAGCCGCACGCCATACACGACCATCCCGATCGCGCCAATGACGAGCACCGCGCGCGATTCGCGCAGACGTCGATCGGGTCGCGGGCGCACCAGCCCGGCGTCGCGCTGATGGCGGCGCAGGACCGCGTACGCGAGGATCGCCACCGCAATCGCCGCAAGCGCTGCGAGAGACGGCCACGTCTCGAACCGCGCGCGCGACACGATGCGGCCGCCGGACAGTCGCTCCTCGCCGAGCACGAGAAGCGGCATCACTTCGTCGGGTCGCATCTCGCGCGGAGTCAACGACAAGAGCGCCGCCCACAGGACGACCGCGGTCGCGAACGTCTCGACGACGGCGACGCCTCGGACCCAATGACGCTCGTCGGCGGGGAGATCGTCGTTCTCCCGTTGGCTGAGCGCCGCTTCGACGTCGATGCGCATCGCCTCGGCGTTCGGGTAGCGTCGCGATGGATCGGCCGCGAGCGCGCGCCGCAGGATGCGATCGAGCGGCGCGGGCGCCGGCTCGAAGTCGCCGGCAGGCGGCCGGCCCATGACGAGATCGTAGAGCGTGGCACCGAGCGAGTAGACGTCCATGCGCGGATCGGGCGGAGCGCCGGCGAGCGCTTCGGGCGCCATGTAGCGCGGCGTGCCGACCGCGACGCTCGCTCGCGTGACGTCGAACCGCTCGCCGCCCGGCGCGACGATGCGCGCAATGCCGAAGTCGGCGACCTTCACGCGCCCGTCCGCATCGACGAGCAAGTTCTGCGGCTTGATGTCGCGGTGGACGATGCCGCGCGCGTGGGCGTACGCGAGCGCGTCGCACACTTGCTTCGCGACGTCGAGGGCGCGGCGCACCGGCATCGGCGACTCCTTCGAGAGCGACGGGCCTTCGACGAACTCCATGACGACGTACGCACGCTCACCCTCGCCGCCGGCATCGTAGACCCGCACGATGTTCGGATGATCGAGCATTGCCAGAGCGCGCGCTTCGCGCTCGAATCGCGCTTGGTGTTCCGGATCGCGCGCGACCTCCGGCGGAAGGAACTTCACCGCGACCGTGCGCCCGAGCCGGCGGTGGCGCGCCTTGAACACGCGGCCCATGCCGCCGCGTCCGATTTCGGCGAGCAGCTCGATCGAGTCGCCGAGCAACTCGGGCTCGATCTCTCCTTCGAGAAGGCAACGCGGACATGCTTCCAGGCGATCGCTCGGAAGCGATGCGCCGCAGCGCGGACACGGGCGTGACGTCATCCGGCTCGACCGAGCGCATGCATCAGCTCGGCGATCTCCGCGTCGACGTCGCCGTCATCGCCCACCGTGTGCGCGACTTCGTCGCGGACGATCTCGCGAAAGCGCGTTCGCGTGCGGTGGAGGAACGCCTTGAACAGAGGAACCGTGGTCGCCGCCTCCGCCGCGGCTTGCGCGTACGAGCACGGCTCGCCGAATCCGAAGAACCGAAGAGCGACGTCGAGCGGCCCCTCGCGCTTCCCGGCGGCGAACTCGGCGCGGAGCGTTATCAGCGCGCGCTCCATCACGCCGAGCGCCCACTCGCGATCGAAGGCGGACGCCGCGTCACCGGGCGCCTCGCGAAGCGCGCGCTCGGCCGATTCGACGTCGAGCGAGACGATCTTCCGACCGCCGCCGCGCTTCTCGGCCACATCGCTCGCGTGGCGGTTCCGCATCCAATTGTCGAGCGACGCGCGCAACCACGAACGAAAGCGGCCCTTCGACGGGTCAACGCGCTCGAGCGAGTCGTGTTCGAGGAGGTGAGCGACGAAGCCTTGCACCGCGTCCTTCGCGTCGTCGACGCCGAGGCCGCCGCGCCGCAGGTGGAGATAGAGCGGCTTCCAGTAGTCGGCGAGCAACGCTTCGAGGCTGACGCGTCGCGGTTCCCCCTCGCCGCGCGCGGCGATCACGATCGACCAGCGCGTCGTCGGGAACGGGCGACCCGGCCCCCCGATGAGCGTTTCCTTCTCCATCGTTTTCAGCCCGCCCTCACGTTCCGTTCACACCGTCGTGAACGAGCGGCGATCAGCTTCGCAGGTTCTTGTTCTTCAGGCGAGAGTCGCGCGCGAGGTGCGCCTTGAACCGGCGCAGTCGCGACTGGAGACCCGAGTCGGCGGTCGCGAGAATTTGGATCGCGAGGATTCCGGCGTTCTTCGCGCCGCCGACGGCGACCGTTGCAACGGGAATCCCCGACGGCATCTGCACGATGGAGAGAAGCGAGTCGAGCCCCATCAATTTCGACTCGATCGGAACGCCGATGACAGGAAGGATCGTGAGGCTCGCGACGACTCCGGGCAGGTGCGCCGCTCCGCCGGCGCCCGCGATGATCACGCCCAGCCCGCGGCGCTCGGCCGTGCGCGCATAGCGCGCCGCGTCTTCCGGCGTTCGGTGCGCCGATAGGACTCGAGCTTCGTGGGCGACGCCGAACTGCGCGCAAACGTCCGCCGCGGCCTTCATCGTCGGCCAATCCGTGTCGCTGCCCATGATGATTCCCACGCGCGGCTTCGACGCCGCGTCGGATCGACGGCTCATTCTCGGGTCACTCCCCCGCCTCGAAGCGGACTCTGAAGATCCGATGACGCGCGCCCGTACCCGCCAGACGTCCCGTGCGTCGCGTCGCGAGAGGCCACGTGATGCCATCTCGCATCGCCCGGCGCAAGCCTCACGCGAGGGCCGCGTGGGCGGCGTCGCGAAACGCCGCGACGAGACCGGCGGGCGCCGTGCCCGAACGGCGCAGGAGACCGAATCGCGGCAACGTGGTGACGCGCTCGAGAAGATGTGTGAGGTCGATCTCGACGGTTCCGTCCGTGAGCGTGCGGCGCGCGACCCGTTGCGCGACCCCGAGCGCCGGCACGAACGCGGGCGCGAGCCCGGCCCGCACGAACGCGCGCAAGCTCCCGACGCTCGAGGCCTCCGCGGCGGTCTCGATCGCGAGCTTCGCTTGTGCGAGCGCGCGGTCCGTGTACGCGCGACCCTGCGTGCCCGCCGCGTAGAGCACGAACCGATGCCCCGCGAAGTGCCGAGAGTCGAGCGGTCCGCGCCGGCGCGCGAGCGGATGATCGGCCGGGACGAGCAATCGCAAGCCGAGACGGCCGAGCTCGTCGACGGCAACGCCTTCGGGCACGGACGCGAGGCTCGCCACGCCGACGTCCACGTCGCCGGCACCAAGTTGCGCGACGATCGCCGGCACCTCCAGCTCGAGCAGCCGCACGCGAAGGTCCGGGAGGCGACGCTTCAAGCTCGCGAGCGCGGTCGCGCACAGACCCTCGGCGTAGAGCGGCTCGGTGCCGACGACGAGCGTGCCCGCCTCGCTCGCCGCGATCGAACGCAGGAGTCCCGGCAGTTGATCGAAGAACGGCGCGACGAACTCGCGAAGCGCGCGGCCTTCCGGGGTCAGCAGCATTCGGCGCCCCGGTCCGCGAGCCAGGAGCTCGACTCCGAGCGCGCGCTCGAGCTTCCGCACTTGCTGATGGAGCGCGGGCTGCGTGATCGGGTACGGCATCGCGTCGGCGGCGCGCGTGAAGCCCTCGTGTCGCGCGACGTGGTGAAAGCCCTCGAGCTGATGGAGCCTCACCGAGACGGACGGTTCGCGGCGATTCGCCATCGCGGCAATCATAAGCTGTGCTTATCGAAAAGCCTCGTGTGAATTCGCTGACTTGTCGCCGCCAAAAGCCGATCCTATGCGACGGCACGAAAGGAGGTCGTCGTGATTCGCGCCGAGCTTCGCTTCGTTTCGCGCATCGTGGCCCTCGCGTGGGCGTGCGGGTGGGCCTGCTTTTTCATGGTCTTCACGCTCGCGGACTGCGGCTCCCCGCGACTCGTCCTCCTTCGGGGGCTCTTCGCTGCGCTCGTCTTTTTCGGAAGCGTGGCGGTGTCTCATTTCAGAGAGCGCTTGGGTGCTGCCCTTCTGATCCTGGAGGGCGTGGCCCTCGCCGTCGGCTGTCCTCTCTTCCTCGAGAGCCGATTCACGCTCGGGACGATCGCCGTCTTGATCGCAACGTTCGCGGGGCCGCCCTTCGTCTCCGGAATCGCGCTCGTGCTCGCGCGGAAAGCCGTCGAGCCGCGACGTCCGCAGCGTGTCCGCCGAACCCGACTTCATTCGATGGAGACCGTCAAGTGAAGCGCGAGGCGTCGATGACGCTGACTCGGACGCAATTCGCCCTGGCATCGACGGCGACGAGCGGCGACGCGAACCGCTGATCGTCGGAGGCGCGTGTGTCGCACGTCGACGAGTGAATCGTCGCAGCGGAGGAAGCGAATGGTCATCGCTCGAAAATGGTTGGCGCCGGCGATCACCATCGGCGTGCTCTCGTGCGCCGCGAAAGTGGCGGACGAGGCGCGTCTGCCGGACGGCCGATTCCTCGGGATCGATGGACGCCGGATCTTCGTCAAGCAATCGGGCGCGGGCCCCGACCTCTTCCTCCTCCACGGGCTCGGCGATTCGCATCTCGGATGGCAGCGCGTGTTCCCCGCGCTCGTCGCCGTCGGCCATCGCGTCACCGCATGGGATGCGCTCGGCGCCGGCGAATCCGACAAGCCGTCGCGCGACGACTATTCGATCGAAGGACACGCGACGCGCCTCGTCGCCGCGATGGACGCCCTCGGGATCGAGCGCGCGACGCTCGTCGGCAACAGCCTCGGCGGCAGCGTCGCGTTGATGGTCGCCGAGTCGCGACCGGAGCGCGTGAGCGCGCTCGTGCTGATCGATCCGGCGGCGTATCGCGAAGGCGCGATGGACGGACGCTGGTTCTGGACGACGCCGCTCCTCGCGGACGTCGTGCTCGGGATCCTGCCGACTCGATCGATCGCGGAGTACGGCCTCGGCCGCAACGTGCACTCGAAGGACGCGCTCACGGACGACGTCGTCGACGCGTACGCGCGAAACGCGGCGAAGCCGGGCGCGATTCGCGCCTTCCTCGCGCAAGAGCGCCAGCTCGTGCCGAGCGACGCCGAGTCGTGGGAAGCAAGGCATCGCACGATTCGCGCGCCCACGCTCATCCTGTGGGGCCGCGAGGACGGCCTCCTCCCGCTCGCGCAAGGCGAGCGCCTTGCGCGCGACATCCCCGGCGCGCGCCTCGTCGTCCTCGACAACGTGGGCCACGCCGCGCAGCTCGAGGCGCCCGATCGCGTGCTCGACCTCCTTATGCCGTTCCTCGCCGAAGCTGCGACGAACCGATGAAATCAACCTCAGTCGCGAGCACCTGTCGGGCGCCCTTCGAGCGAAATTCGACGGACGCCGGGAACGCGAGCTACCTGAGACGTCTCCCGACGGCGGCCATCGGCCCGATCCTGATCGCATGCATGCTGGCAGGCTGTGTTGCGATTCCGATGGGACGCGGTCCAGCGCCGGGATCCACGGAGCAGGTCGAGCCGAGCACGAACTCGGCTCCGCACCAGCGCGCTCTCGTCGTCGGGTGCTTCCCGGGGCTCCGCGCCAACAACTACGCCACCGGGAGAAACGGCATCTACGCGCCAGCGGACTCGGGTGTCGTCGGTGTCGTGTGGGGAGTCGTCGCGTCGCTCGTCGTAGGGATTCCCGTGACGATCAAGTCGTGGTTCACGGAACCGTTTCAAGGCTGGCAGGCGCCCGACGAGAGCGACGATCACTCGCGAGCGTTGATTCTCTTCGGCTACTGCAAGACCGGCCGACCGGTGCCATCGGATCGCGCAACCGGCAACTCAAACCGTCGATGGACAACGGCGATAGCGCCCGAAGGGGATGACCGCATCGACATTCACGAACCCGGTCGGTGAGGCTTACGCGGGAAGGCCGCTGCCGATCACGTGCTCCATCGCGCTGCAGAAGCGGTTGATCTCCTCGAGCGTGGTGTAGACGCTCGGCGTGATGCGCAGGCCCTTGAACTCGTCGTGTGCGATCGTCGTCGTGAAGATGCGATGCGCGGTCCAGAGCCACGACTGGAGTTTGGGGACATCGACGCCGACGATCTCCACGCAGCCGATCGCGCACGAGAACTCGGGCTTCTGGCTCGTGTGCAGGCGCACCTTGTCGCTCTTCAAGAGGCGATTCGCCCACGTGTCGCGGAGGTAGCGCAAGCGCGCGGCCTTTCGCTCGGGGCCGATACCCTGGTGGAAGGTGATGGCCTCGGAGATCGCGAGGAAATTGGCCGCGGGGTGCGTGCCGATCTCCTCGAACTTCCGAATGTTCGTGTCCAGGTCCTTCGGCGCCGCCATCATCGGCCACAGCGCCGCGATCTTGTCCTTCTTCACGAAGAGAAGACCCGTGCCGTGCGGCGCGAAGAGCCACTTGTGCAGGCTCACCGCGTAGTAGTCGCACTCGAGATCGTGGATCTTGAACGGGAACTGCGCGAGCGCGTGGGCCC
>JACOTG010000232.1 GCA_016178505.1 Planctomycetota bacterium
CCGCCGTGCCCGAGGCTATAGAGCGACGCCGAGACGAGCTGACACCGCCGAAACCACGTGTCCACCTTGCTCGGCGACGTCCGAAAGAACATCCACGACACGAGCCACATCAGCAGGAACGCGAGGACGAATCCCATCAGGGGCGACAGCACGATGTACAGGACGATCTTGAGGATCCCCGCGGTGTTGAGGGCGCCTGTGCCAGCCTTTGCCACGGCGGCGCCAGTCAGCCCTCCAATGAGCGCATGCGACGAACTCGACGGCAGCCCGTAGTACCAGGTGACGATGTTCCAAAAATTCGCACCGGCGAGTGCCGCCAAGATCACGATGGGATCTGCAACCGCCGGATCGATGACGCCCTTTCCGATCGTGTTTGCGACGTGAAGACCGAAAAACCAAAAAGCGATGAAGTTGAAAAACGCGGCCCAGGCGACAGCCCATTGAGGACGCAGCACTCTGGTCGAAACGATCGTCGCAATCGAGTTCGCTGCGTCGTGGAACCCGTTGAGAAAATCGAAGAACAACGCGACGGCGATGATGAAGACGACGAACGTGATGTCCGTAATATGCAACGGCCGCCCCCGCGCGTACGAATCCTTACCCCTACTGCCCCGCGTCGATTCGCGACACGAACGCCGGCGATCGGCCGGCTGCAATCACGGCTCGAGCCCGCTTCTCCGACGACGACTCGAGCGTCTCGATCTCACCAGTGCTGACGGACGAGGTAGACCCCGATCGCCACGACCGCCAGACCGATGAAGAGGTTCACCCGCAGGAGCTTCAGGCGTTTCTGCTGGATGCCCTCGAGCGCTTTGAACGGCAACGTCACGAGCAGCGAGTGGACGATGATCATCAGGCTGAGTCCGATCTTCACCAGGATCAGAGTCCAGTTCGTCGACGAGACGTCGGCCCGCTTCGCGAGATAACGAATCCCAAACAGATGAAGGCCGGTGAGGACGAAGAGCACGACGCACACCCACACGATCGGCGCAAAGCGTTTGGCCGCCGCGCGCATCGTTTCGGACGCTTGCGATTGCCCGCGCAGCGCGGGCGCGAGGATGACCACCACGAAGAAAGTGCCGCCGAGTGCGAGGATTGCCGAGGCGACATGGAAGAACGCCATGATCTCGCGCATCGCGGCTGTTTATCAGCCGCGGGCGTGCGATTCAAGCGCCGGCCGGAATGCTGTCTTCGCCGCGCGCGGTGAATCGCGGTGTCGGACGTCGCACGGGCAGCGTCGGAACGAGAGCGAGATCGAATTGAATGAGCGTTCCGGGTTCGTCGCTCGCCACCACTTCGATCTTTCCGCCCATGGCTTGGATGAGCCCGCGGGCAAGCGCCAAACCGAGCCCCATCCCGCCATGTTTTCGATTCCGCTTTTCGTCGAATTGCGTGAACTTGTCGAACACTCGCTCTTCCCAACCGCGGGGAATTCCTTCACCCGTGTCGCGCACCCAGACGCGTGCCGTTTCGTCGCCGGGTAGCACTGCCGCTCGGATCGTCACGCCACCCCATTCCGTGAACTTCAGGGCGTTGTCGAGGAGCACCGACACGACTTGCTTGAGGCGCACCGGATCGGCAAGCACGGCAGGGAACGGAGTCGCGGGGAGATCGAGGCTGAGTCGCAGGCCCTTCGATCGAGCGAGAGGCAGCGCCGACCGAAGCTCGGCGAGCAGGATTGCCGTGAGATCGGTTTGGACGCTCGACACGGTGAGCGTCCCTTTCTCGATCTGTGAGAGATCGAGCACCGCCTCGACCAAGCGCAGCATTCGAATCGCACTCTCGCGCGCGTTCATCAGAAACTGGCGCTCTTCCGCCGGTGTGCGCGCGTAGCCCTGTATCGTCAGGTCGAGGAATCCAATCGTGCCGTTCAATGGCGTGCGCATGTCGTGCGACATCATCGCGAGGAAGCGTTCCTTGGCTCGATTCGCGCTTCGCAATCGGCGGTTGCGGCGCTCGAGGCGGCGGCGTTGCGCCTCGACCGTCGCGCGCGTCCGGCGCAACTCCTCCACGAGGTGACGAAATGCCGAGCCGAGTCGGCTGACCTCGTCTGCGCCGACCGGACGAGCGAGCGGAATGCTCAGGTCGCCAGCAGCGAGGCGATGCAAGTCTGCGGCCAGGAATCGCAGCGGACGAACGAGCCACGCCCACAGTCCTCCGCATAGCGCGAGCGCAACGAGCAGTCCAACGACGGCAAATGCGCCGACGCCCCACGACCGTCGGCGGAGTCGTTCGGCGAACTCGTCGACGGTTCGATCGATTTCGACCAGCGCGACGGCGTTGCCCGCCGGATCGATCACGGGCGCATATGCTGAAATCCAGCTTCCTCGCGCGTTCGAGTACGGCTCGGTCGAAGTCGCTCGCCTCTCGGCCAGCCCGCGAGTCATTTCCGGTCGCAACGGACACGTGCTTCCGACGAACGGCGTTTCGTTCGTCATCACGACGAACTGCATTTCATCGTTGCTGCTGCAGGGGCGCAGCGTGAACGTCTCCGTCGAGAGGTCGTTCACGCGGCGTGTCGCGCGCAGGTATTCACGCAACCGGCGGAACTCGAGCATGTCCGCCGCGCCGAAACCACGAATGCGCTCGTGGCTTTCAGCGTCGATGCCCAGCGCCGTCGTTCGAGCGATGGCTTCGATCTCGTCGCGCATCGATCGAAGCACGGATTGTCGTCCGTCGCGCATCCCCGAGATCATCTGCCAGATCCCTGCAACGAGCAGCAGCGTGATGACGACCAGCACGAATTTCGTGACCGCATCCCGGTCTCCAAGATGTCGCTTCCGGAGCCAAGCCGTCACATGGCGGTCCCAACGGCGCGCGCCGTCGGACGTGGCTGAGGGATCATGCCGCATCCAGCGGACTTCGACTCGTGCGCAAGACCGACTTGAGCGCCGGCGACCGCCGTCGTGGACGCGACCTGATTCGAAGCGGGACGGGTCTGCGTCCCTTGCCCCGTGCGGCTCAAGGAATCCGCGTCCACGCCCGATCTACCCATCCTGCGTCACAGCGCCAATGCCTATTCCGCGTCGAAGGGCCGAGGCGCCGAGGTGGTGAGTCGGGACACGGAGACCTGAGATGGGGCAGCACATCTTGATCGTCGAGGACGAGCCGCTGAATGCGATTCTCTTCGAGAAGATCCTTCGAAAAGGCGGCGGCTTCGACGTCACAGTCTCTGAGAACGTCGACGAAATCCTACGTCTCGTTCGCTCTGGTTCGGTGAGCCTCGTGATCATGGACGTTTCGCTGTCGAACAGCTTCTATCAGGGCGTGGCGGTCGATGGCGTCGCCATCACGAGACTGTTGAAGGCCTTGCCGCCCGCCAATCGAGTCCCCGTGGTTCTGGCAACGGCGCACGCCATGCGCGGCGACGCGGAGCGCTTGATCGGTGAGAGCGGAGCAGACGCGTACATCAGCAAGCCGATCCTGAACTATCAGGACCTCATCGTCACCGTGCGCAAACTGCTACGCGACGGGGGGACTCCGAGCGACACGGGACCCGCCGCACCATGCGTTTCCACGTAGGCACAGACCCCGATCGAGCGCCTTCCTAGCGAGGACAACGTGTCAGACACACCGCGATTGGCCGTGGTGTCGGGCTTCGACCGCACCATCGTCGTGGACGATCTCACGGGCCACGTGTGCGATCGATTCGCCGTGCCGAGCTGGCGCCGATGGCTCGAGACCGCGGAACGAGGCGCCATGGCGCATCACGAAGCAATTCGAATGATCTGGTCGTCGGTTCGAGCGCCGCTCGCGGAAGTGCAAGTGTTCGTCGACGACGCGGCTGTGGCGCGCGCTGGATTCTCGGATCTGCTCGACTTGTGCATCCGGCATTCGATCCCGTTTCACGTCGTGACCGATGCGCCGGACGTCGTCGTGCGGCCCGTGTTGCCGCCGCGACCCGGGGCGTTCCGGCTGTGTTGCTCGTCGGCTGATTTCAAGCGCGACGGCGTTCGTCTGCAGTTCCCGCACCGAACCGACCGGTGTGAATCGTGCGGAGCCTGCCCCGGCGCCCTCGCATCGGTTCTGCGCGACGAGGGGTATCGCGTCGTCGGCATCGGATCGCTCGAAGCCGACGTCTGCTTGCTCGGCAGAGTCGACTTGCTCTTTGCCGCGGGACCATTAGCCGACGCGGCCAAGGGCAAGGGTGTCGAATTCCGGCCGTTCGATGATTTCCGCGAGGTACGACGCACGATTGACTCTCTTCTCTGGGTTCGATGATGACGTGTGCCGTATTCGCAGACGATCGATACGACGCCACGATTCTTCCCGTCCGTGATGGAGTGCTCGTCCCGAGGCGAATTCGCTAGGCGGGACGCGCGCGATCCTTCGCCTCGAGAATCGCGTCGAGGATCGCGCCGCGCGTCGGGCATCCCGTGATCATCCCGGCACGGATGTAGAGCCGAGGCTTTAGGCTCACTACGACCTTTCCGCGTGCGGCCTTCTCGACATCGATTCCGTCGATCCGAATCGTCGGGGTCCCGGGGAAGTTCAGCCGCTTCGCCATCTCGTCCGAACTTATGATGGTCTCCTCGATCGCGTTGGGGATGCCCTGCTCCTGGACGGCCTCTGTCAGCAAAATGCGCGCTCGCTCGACGTTCGAGCAACCATCGACATAGAGAAGTTCAATCTTCATCGCCCCAACTCACCGGTGGGCTCGGTCCTTGGAATGACGAGCGCAAGTGCTCGTCGATGATCGCGAGGGACACGTCGGTTCCGGCGGCCCGACCCGCGAGATTGTAGCAGCGAGCCGTAAGCGAACAACGCGGCGCGAGGCGGGCTCGATCCGTCAACACCGAACCATGAGCGGATTCGATTAGAAACGGAGCTCGCCCAGCCTTACAACCGTTCGAAACTGACGAGGAGGTTTCGCTCATGACGGCATGGATCTCGATTGCTCTCGCTGCGCTGTTCACCGCAACACCCTCGGATGCACCGACGCGCCCGAAGCGCTCCTTCGAGTTCACTTACCACGCGGACTTGAAGGACGTGCCCGCGACGGCGAAGAAGATTCGGATTTGGGTGCCGCTTCCGAAGACGACCGCCGTGCAAACCATCGACAATCTCAAGATCAGCGGACCGGGAGAGGCCAAGATCGCCGACGAACCGATCAACGGGAATCGGATGGCCTACTTCGAGGTCGCCAATCCCGGTACGTCGCCCCTCTCGCTGAACCTCACGTTGCTCGCAACGAGGCTCGAGAACCAGATCGACCTTTCCGCGGCCGCCGGCGCAACGACGACCCCAGATGCCCGCTATCTCCAGTCGGATCGCCTCGGCGCCATCGACGATACGGTTCGCAAGATGACGACCGAGGCTACTCGCGACAAGGCAACACCGCTCGATCAGGCACGCGGCATCTACGATGCCGTCATCGGACACATGAAGTACGACAAGACCGGCACCGGTTGGGGTCGCGGTGATACCTCGTTCGCCTGCACAGCCGGCCGCGGCAACTGCACCGATTTCCACGCCCTGTTCATGTCGATGTGCCGCGCGTCGAACATCCCGTGCAAGTTCGAGATCGGTTTCCCGATTCCGACGGACACCAAGGAAGGGAAGGTCAGCGGCTACCATTGCTGGGCGTACTTCTTCGTTGCGGGGCGCGGTTGGGTGCCGGTCGACGCATCGGAAGCCAGCAAACATCCGGAGAAGAAGGACTACTTCTTCGGTGCGCACGACACGAATCGCGTGCAGTTCACCGAAGGGCGGGATCTGGCGCTCGTGCCGCGCCAAGACGGTGACCCGGTCAACTTCCTCATCTACCCCTACGTCGAGGTCGACGGCAAGCCGTTCGACTCGATGGAGAAGTCGTTCTCGTTCAAAGACGTCTCGAAGCCCGCGTCTCAGGGCTGAGAGCCCGCCGATCGCGCCCGACGCTCGCCGAGCACATCCGGTCGCTCACGTTTTCCTCGGCGGGCGCGAGATTGGCCACTTCGACCGTGCGAGCGATGCGACAACTGGCGCGGTTACCTCTCGTGACCGACTCAGCCTCGTTGGACGGTCGATCGAGAACTGCGATCCGGGACCAGGACTCTTCCTGACGTCCACGTGACGTTTGCGGAGAGCAGGGACTGCCGGACCCACGTAGACGGGTCCTCGGTGTCTCCCCGTCAGGACGGTGGCTGACTCCGCGTGGACTCACTTCGCTCCGAAACTCCGCTGAAACGAACGCCTTCTCGGCGTGGCAATGCGTTTGCGTCCACAAGCGATCCATCGAGGGTCACCCCCTCAGGAGGCGTCGCCATGAGAACCAGACACTTGCCGGAGTCGTATGGCGTACGCCGCGGCGCAGTGGCCGCGGTCGTCGTTGCGTTACTCGTCTCGGGGTGCGCGATCGAAGAAGTTCGGGCCAACCATCCCATCATCGTCGATCCCACGCCGGTTCCCGTGATCGATCCTTGTCCGCCGCCAGCCGAGGTCGTCTACCAACCCGCGCCACCGCCCGTCTGCGAACCGGTGCCGGTTTGCGCGACACCGGTCGCGTTCGAGACGCAGACGCGCGTGAGCATTTCTCTCTTCGAACAATCGCTATCGCCGTTCGGTGACTGGGTCGTCGCCGCCGACTACGGACGCGTCTGGCGACCGACGTGCGTTCCGGTCGGCTTCCAGCCCTATACGGTCGGCCACTGGGTCTACACGGATTGCGGGTGGTCGTTCGTCTCCGATGCCCCGTGGGGCGCGGTTGTTTACCACTATGGTCGGTGGACGCTCGATCCGTGCTTCGGTTGGGTCTGGGTGCCTGACACCGTCTGGGCCCCTGCGTGGGTGTCTTGGCGGGCGTGCGATGACTACATCGGTTGGGCGCCATTGCCCCCCGGGCCGTTCGTTTCGGTTTCGGTCGGATTCTCGTCGTTTCGCGAGCGGATTCACCCGCGATGCTGGTCATTCGTGCGAAGCCGCGACTTCCTCGCGCCATGCGCGGCGTCTGTCGTCGTCGATTCGCGTCGCAATACCACTTTCATTCACGAGACGACGAACATCACCAACATCACGATCGTGAACCAAGTCGCTCGCAACGTCGGTCCGGACGCCGGATCGATCGAGAGGTCTACACGCGAGCACGTTCAACCGAGGGCGGCGGTCGAGGTCCGCCACGATGCGGAAATGAGGTTCCTCGGGCGAGGCGCGGCGGACGCCAGAACCGAGAAGGCTCCGAGCGGCTTCTCGGCGCCCCGCTCCCAATCGTTCCGGAACAACAGTCAGGCAACCAAGGCGTCGCCAGCGCCGTTCGTCGACGCGCCGGAGAAGACTCGGAGCGCAGAGACGTCGGCCGGCTTCGCCGGGCTCCGTGGTCGAGTGATCGGCAATTCGAATTCCGGACGCGCCGAGGCCAGCAAGCCGGCCGCCAAGGCTGTTCCGTTCGCCAGCGCCCAGCGACCGGCGTCGGCAACGCACCAGAATCCGAGTTTCGCGACGACGGCCCCCAAACAGCAGGCGCCGACCGGCGATCGAACCGGATTCGTCCGAGCGTTCCGCAACACAGGTCAAGTCGTGGCGCCGGCGCCGCAGGTGGAGGGAAAACGGTTTGGGTCGGGTTCCGCCGCAACGCCTCGACCCACAACTCCTGCGGTGCCCGGCGTCGTTAATCGTCCGAACAGAACCGGTACGGTTGTCGTTCCCTTTCGCCAACCGCCGCAGCCTGCCGTCCCTTCCGATAGCAAAAAGGCCGACGCAGTGACGAGCCGACGTGCTGCACAGCTCAACTCACCGGTGGTTCCCACCAACCTCAAGAAGTCGACGAAGGAAGACAAGAACAAGAAGTCGTGACGAGCCGGGTTCGTCACGGCTTGCGGGGGGCGAGGCGCGCGCTACGCCCCCCGCTTTGTTTTCATGTTCATATCTCCCCGTGTAGACTCCCCCGACTCGATCGTCCGTCGGAATCCACACGGGTGAATGCCATCGAATGGGAAAACACGCTCTCGACAAGCTCGACCTCGAGAAGCAGTTCGACTCGAAGGACGAATATGAGCGCGCCCTGATGCCCTGGCAACTGCGCGTCCTAACGATCCAACAAGAGATGATCACGACGGGCCGCCGTGTCATCGGTGTCTTCGAGGGCTGGGACGCCGCGGGAAAAGGCGGAACCATCAAGCGACTCACGGAGAAGCTCGATCCGAGACACTTTCGCGTGCACGGGATCGGAGCGCCGGCGGCGGACGAACGAACGCACAACTATTTGTGGCGGTTCTGGGTGCGAATGCCGGAGTCGGGGCAGATCACGCTGTTCGACCGGTCGTGGTATGGCCGCGTGCTGGTCGAACGCGTGGAGGGATTCGCAAAGAAACGCGAATGGAAGCGCGCGTTTCACGAGATCAACGAGTTCGAGAAGGTGCTGGTGGACGACGGCGTCCCCGTCGTGAAGTTCTTCCTCCACATCTCGAAGACGGAACAGCTCGCACGCTTTCGCGAACGCGAATCGAGTGCGTTCAAGAGCTGGAAGATCGGCCCGGACGACTGGCGAAATCGAAAGAAGTGGAGCGCATATCTGGACGCGACCGACGAGATGTTCGAAAAGACAGACACCGCCCACGCGCCGTGGCACCTCGTCGAGGCCGAATACAAATGGTGGGCGCGAGTCAAGGTCGTCAAGCGATTTGCCGAGGTCTGCGAAGAGACGTTCGGCAAGCCGGGCGGGAAGAAGAGTGGTCGGGGCGACAGGATTTGAACCTGCGACCTCTTGAACCCCATTCAAGCGCGCTAGCCAATCTGCGCCACGCCCCGACTATTAGATCAGTTGGACGGGTCGTCCGTGAGAGGTCGCGCGCCATTATGCAAACGCGGGATGCCTTTTCAAGGTGCGTCGCAAGTGGTGAGCACCGTGATTCGGGTGATTTCGATCGCGGCTCCGATCGCGCCAGCTAATTCACGAGGTCGGACTCGGGTTTCCGTCCCCGTTTCATCAGATCACGCACCGCGCGCGCTGGAGACTTGCGCTTGAACAGCACTCGATAGACCTCTTCCGTTATCGGCATCTCGACTCCGTAGCGCTTCGACAGCGTTCGAGCTGCTCGTGTCGTGAACACACCCTCGGCGACCATTTCCATCCCGGCTAGGATTCCCTCGAGCGATTGCCCACGGCCGATCGCGATCCCGACGGAGCGATTGCGGCCGTGCGGTGAGATGCACGTCGTGATGAGGTCCCCCATCCCGGACAGTCCGTGGAAAGTCCCCTTTCGCGCGCCGAGTGCGGCGCCGAGACGTGCGATCTCGACGATTCCGCGCGTGAGCAGGGCAGCCTTCGCGTTGTCGCCGAATCCGAGCCCGTCGCAGATTCCTGCGGCGAGCGCGATGACGTTCTTGAGTGCGCCCCCGAGCTCGATGCCGACGAGATCATCGTGCGTGTAAACGCGGAATCGATCAGCCATGAACGCCTGCTGAGCGGCAAGCGCGATCGACTCGTCGCTGGAGGCAACGACAACGCTAGCCGGGAGTCCGCGCGCGACCTCTTCGGCATGGCTTGGCCCGCTGAGCACGGCAACCGGTCGACGTCCGAGCACCTCGTGGATGATTTGGCTCGGACGCCGCAGGGTGCCCTCTTCGATTCCTTTCGTCACCGAAACGATCGGTACTCCGGCGTCCAGAATCGGCTCGAACCGCACGAGCACGTTGCGAAGAAACCGCGTCGGCACGGCGCTCACGACGAGATCCGCATCGGCCACGGCGTCCGCCGGATCTGGTATCAGCTCGATCGACGGTGAAAGCGCAACGCCCTTCAGGAACTTGACGTTCTCGCGTCGGCGCCTCATGTCGGACAAATACTCCGGAAACGCTCCCCAGATCCGGACGCGGTGGCCCTTCGCGTCGAGCAGAAGAGCCAGCGCCGTTCCCCACCCGCCGTCGCCGATGACCGCGATTCGCTTCATCCGTTTCCCTCTCCGATCCGTTTTTCTGTTCCCGCGACAATTCGTCGAATGTTGCTTCGATGGCGCACGACGACGAGTACTGCTATCGCGACGGCCGCGGAACAGACCGCCGTCGCGTCGGCGCGCGGCACGAAGAACGCGGCGGCGACGGGCAGCGCAATCGCCGCGAGGATCGATGCGAGCGACATCATCCGCCAAATCAGGATTGAAATCGCCCAGACGACGAGCGCAGCGGCCGTTGCGACTGGCGCCAACGCCAGGAAGACTCCGGCGCCGGTCGCCACTCCCTTGCCGCCTTTGAATCCCAAGTAGAAGGGAAAGACGTGTCCCACGATCGCGCAACCGCCGAAGAGGAGCCCGAGAGATGTCGGACTCAACATCGTTCCGCCGCGTGCCGCCGCAACGTGCGGAAACCAGAACGCCGGTGCGAATCCCTTCAACGAATCGAGAACGAAGATCGCGATGCCGGTGGAGCGCCCGAGCACGCGCCCGGCGTTCGTCGCTCCGAGGTTGCCGCTTCCGTGCGAGCGGACATCGACTCCTTGGAGCTTCCCCGCCAGCAGCGCAAACGAAACGGACCCGATGAGGTACGCCAAGACCGCCCCGATCACGACGATCGTCATTGCGAAGGGTCTCCGTCGCGGAGGAGAGTCGACGGGCGAACCTAGCAAAGGCCGACACCACCGACAAGCCGAGCCACACGACGACACGCGCGCAC
>JACOTG010000257.1 GCA_016178505.1 Planctomycetota bacterium
CTCGGTCTGCGTGGTCCCGAGGTCCAACTTCGAAGAACCGATCGACTTCTCGAGAACGCCGGCCGGGCTCGCGTCGATCGACGGAACGTTCGACGTGCTGAACGATCGCATCAAGGTTCGCGTGCGCTTCCGCGATCGCACCGGCTCGGCAAACGAGCTGCGCAATCGATGGCGGTTCGACGGCAGCGCGTGGGCGCGCTCGGGCGAGGGCGTCGACGACATGGTCGCGATCCTGTGGGCGCGCGACGCGCAAACCGATCTCGGCACCGGACCGGGAACGACGGGCACGGGCACGTGCGATCAGATGTGTCACGTCGGTCAAGGCATGTCGACCGTCGCCGGCACCGTCGACCTCTGGCAGTGGTCCGCGTCACGCACGAATCCCGCCGGCGCGGCCGACGACCGCTTCATCGACGCGACCGCGATGGACGGCATCGAGCTCGACCCCGGCACCGTGCCGTACGTCGCGAACGACGACAGCGGCGCCACGATGCCGGCGAACCAGGCCGTCTCGGATCCCGACGCGAACAAGAGGTTCCTCTTCGATCTCGACGCTGGAACCGCGCGTGCCGTGGCGTTCGGCGATGCGTCGGCGGGCTTCGCCGCGGGCGACACGATTCCCGGATTCGTCAACCGATTCGGCACCGGCAGCCGCACCGACGTGCTCGCGACCGCGTCCTTCGACGCGCGCCGGCGTCGATGGCATCTCGACCTACAGCGGCGGTGCCACACGTCTGGAGGCGCCGACGTGCAGCTCGACCCGGGACTGACCTATTTCTTCCAAGTCGCGACGCGGAACCGCGAGTCCGCGGCCACCGCGGACGCGCGTCTTTCGGCCGCCGCCGGCGACGAAGTGATCGCCGTGATGCTGCCGCCTCTCGACGCGTTTCGCGGCGGGCAGACTCGACAGCCGCTCGTCTTCTCGCGCGTGCCCTCGACGTTGTCCTCGATCTCGGGAGTCCTCGACGTGAACGGGACGCGCACGGAAGTCGACGACGACTTCGTCGTGATCTCGCTCGAGTGGACCGAGCCCGCGGGCAGCGTCGCCGACGCGGACGCGGGGCGCTGGACGTTCGACGGTACGCGATTCGTCCGCGGCGCGCTCGACGCCGAGGACGGGCTCGTTCTGTTCTGGAGCCTGACGCCCGGCGTGCCTCTCGGCAGCGGCCCCGGCACGAACGGCACGGGCACGTGCCGAGCGATGTGCCACGGGACGACTCTGACGACGCTCGCCGGCGTCGTCGATGCGTGGTCGTGGTCGGCGTCGCGAACGGCGCCGGCGAAGACGCTCGACGACGGCGCGTGGACGCAAGGCGGTCAGCGCCTCGACCCGGGCCCGTCACCGTACGACGCGAACGTGGACGCGAGCGGACTCCTCCCCGCGTTTCAAGCCGAGCGCGATCCGAGCGCCCGCGCGACATTCCTCTTCTTCTTGCCGCTCGGCTCCGACCGAGCGACGCCTCTCGTGAATGCCATCCGAGTCCCCCGCCCGCAGTAGATCACGAGGCGCGACGCCGGTTGCGGCTTCGATCGACCGCTCGTGTCGCTCCCTTCTTTTCTACGTGAGTGTGGCCTTCGTGCGCGCGTCGTAGATCATCTGTGCGATGCGAGCGTTCAGCTTTTCTTCCTCGACCATTCGGCGGAACTTCGGGTTCTTTCCGACGTCGCGTGCGATCGACCGAAGCGCGCTCTTTGTTCGTTTGCGAGTCATGGTCCTAGTCCTCGAGAGCGAACGAAGATCACCAGGGGTCGGTTGGCTTGCGGAAGACGTAGCCGAACCAGCCGCGGTCTTCCAATAGCGATTTCACGTACTGCACGAGCGCCCAGCGCTGCTCCTCGGTGAGCGGGTCCTCGTATTGGGGCATCGGAGTACCGGCCACGCCGGTCGTGAACGTGCGGTAGACGTCGGCGTCGCTCGAGCCGCCACGAAAGACGCCGCTCGTGAAGTCGAACGCCTCGATCTTCACGCCTTTGTCGTCCTTCAGCGTCGGAGCCGACGGGCCGTCGCCCTTGCCGAGCGTGCCGTGGCAGTCCCCGCACTTGTTCTTCTCGTATGCCGTGCGTCCGAGCGCCAAGCGCTCGGGCGTGCGCGGCGGCGGATCCGCGATCGCGATTGGCTCGTCGATCGGCTCGTCCTTGAATCGCGGCGAGAAGAGCTTCACGTACTGCACGACCGCGTATCGTTCTTCGCGCGTGAGGAGCTTCTTCCACGACGGCATGGCGGTGCCGGGCACGCCTTCGCTCACCGTTCGGAAGAGGTCCGAGTCGAGCGGCAGGGAACCGGTCGGCGTCGAGCGCCACTTGTAGTTTCCCGTGGTGAAGTCCCGCGGCTGCGGATTGAGCGGTCGGGAGCCCGGGCCCTTGCCGTCACCGAGCCTGCCGTGACACGCTTCGCACGTCGAGCGATAGATGACGCGGCCCTGCGTCGTCACGTCGTCGGACTTCGCCGTGGACTTAGCCACGGTCTCCTGGAGCTGCTTCACTTCCGCAGAGTACTTCTGGAGTTCCTCGCGCAGCCGCTGGAGTTCGGCTTGCACGTCCGTCTTCGTCTCGCCCTCTTGCGTCTGCGCGAACGCGGCGCCCCGAAGCGCAAGCAGGCTCGCGAGCAGAACCGAAACTCTAATTCGATTGCCCATGTTCATCGCCTCAGAAGAAGAGGTGCAGCTCGCCGATGAGGAAGTCGGTTTTCTCTTCCGGATGCTGCGGGACGCTGTCGTTGAGCTTCAGGAACAGGTTCAGCTCGACGGACGGCGTGACGAACCACTGCGCGCCGACGCTGAATCGCGTGCGCGCGTTTTCGCCGATCGCCTTGTCCGGGTCGAGGAAATCGATGACGGTTCTGAGGTTCACGCCGCGACAGACCTCGAGATCCGTTTCGAGGAACGTCGCGAGCTGACGCTTCACGTCGCCCGTGTCCTTGTTCTCGTCGCGGATGAGGTCGGCCTCCGCGATTACGCCCAGGCGCCCGAGCTGCACGCCCGCGAACTCTCCGAAGACGAAGCGTCGATTTGTCGACGACGGGTTGTACGCCACCGCGTCTCCGAGGCGAAAGTCGCTGAACGTGTGCGTCATCACGAGCGAGACCAGCTTCGATTGGTTGTCTTCCGGACCGCCGGCGGTGCCGTTCTGGATGGCGAGCGCGGCGGAAAAGACGCCGCGCTCGAAGCCGAACTCGATGCCGTTGTCGGGCGTGTTGTAGTTGAAGCCTGTCGTCTCGCGGATGAACGACGTGTCGTCGTAGATGCGAATGCCGTACGGCGTGAGGAACTTGCCGGCCTTGATCCAGCCGTCATACGGGAGCCCGGTGAAGAGCGCGAAGATCTCGCGGCTCCCCGCGCTGCCTGGCCCGAGCGTCTCGTCGACGTAGAACGTCATCGCGTCGGGCACGAGATCGAACTGCAGATAGGCGCGACCTTCCTGGACGTCGAACGAACTCGAGTCCTTCGCCTGCGGCGTGCGCGTCTGAGTGTAGCGCGTGCGGAAGTCGCCGCCGATCGCGACGCGGTCCGCGAGCCACGTGTCGAAGAAGGGCCCGCTTCGCAGGTACCGCGCGGCTTCGGCCGTCCGGAAGATCGTCGGCGAATCGCCCGCGTCGTCCTTGGCTCCGAGGACGGTCGACGGCAGTCGCGTCTGCGCGTAGATGCTTCCGAAGCTCGTGCGCATGCCGCCGCCGGTCTTGTTGACGTGGCACTGCGAGCACTTGTAGCCCTCGCGCAAGGCGAGGTACGGCTCCGCGTGAGCGGCGCCGGCCAGAGCGAACATCACGATCGCCGCGAGAAGTCCCTTCATCGATGTGCGCTCCGGCGTTGCCAGCCCGTCGCCTTGGGCTCGAGGGCGAGTGATTCGGGACGCCACGCGGCGATGGCAGCTGCGGCGAGCGCGGCGCTTGGCGGTTCGCCGGCGAGCGCGCGCTCGCGAAGGAGTCGCGCCGCGAGGGGCTCGAATGAACCGTCGAGGGCTTCGTCGAACGGAAGTAAGCGACGCGCGTTCCAGGCGTCGAGTAACGCGACGAGCGACTCCTCGTCGTCGCCGGCCGCGTCGATCGCCAGCGACGCGATGCGATCTCGCGCCTCGCGTGCGAGCCCTTCGTCGTGGAGCGCGAGGGACGTCCACGCGAGTGCCTCCGCCGCGCGCGCTCGCTCGGCGATCGAGTGTGGCGCCCGCGCGAGCAGGGAAGCCACCCGCGCCTCGAGACGATCGCGTTCCATCTCGCCGGCGAGGGAGAGGCGCGCCTCCGCCGTCAGAGCGAGCGCCGCGCCCGCGAGGGTCTCGTCGCGAGACGCGGCGAGTGCGATTCGCGCGGCGCGTCGCAACGCGGACACGGTTTCGCGATCGCCATCCGCGAACTCCAGCGCGTCTGCCAGCTCGACGAGCGGACGCGCATCCGCGTGGCGAGCGATTCGGGCGGCTCGCTGAAGCGCGTCGCCGAGGAGCCGATGGCGATCCGCATTGCGGAGCGAACCGCCGCCGGCGACGAGAGACTCCCGCGACTCGGCGATCACCGCGCTCGAGTCGTCCGCATTCGTTGCATCGATCGTGCGGGCCACTCGCCCGGCCGCCCGCGCGAGCCGCAGCGAAGCCGGCTCCGGTTGCGGCCCGGCGAGAGAAGCGGCGCGATCGTCGAGCGCGCCGTTCTGGATCCATTGGCGGATCGCGGCGATCTGCGCGCTGGTGAGGAAGGGCGGACCATTCAGCGGCATGCGCGCACCGACGATGTCGGTCGCGCCCTCGATCTTCTTCACCATGTAGCTCGTGTCGGGACTGCCGGGGTTGACTCGTTTCAGATCCGGTCGCTCGACGCTCGGCTTGTTCACGAGGTTGGAGTAGGACACGTCGGGGTCGAGCGAGAGTCCGAGAGTGCCGCCACCGCCGTGGCAGCCGGAAAGCGCGCAGCGCGGCGTGAAGATGTTCGACTGGAGGCTCGAAAAGATCGGTTGAAGCGGTTGGGGCGTCCCGCCGCCGCCCGTCGTCGCGATGTACTTTCCGTTTCCAGCCGGGCAGCCCGCGGCAAGCAGGACGAGCCCGAACGCAGCCGCGGCGGCGAATCGACGAACGGTCGATCTCACCCACGTGACCGGAGCGAGATCGCGACGGACGTTCGTGACGTTGCGGCGCCGATGTGAAGACATGTATCGAAGCGGAAAATAAGGGACGAATCCGATTCCGTCAACCGAGACGAATCTATCGGTCGATCCCAATCGTTCGGAGACGTCGCCTCGCGTGCGTCGTGGCTCGAGCGAATTTGCTTCGGAAAGTCGCATTGCGTGGAACGACGGGAGCAACCTATAATCCAGGCTTCAATGTCATTCCGCTCGAAACATCCCAGTCCCTTGGCCCTCGTGTTCGCGGGTGCGCTGGCTCTCGCGTCGTGCAGTGGTGGTGGCGGCGGGGGTGGTTCGACGGCTCCCGCGGCGCGAGACATCACGGTGACGGGGACCGTGACCGACGGTGCGGCACCTCTCGCCGACGTCGAGGTATCGGTCCCGGGATCGGACGCGCCGGTGCGCACGGACGCAAACGGCGCGTTCGTCCTCGCGGCGCGGATCGCCGGCGGCGCATCGGGGGTGAAGATTGCCGCCGGAAAGGCTGGATTCTTCAACGCGCGCGCCGAAACGGACGGCTCGAGCCCGCTGGCGTTCGTGCTGGCGAGAATCCCGGCGGCGGACGATCCGTCGTACCGCTTCGTCGATCCGGACTCGACCTCGGGCAACAACCCGAACTTCACGTTCTCCTGCAATTTCTGCCACACCGATCAATTCTCGGATTGGAGGACGTCGCCGCACGCGACGTCGGCCACCGACGGCTGGGTGCGCGATCTCTACCGCACCGATTTCATCGCCGGGAATTTCGAGGGAGGCGTCGATACGTGCGCGGGCTGCCACGCGCCGTCGCTCGCCGCGAAGTCGACCGCGCCCGATCACTCGGACGCGCGCCTCGACGGAGCGACGGGCGCGGACTCGAAGGGCGTGCACTGCGACCTTTGCCACAAGATCCAGACCGCGTCGGCGATCGGATCACCCGGCGTCTACGGGAGCTTGACGCTCATGCGGCCGACGATCGGTGCCGGACAGCAGGATCTCGGGCTCATGCTCGGCTCGCTGGCCGACAGCACGTACCCGTTCATGAAGGCGAGCCCGAGCCCGCTCTATTCCACGAGCCTCGTGTGCGCGCCGTGTCATCAGGATCAGAACGTGTTCGGAGTCGCGAGCAACGACACGTACACCGACTGGCAGTCGAGCCCGGCGGCGGCGCGCGGCGATCAGTGCCAAGCGTGCCACATGACACCGAAGCCGGGACGCACGTCGCTCGTCGACAAGTTCCTCGCACCGCGGATCAGCGACGCGCGAGATCCGAACTCGATTCCGTCGCACGATCTTCTCCCGGTTTCCGTCGACGTCCTCGCCGGCGCGGTGTCGCTGCGGTCGAGCGCCTCCACGCAGAACGGCGTGGTCGACGTGAGCGCCGTCGTCGCGAACGTCTCGGGGGGCCACGCGATTCCCACGGGAGTCCTCGAGCGCGAGATGCTCCTCATCGTGCTCGCGAAAGACTCGACCGGCTCGCTCCTCATGCCGATCGCCGGCGGGACGCTCGACGGCGTGGCCGGCGCCGGCATGCCGGGAGACTCGCTCGCGACGCGGCTCGCCAACGGCGACTTCGCCGGTCTTCCCGGCGAGTTCTTCGGGCGACGCACCCTTGGCTTCACGGTCGACCAGTCCGGCATCGAGCCGGATGTGCCCTACTGGCGGGCGATCCAGATCGATTCGGACACGCGGCTCGGCGCGGCCGAATCGCGCTCGCTCGTTTGGCGATTTCAAGCGCCCGCGGCCGGCGGCCCCGTGCGCATCGAGATGCGGCTGGTTCATCGGCGATTGCCGAAGTTCCTCTTCGACTCGCACAACCTCGGCCGATTCGGAGGCGCGCACGAGCCGCTGGACGTTACGTTCACGTCGAAAACGATCGACGGCAACGGACAGCCGGTGGACACGACGCCGCCCGTCGTCACGGCGACTCCGCCGGGGGGCGTTTACTCGTCGAATCAGAGCGTCGTGCTGCAGGCGAACGAGCCCGCGACGATCTTCTTCACGATCGACGGCTCGACGCCGACCGTGGACTCGCTCGTGTACAGCGCGCCGATTCCCATTACGGGCTTCACGCAGCTCGCGTACTTCGGCGTCGACACTGCGGGAAACGTCGGCGCCGTGAAGTCGGAGACGTACGCCGTGACGTCGGGTGGCATCGTTCATTTCGGCGCCGACGTGCAGCCGATATTCACGCGAAGTTGCGCGCTCGTTTCGTGTCACACGGGAATCTCGCCGGCTGGCGCGCAAAACCTGTCGCCGGGCCTGGCGTACGTGAACATCGTGGACGTCCATTCGATCGAGGTGCCGTCGCTCGAGCGCGTGAATCCGTTCCAGTCGAATCGGAGCTACTTGATCAACAAGATCCTCGGTACGGCAGGCGACGTGGGCGGCGTGCCAAGCCGCATGCCTCTCGGGCGCACGCCGCTCTCGACCGGAGAAATCGACACGATTCGCCGCTGGATCGACCAGGGCGCTCCCAACAACTAGGAGACGTTTCAATGATGCGCCGACTCCTCTCGTCGGGACTCACGGCGGCGATCGTGATCGCGCTCGCCGGTTGCGGCGGCGGCGGTGGCGGC
>JACOTG010000258.1 GCA_016178505.1 Planctomycetota bacterium
GAGCGAGGACCGGGAGCGATCACGCGCATCATCGGCGCCCCGTACGTGAGCTTCGACATCCTGAACCTCAACTTCCCGTAGACCTCACGTTTCGTCTTCACGCTAGCGCGAGGAGGCCGCCGTCCGGCTCGCCTCCTCGCGTTTCTCTTTCGGTCTGCCGCGACGCCGCCGCGTCACGATCGCGTCTAGATCGCGGTCAGCCAACATGAGTGAGTCGACAACGCGCCCGGCCGCGAACGGTTACGCGTGAACGACGTTTCGGAGATGCCAGGCCTTCACTCCAGTCGACTCGCGAGGGCCTGGGCGCGAGCGCACGACCGGTGGCGCGTTCGCGGTACGCGACGTCGCGTCAGTTGCCGCGCAACGCTTGCGCGACGGCCGCTGCGATTGCGTCGGAGTGGAGGTCCTTCGCGAGGATCCGGCCGTCGGGGCCGATGAGGAAGACGGCCGGACCGCCACGCACGCCGTAATCGAATCGGACGGGCGAACGATTCCAGCGACCGAGGCGCGCGTCCGTCCAGTTCCGCTGATCGGGCGGCGCGTACGGGTGCTCGGCGGAACTGATGATCGCGTCCGGCACGAGGCCGACGATCGCGAGACGGGACTCGCCGGCGAGCGAGCGGCACACGTCGACGACTCGCGGCGCGTCCATGCCGCACCAGAAGACGAGCAGCACGTGGCGGCCGCGGAACTCCTCGAGTCGAAGCGATCCGCCGTCGAAACGCGCCGCGACGAAATCCGGCGCGACGTCACCGACGTTCAGAGTTCGGTAGACGGGTACTTCGATGTCGCCGAGGTCGAGCAGATCGTCGCTGCGACCTCCCGGCATGTCCTCGACGACGACGTCGCGCGACAACTCACCGAGTGAATCGTAGCCGCTCCCGTCGGGTCGCTTGCGCTGCAGCCAATAGTTCAACTCGTAGGATCCAGCCGGAACGTCGTCGATTCGGAAATGGCCGTCGCGGCTGGACACAATCGGGTACACCGTTCCGGTTTCGCGAGCGTAGGCGCGCCCCTCTTCGCTGCGATGCCACGCGATCCGCCACTCTTGCTTGCCACGCGCATCGAGACCGGCGGGCGGCAATCCCATCGGCACATGCCTGGGCTCGAGGAGACTCAGTTGGAAATCGCGCGAAAAGTCGACGTCGCCCACCTCTGCCGACGCGCGGAGGCGCCCGACGATCGGACGCCCGGTGCCGCCGACGGTGACCGACGTAGTCGAGCCGGGTTCGACCGTGACGTGATGATTTTGCGTCGCCAACATCTTGCCCGAGACCGTGCGAACGCTGCGGTAAACGTGCACGTCGCCCGGAGGCACACGCTCGATGACGAATCGTCCCTCGGCATCGGCCGTTGCCGCTGGGGTTTCCCATCCCAAGCCGAAGTCGACATCGTGGTCGAGTCGCACACAGATCGAATCTCTGGCGGCAGGGTGCGCGCCGACGCGCCACGTTCCCTCGATGCGTCCCCACGGACGCAGGACGACGATGCCAGACGCCGCGATGTCGCTCACGCGAGCCTCGGCCCAGCCGGCGTCGTGGAACGCGACGATGATCGAAGGGCCGTCGGGCGCGTCGAGACGAAAACGTCCTGTCGCGTCGGTGACGGCGTGCGTCCCACCTTTCGGATCGTTGACATGACTGACGCGGCCGTCCGTGACGATGGAGCACCGCTGGAACGAGCACGCCACGACCGTCGCGTCGGCGAGAGGCGAACCATCGGGCCCCTTCACGACGCCCGAAATCGGCGACATGACGACGCCGTCGGAATCGTCGTGTGGGAATGCGCCCGCGGTGTCCGCACTCGTTTGGCGGCGAAGGACGACGACTCGCTCCTCGTTGGAACTCTCGATGCGAACAATCGCCGGGCGCTCGTAGCCGGCCTTCATGACGTCGAGGATCACGGCATCATTGGGTCCGGACGTCCACTCGACGCGACCGTCCGCATCCGTATGCGCATACCAGGCAAGCGACGACTTGTCTCGCCAGCGATACGCGACGACGAGCGCGGCGACGACGGCGCGACCCTCTTCGTCGACCACGCGCGCACGAATCGTCCGGCCCGGCCGGAGGCGGAATGCGATGGGCTCACCGCCCGACGCGATCGTCAACGTGCGCAGGTCGGGAGCGAAGCCATCAGCCTGCGCCGTTAGCACCAGTTCGCCGGACCGGCAATGAGGAAACTCGAATCGACCGCCGGCGTCCGTACGCGTCGTTGGAAACGCCGTTCCCCACCACTCGCTGCCCTGTCGTACGGAAGCCTGCGCTATGGGCTGCCCGATGGAATCGCAAACCGTGCCCGAAAGAGGAACACCTCGCGCCATCGTGAAGACCGCTGTTCCGTCGCGCAGCGTCGCCATGTTCGGCTCAGGACGCACGTTGAAGTCGGGGTCGCTCACGAAGTCCGAATGCGCGAGGCGCACGCGCAAATGGGCAATCGTCGCGGGCAACTCGTCGCACGACCAGCGGCCATCCGCGTCGGACTCAGCCGAGACGCTGCATCCCCTGAAGAGGTGGTCTGGCGTCGATCCCGGATACGAGTACAACGCGTACAGATGAACGACGGCACCGGCGACGGGGCGCTCGTTCTCGTCTCGGACGATCCCATGCATCGTGGTCCCCGGCTCGAGTGCGATCGTGGTTGTCGAGGGCGGTTCGTCGGAGTCCCACGCCGTCTGGCGGGAAATGAAGCCTGGCATCCGGGCCGTCACGCCAAAGAGCGTTGCGTCCGCTGGCGACAGCGACAGCCGGCATAGGCCAGCGGAATCGGTCATCCCGCCAAGCCGTTCCCAGGGCATGTCTTGACCGATGATGATGCCGGCGCCTGGCAGAGGCGCGCTGGTGCGAGCGTCGACGACGTGGATGTCGAGCGTCCGTGAAACGTCGCTTGCGATGCTCCGAAGTCCCGGGATCGCGAGGAGTGCGACCGCGACCAGAACGGTGCCTCCTGCCATCGACAGGCCGGCTCGACGTGCAAGCGAGTCGTCGAGCAGACGTCGCAAGCGTCGCCCGAGCGGATGCAACCGATTGGCACAAGCGACGGTCGCGATCGAGGAGTCACGCTGGGCGAGCCGAGCCGCCGCTGCAACGAGCGTCTCACCATAGCCGCGTCCATCGGCGACACCGCGCGCGAGCACGATGTCGTCGCAGGCGTCCTCGCGCGTCTCGCGGATCGCGCAGTTCAAGATCCACAGGACAGGGTTGAACCACCACACGATCGACACGAGAAGCTGCAGCGAGTTGATCCACAGATCGCGTCGCCGGTGATGCGCAAGCTCGTGTGCCACGACGGCGTCGATCGACACGTCGTCACGCTCAGCGATCACCGCAGGGAGAAGGATGGTCGGTCGCACCAGGCCGAACGCCATCGGTGGAACGGGACTCGGAGACACGAGGATGCGCGGGGTGCGGCGCATCCCGAGTCGTCGGCAGAGCGAGACGACGCGATCGTGCAGCGGGCCGACGCTTGCGGTCCTCGCAAGGCGCGATGCACGGCGCAGCTCGATCCATCGCGACGCGAGCCATCCGGCAACGGCAAGCGCGCCGGCTAACTGCGCGAGGAAGAGCCACGATCTCCACGACATCGACGCGGCGGTTGGCATCGTCACCGTCGCGGGCGCGGTTCGCGCGGCAGCCGACCTCTCCGACGAAGTCGAATCCACGATGAGACGCTCGTGGATGATGTCCGGCTCTTCGGCAATCGTCGACTGAGGTGCGACGAGAGGCGCTGCGCGCGGCCCGACGAGCGAGAAGAGTCCGGTCGGGAACGACAAAGTCGGCGGGATCGCAAACTTCACGAGGCAGACGACCAGCAGGCCGTATCGAATCGGCGACGGCCAGCGCTTTCCGAGCTTCACGATCGCGAGCACGACAACGGCGAGGAGCGACGCCTGCCACGTCGCGTGCAGCACGAACGGCCACCACGCATCGGCGAATCGATTGATCGCTTGAACCATCGCGTCCATCATCCACCTTCCCCCATTCACCTGCGCCGCGACTTCAATTCATCGAGGAGCGCTTGGAGCTTCTCGATCTCCGCCGGAGTCGGCGGCTTCGTTTCGAAGAGCGAGGCCACGAGCGCGACGCCGTCGCCGCCGAAGACACGCTGCACGACGTCGCGAACGACGCCGCGAAACGTGTGTCCTCGACGAGTCGTCGGGCTGTAAACGAACGCCTTCCCCACGGGACCCTTCTCTTTCGTCACGAGCCCCTTCGCCTCCAGACGACCGAGCAGCGTGACGATCGAGCCGTGCGCCATGGGCCGGAAAGATTCCATGGCCTCGCGCATCTGGCGCGCGGTCGCGTGTCCGTGGCGAGTCAAGCAAGCGAGGACTTCCAGCTCGGCGGTAGGCAATCGCATCGCGCCGCCGCGACCCGTGGGTGCTTTCATCGGTCTCCTTTCGATCATGGGCTGCATGATATAGACGCGCGTCGATATAGCAACGAGAAAATTGACGAGCGTCTAGATAAGGGAAACCGCGCATTGAGTTTGGCGGTGCGTTCATTCCCTACGCCGTCACGCAACGCGCATGACCACGCTCACGACGTTGTTGAGGAGGTGCATGACGACGCTTGGCCAGAGCGAATCGGTGAGCTTCACCAAGTAGCCGAGGAAGAGTGCGAGGACGAAGATCGTCGCCGAGAGCGTCATCAGTAGCGGCGGTTGCCATCCGTTCATCGTCAGCCATCCCGGCCAGTGGATGGCGACGAAGAGAAGGGACGTCGCGAGGTTGGCTTTCCAAAACGGAAAGATCTCGCGGAGCTTCGTGAGGATGAACCCTCGAAACAAGATCTCCTCGGCGACGGGCGCCACCGGAAGCGCGACGAGGAATTCGATCCACTGGCTCCGGCTCCATTGCCCGACGCCGAGGTGCTTTCCCAGAACCATCGAATCGAGCGCGATCTCTGCCGCGACGTAGACGACGATCAGCGCCACCGCGCGACGAATGGCCGACGCGGTGGGTCGCGTCACGAGCTTCAGCGATTCGAGCGCGCTTCGACCGTCCAACCGTCGAACGTAGAGGACGGCGGGCACGACCCACACGAGCACTCGGAGAGCATCGCGGTAGATCTGGCCGACGATCGGCGGCTGAAGGTCGCGATCGAACCTCAGCAATACCGTCGCGCGAATCGTCCACACGCCGAAGAAGACGATGACGTAAAGCGCAAGACGCCGGCGCTTCTCGAGTCGTCGCTCGGGGGCATTCGAGACCGCGTCAACCATTCAGACCTCGTCGACGAGCGGTCTCGTCCGACCGCTTCACGTGTGAGGGCACGCGACGCGACTGTACCGACGCCCGCCACGTTTGTCCCTTCCCTGAGCCGGCACGACATCTGCGAAGCGCGGACAACGATGAGTGCCTGCCAGCAAACAAAGGGTTCTGCGACGATCGCATTCGACACGCCGTCCCCGATCCGTAACGGAGTCACCGGGGCGTGAGACTCACCGGTTTCGGAATCGCCGGCGCCATCACGTCGATCGCGGTCGCCATCACCATGATTCAGTCGTCACGGCCTCCGTCGCCTTCGCGATCGATGGACGAGTCCGCCGCGAACGCGACCGCTCGGCCCGCGTCCGGCGATCCGCGACCGCCGGCGCGTCGCAACGCACCGAAGGTCGAGCCTGCGGCGCCGACCTCTCGCCGCGCTTCGCACGACGACGCGCCACCCGACTCGCCTCGGTCCACGCTCTCGACGCAATCCGTCTCGGGGCGTGTCGTCGACGCGTTCGGACTCGCGATCGAAGGCGCGACGGTCCATCGCGTCGACGTCGTCGCGCCCGAGCTGGCTGCGGCGTTCGGGACGTTCATCACCACGACGGACGAGGAGGGTCGATGGAGCCTGCGCATCGAGGATGACGATTCGGTGAGCCTCGCAGCGGTGAAGTTCGGCTTCGCGAGCGTCACTCGGCCGCTCGTTTCGCTCGCGAAGCTTTCTCGCGGCGTCTTCCCGGACTTCGTTCTCGGCGACGGCGTGACGATCACCGGGCACATCGTCGATCGCGATGGCGCACCGATCGAAGGCGTCCTCGTGACGGCGGACTCGGGGTTGTACGACTGCGGGCCACTGGTCGAGGATGGCGTCGCATTTCCGGCGCGCGCGCTACTGTCGCGCTCGCAAGATGGTGCGATCACGACGGCCGACGGCCGCTAC
>JACOTG010000253.1 GCA_016178505.1 Planctomycetota bacterium
CACGCTCGAGTCGCAGTTGTCGGTTGCGGTGACGGTGTAGGTGCCCGTCGCGCCGCTCGGGCTCGTGCACTCCAGCGTCGTGTTGCGTGGGCAACGAATAGTGGGCGGCGTCGTGTCGACCACCGTCACGTCGAAGCAGCACGGCGCCGAATTGCCGGCGTCGTCCGTCGCCGTGCAGCAGACTCGCGTCGCGCCGAACGGGAAGGCGGAGCCGGACGGGTGGTCGCAGACGACCGTGACGCTCGAGTCGCACGTGTCCGTGGCGGTGACGCTGTAGGTGACCGTCGCGCCGCTCGGGCTCGTGCACTCGGCCGTGATGCTGTTCGGGCAGTTGATGTGGGGCGCGGTCGAATCGACGATCGTCATGTCGAAGCAGCACTGCGCGGAATTCGTGTGGTCGTCCGTCGCCGTGCAGCAGACGCGCGTCGTGCCGATCGGGAAGGTCGAGCCGGACGGGTGATCGCAGACGATCGTCGGATCCGGATCGCACAGGTCCGAGGCGGTGACGCTGAATGAGATCGCTTTGCCGTTTGCGCCCGTGCACTCCTGACGAATCGTTTCCGGGCAGCGGATCGACGGCGCGACGGTGTCGAGGACGGTCACGTTGAAGCAGCACCGCGCGGTGCCGCCTTCGGCGTCCGTTGCGATGCAGCAGACCTGCGTCGTTCCGAACGGGAAGGTCGCGCCGGACTCGTGATCGCACGCGACCGTTGGTGCCGCGGCGCACTGCGCCGAGGCCGTCACCGTGAACGTCACGCTGGCGCCATTCGCGCTCGTGCACTCGGCGGTGATGTCGGTCGGGCAGTGGATCGTCGGACCGTTGTAGTCGACGACCGTGACGTTGAAGCAGCACTGCGATGAGTTCTTCGAGTCGTCTGTCGCGGTGCAGCAGACCTGCGTCAGGCCGTACGGGAAGAGCGAGCCCGATGGCGGCACGCACGAGATCGTCGGATTCGAGTCGCACAGGTCTGGCGCCGTCACGGTGTACGTGACCGTTGCGCCGGTCGGACCCGAGCACTCCACCGTAGTGGCGCTCGGGCACGCGATCGCGGGCGGCGTGGTGTCGACGACGATCACGTTGAAGCAGCATTGCGCCGAGTTCTTCGCGTGGTCGGTCGCCGTGCAGCAGACTTGCGTGGTGCCGAAGTCGAAGACCGTGCCCGAGGCCGGGCTGCAGACGATCGTCGGGTTCGGATCACAGGTGTCGGTGGCGGTCACGGTGAAGGAGACGGTCGCGCCGTTCGGGTCCGTGCACTCGGCCGTGATGTCCGTGGGGCACGTGATCGTGGGCGGCTGCGTGTCGACGATCGTGATCGTGAAGCAGCAGCGCGAGCTGTTCTGCGACGGATCGGTCGCGGTGCAGCAAACCTCCGTCTGCCCGATCGGGAACGTCGCGCCCGAGGCGTGATCGCACGCGATCGTCGGGTTCGGATCGCACGCGTCGGTCGCGGTGACGGTGAACGTCACCGGCTTGCCGTCGGCGGTCTGGCACTGGCGAGAGATGTTTTCCGGGCACGTGATCGCGGGCGGCGTCGTGTCGACGACGGTCACGTTGAAGCAGCACTGCGCCGAGTTCTTCGCGTGGTCGGTCGCGGTGCAGCAGACTTGCGTGGTGCCGAATCCGAACACGGTGCCCGAGGCCGGGCTGCAGACGAGCGTCGGATTCGGATCACAGGTGTCGGTCGCGGTCACGGTGTACGGGACGGTCGCGCCGCTCGGCGACGTGCACTCGGCCGTGATGTCCGGCGGGCACGTGATCGAGGGCGGCCGCGTGTCGACGATCGTGATCGTGAAGCAGCAGCGCGAGCTGTTCTGCGAAGGATCGGTGGCGGTGCAGCAGACCTGTGTTTCGCCGATCGGGAAAGTCGCGCCGGAGGCGTGGTCGCACGCGATCGTCGGATTCGGATCGCACGCGTCGGTCGCGGTGACCGTAAACGTCACCGGTTTGCCGTCCGCGCTCTGGCACTGGCGGTAGATGTTTTCCGGGCACTGGATCGCGGGCGGCGTCGTATCGACGACGGTCACGTTGAAGCAGCACCGTGCCGAGTTCTTGGAGGCGTCGGTCGCCGTGCAGCAGACTTCCGTGATGCCGAAGCCGAAGACCGAGCCTGACGCCGGGCTGCACGCGATCGTCGGGCTCGGATCGCAGGTGTCGGTCGCGGTCACGCTGTAGGAGACGGCCGCGCCGCTCGCCGACGTGCACTCCGCGGTGATGGCGGTCGAGCAGTGGATCGAGGGCGCAATCGTATCGACGATCGTCACGCTGAAGCAGCACTGTGAGGCGTTGTTCGAGTCGTCGGTCGCGGTGCAGCAAACCTGCGTCGTGCCGAAGGCGAAGTTCGAGCCCGACGCCGGCGTGCAGACGATCGTGGGCGTCGCGTCGCACGTGTCCGTGGCGGTCGTCGTGAACGTGACGGCCGCGCCGCTCGCCGACGTGCACTCGGCGGTGATGTCAGCCGGGCAGTGGACCTGTGGCGCGACGCGGTCGACGACGGTCACGTGGAAGCAGCATCGCGACGAGTTCTGGCGGCCATCGGTCGCGGTGCAGCAGACCTCGGTCGTGCCGAACGGGAAGCTCGAGCCCGAGGCCGGGCTGCAAACGATCGCCGGCTCCAGATCGCATTTGTCGCGCGCCGTCACCGTGTACGAAACCGCAGCGCCGCTGGCCGAGGTGCACTCGGCGGTGATGTCCGTCGGGCACGTGATCGCCGGCGGCGCGCTGTCGATGACGGTCACGTCGAAGCAGCATCGCGACGAGTTCTGGCGGCTGTCGGTCGCGGTGCAGCAGACGGGCGTCGTCCCGAATCCAAAGGTCGCGCCGGAAGCTGGCGAGCAAACGACGATCACGTTCGGGTCGCAGGCGTCGGTCGCGGTCGCCTCGAAGACGACGGTCGCGCCGCTCGGCCCCGAGCACTCGGCGGTGATGTTGCCCGGGCACGTGATCGCCGGCGCGACGGTGTCCGTCACGGTCACGTTGAAGCAGCACTCCGCCGAGTTCCCGGAGTCGTCCGTCGCGGTGCAGCAGACCCGTGTGGTTCCGAAGGGAAACGTCGAGCCCGAGGCGTGATCGCACACGGCCGGGACGCTCAGGTCGCAAACGTCGGACGCGGTGACCGAGAAGGAAACCGCGGCACCGCTCGAGCTCGTGCACGCCGCGGAAATGTCGCTCGGGCAGTGGATCGAGGGGGCCGTGTGGTCGACGACCGTCACGCGGAAGCAGCACGGCGACGAATTCAGGTCGTCATCGGTCGCGGTGCAGCAAACCTGCGTCGCTCCAAACGAGAACGTCGAGCCCGACGACGGAACGCAGGAAACCGTGAGGCTGGCGTCACAGTTGTCGGTCGCCGACGCGCTGAAGGTGACGGCGGCGCCGTTCGGGCTGGTGCACTCCGCGGTGATGTCGCCGGGACAGGAGATGTTCGGCGCCTGGCAGTCGGCGACTGTGACCGTGAATTGACACCCGACGACGGTCCCGGCGGCGTCCGACCCCGTGCAATTGACCAAGGTGGGTCCTTTGACGAATGTGGAACCGGAAGGCGGATTGCATACGACGACCGACGGGGGACAAACGGTGGTCGCGCTGACCTCGAAGCGAACGACGCCGTCGCAGCGATTGGGATCGGTACAGGCCGTGACTCCCGTCGGGCATTGCAGGGTGATCGTGCTCGGCGCACTGCAGTTCGTGTCGTCCGTCGGATTGCTGCAACCGGCGCCGAACGTTGCGGCGTTCAAGTGAGAGGCCTTCTCCGCGCCGTCCGCACGTCGTGCGATGAACGACTCGTCCGTGCTTTCGCTGCAGCCCTCGACGCCGTACTGGATCGGATACGTGAGGCAGGCGTTTGGCGGCATCGTCACGGCAAACGTGTAGACGCCCGTGCTCTGCTTCGTCGCGGTGAGGCACTGGTTTCCGTTGGAACTGCTCTTCACGAGCACCTTGATCGTCGAATCGGTGCCCCCGTGTGCGCGGTCCGTGAGGTTGCTGAGCGTGACGCGATAGGTCTTGCCCTGCTGCACGTCCCACCTCTCGACGGCGGTGGTCGGAACCGAGTCCTGGTAGACGCATCCGCCATCGAGGGGCGTGACACTCGTCACCCTTGCGGCTCCGAGTGACGCGGCGAAGGCCTCGGTCGCGATCGCGAGACTACAGAGGAACGAAATGCCAACGAAACGACAGGACCCCTTCGACTGCATCTTTTTACCCCTGTTGCCGCGTCGAACGACGGCCGACCCCACGTCTGGCCTGACGTCACGAAAATCGCGCTGAGCGCGATGACCGTGAATGTGCGGCGATTTTTTTCTTGGAGGATGGAGGCGCGCGAGCGGACGCCGCGCGGCCGAATTACCCCGTTACTTCAAAACCCCTTTTCGCCTCGTGAACGCTCGAGCGAGCGCCGTCACGGAGGCGGTACGACGATGAATCGATATACCCCTTCGACGAGCAAGATGTACCCGACGATCGGCGAGCGGTCAAATCGACGAGGCGCTTTTCGCGGCAATTGGCGCGAGTGAGAACGACGGTCGTTCCGCGGCGGTTCGAATGACGCGCCGAGGAGCACTGGCACGAAACGTCCGAGCGCTCCTCGGCGAGTGACGTCTCAGTGTTTCGCGGCGACGGGCTGCTTCGCCACGAACTCTTTGTAAGCCGCGATCATCTCGTCGTGCGTGAGGTCCATCAATTGGGTGGAGATCGCCCAGATATGGCCGAACGGGTCCATCAGCCGGCTGTAGCGGCCGCCCCAGAACATGTCGGTCGGCGGCAGGATCGGCGTTGCCCCGGCATCGATCGCGCGCTTGAACGCGGCGTCCGTGTTTTCCGTGTAGATGAGGAGCCCGGACGCCGTACCCTTCAGCGTCGTCGGCGACGTGAGGCCCATCTCCGGCATCTCGTCCGCGATCATCACGATCGAGTTCCCGATCGTGATCTCGGCGTGGCCGACCGTCCCATTGGGGGCAGTCATCCGGTAGCGCTCGGTGGCGCCGAACGCCTTCTTGTAGAACTCGATCGCTTTGGCGGCGCCTTTGACGATCAAGCTCGGTGTGATCGTGTAGAAGCCGTCTGGGATGGGTTTCGCTTTGGTTGCCATGCGTTCTCCTGTTTCGCTACGCCGTTACCTGCAGTGCCGAATGCGGCCGCCTCGATACGCGACGAACCGAATTTCGATGCGGGCTTTTTCGAGGTGATCGGCAGCATATACTACGCGGCGAATGACTGCGACCCGATCCGCGAAGCTCCCGGCGCTCCAGACGCTCGTGCTCGGCTGCCTCATCACGGGAACGATCCTCGTGAGCATCGTGGCGGCCGGCAACTTCGCCATCCTCGACGCGGAGAGGCTGCCGCGTGCGGCCGAGCGACTCCACGCGGCCGGCGCCGACAACGTGCGATTCGCGCTGCGTCACGGCGCGGGCGAATTGAACCGCTTCTACTTCCTTCTGTGGAATCGCGTGCAGCTCGGGCTCGTGCTGCTCTTCCTCGTGTTCGAGTGGCTGCGATCGCGCGGCAAGCGGATGCTTCGCCTTTGGGTGGGCGTTGCGGTGCTCGTGCTCGCTGCCGCGATGCTCTTCTACTTCACGCCTTGGATCATCGAGACGGGACGCTCCATCGACTTCGTCCCGGCCGAGCCGATCACCCCCGAGCGCGCGGCATTCCGGACCATGCACGGCATCTACATGGCGCTCGACGGCGTGAAGCTGCTCCTCGCCGCTTTCCTGGTCGCGCTCACCTTTCGCGACTGACTTCGCGGGTCGTTGAACGCGTAGTGATGCCCCCGGCGTTCATGAAGTCGCTCATCTCCAGGCCTGGCCGAGTCAGCGGATGACGAGGATGACTGCGTTGGTGATGCTGAGGCCCACTGCGTTCGCGGCGCCGGCGTCCTCGATCACACCTTGCGCGGTGACGACGATCGGATGCGAGATGCCCTGGGATCGCGTCATCGTCCACGGCGCGAACTGCGGCGACGGCAGGTCGGGCGCGTGGCCGCATCCGAGGGGCTGCGCGCCCGGGCTGCGGAGGCACGCGAACGGCTGCGGTTGGAGTCGCGGCGTGAGCGGAGTCGGCAGGGCCGTCGTACCGATCACGACGCCGCGCGCGGTGAGGTCGGTGGCGTTGCGCGGGGTGCCGGACCAGAGCCACACGACGTAGTGCGAATCCATCGGGCCGGCGGGCGACGCGTCGAGCGACAGCGTGATCGGCTCCGCGCGCGAGACGACGACTTGGCGAGTCGTGCATACGGATCCGGGATCGCCGTTGATGCGAAGCACGTCGGTGATCGGTCCGGTGGCGGCGTTCACGTTGCCGGTGAGTCGAGCGGGCTCCTCGTCGACATAGAACAAGACTTCGGCGGTTGCATCCTCAGCTAGTCCGTCGAAGACCGCGCCGTTGATCGTGAACAATTCGAACTGACCGGGCGTCGGCGCGAGTTGGCTCCAATGGTCGATTCGAATCTCGATGTCGGTCGTGTCGCGATTCTCGTCTTCATCCGGAATGGAAGTGTCGACGGGGCAGCCGGCAGTCCCGAGCTGGATGGCACCGGTCGCGCCGGGGATCGCAACCTGATTCGGATCGAGGATGCTGAAAGCGTTGTTCCGATACTGGACCCAAAGATCCCCGGGATCGGAGAAAAACCCGTTGCCGTTCGTGTCGATGCGAACGATGTAGAACTCGTCCATCCCAACGCCGGGCTGTTCGAGGAACGGCGGCGCCACGCAAAAAGGGTTCCTGTTCGTATCCGGGTTGCCGTCGCCGTCCGCGTCGCCGGGGACGCCGACGCCTCGCGTACCGAGTCCCGGCGGGACGTCCATGATGTCGAGTCCGACGTAGACCGCGTCACCCTGACAGTCCCAGTAGACGTAGACGTGCGAGAGATCGAAGCCGCTCCGCTCGAGCAGACAAATCTCGTTGATCGGGTCCGCTTGCTGTCCCTGCGCGACCGCGATGAGGTCCGATAGATCGCCGTCGAGCGTGACCTGCGCGCGCGCGACGCCGCTGATGGCGATGCCGAGCGCGAAGACGAAGAAACCGCGTGAGATCATCTCGCCATCCTCCTGCGTCGAGACGCCGACCGGATCGACCTACGCCTTCGCCAATTCCTTGCTGCCGACGACGGTGAGGTTCATGCCGATCTGCGCGGTGACGGGCTTGCCGCCGACGTCGACGGTGACTTTGCCGTTCAGGTACCAGCCGAACGAACCGGTCGAGAACTCCTTCGGCTCCGCCATGAGCTGGATGCCGTTGATCGTCACGGTCACGGGTTGCGCCTTGTCGTTGAACTCGGCGCGAGTCACGGGACACTTGATGGCCATTTCGTTGCCTCCCTCTTAGATGAGGTGGGGAACCATACCCGATTCGCCCGGACGTGAGAAGACCCGTCACGCCACGCGTCGTCGTCGGCGCACGGCGTCGAGCGCGACGGCGAGCACGAGCACCGCGCCGATCACGAAGATGTGCCAGAGGCTCTCGACGTTGAGGAGGATGAGCCCGTTGTTGAGGACCGCGATCACTCCGGCGCCGAGCAGCACGCCGAGGATCGATCCCTCGCCGCCTGCGAGCGAGCACCCTCCGATCACCGCGGCGGCGACCGCGAAGAGCTCGTACGACGCGCCGAGCTTCGGATCGCCCTGTCGTTGGCGCGCGGTGTAGAGGAGCGCGGCGATGCCCGCGAGGCCCGCCGACGCGACGTACGCCAGCGTGACGACGCGAGCGACCGGAACGCCGGAGAGCCGCGCGGCGGTCGCATTTCCTCCGACGGCGTAGAGGCGCGTGCCGTACGTCGTGCGCGTCGTGACGACGATCGCCGCCGCGGCGATCACGAGAAGGAACCAGAACGGCCCATGCAGTCCGAGGAACTTCCCGTCATGGATGAGGAAGAACGTGTCGTGCCCCGAGATCGTGACCGGCGCGCCGCCATTGATTCCTTGCGCGACCCCGCGAGCCATGCACAGGGTTCCGAGCGTGACGACGAACGACGGAACGCGCACGATCGTCACGAGGAATCCGTGGAAGACCCCGACGCCGATCGATGCGAGAAGGACGATCACGGCGCACACCCACGTGGGAATGGTGTTGCCCGAATCGGCGCCGACGCGCATGAGGACGGCGGCGAGCATCGAGCCGAGCGCGAGCAGCGAGCCGAGCGAGAGATCGACGCCACCCGTCAAGATCACGAACGCCTCACCGACCGCGATCACGGCGAGGAGCGCCCACTGCCGCACGAGGATCGACAGGTTCTCTTCGCTGACGAACCGCGGATTCGCCACGCCGATGACGACGCACAGGACCACCAGCGCAACGAGGATGCCGGCTTCTTTGTGGGTTCGGAACATCGCGGCGGGAGTCTACCCGGCACCGAAGCAGATTCATAAGCTCTCCTAGCTTCGGCGGGGTGACGGATGGCTCCTGAAACCGCGCTCGATAGAGAAAAAGAAGCGGGGGTCGAAGCATTGCCTCGACCCCCGCATGACGTCGCGGTTGAACGAACGACCGGTCGCCTGATGCAGTTGCCTACTGGATGTGCAGCTCCACGAGGTTCGTGATGCTGAACCCGTTCGGGTTGGCGGCCGCGTCGTCGCGGATGAACGCAAAGAGACTGCCGGTGATCGGGTGCGTCGCTCCGCCGTTGAGCCGGAAGATCGTTCCCGGCGCGGGCGGCGCGTCGGGGAGATTCGACGTGCCGAGCAGAGGCTCGTGCCGCAGTTGGTTCAGGATCTTCAGCGGTTGCGGACTCCCTCCGGTGAACGGAGTCGGGAGGCACCCCGTGCCGAGCGAGATGCCGTTGTGCGATTGCTCCGTGACGGTCGAGCGCGTCGCAACGCCGTGGTACGCATAGAAGCAATACTTCGACGTCGAGCGCGAAGGCGGAAGACCCATCGAGATCGTGACCGGCTGACGAACGCCGACAGTCACGATGCGGTCGGGCTCGTTGCCGAACGAGCCGTTGACGAAGAGCGTCGGCGTGATCGGCCCCGCGCCCGCGTTCACGTTGCCCGGCCTGCAGAGGATCTCCGGACCGAGGAACCGGTACGCGCCGGCGAGAGTGCCCATGCCGTTCTGATTCGAGACCACGACGTCCACCGTCGATTCCGCCGACGCCGGCGTCGTGCACGTGATCTGGTTGTCGTTGACGACGACGATGTTGGTGGCCGTGACGCCGCCGAACGTCACCGAGATCGAATGGATGCGATCGACGAATCCGAACCCGGAGATCGTGACGTTCGTGCCGACGTTTTCGGGCCCGTACTGCGGTGCAATCGTCAGAGGAGTCGGGCGATCATCGTAGTTGTAGGCGTTCCGAAGCACGTTCGAGCCGTTCGCGTTCGAGATCGTGACGTCGACGAGGTCGACGCCGGCGGGCGTGCGGCACGTGATCGTCTGGTCGTCGATGACCTGGACGTTCGTGGCCAAGTTCGCGCCGAAGCGGATGGTCGGCGCGCCGCCATTCGCGAACTGCCAACCGGTGAGCACGACGAACGTGTTGCCGGCTTCCGGACCATGGTGCGGTGAAACGCGCGCGAGTCGCGGCGCGACCGTCGACAGGAACGACGACACGCTCGGGTTCTCGTCGTCGCCGTCGAGACCGGCCGGAGTGCTTTGGACGGCCGGCGCGGTCCACAACCGCGTGTCCGGATCGTACGACGCATAGAAGATGTCGCTCGGCGGAAACGCTCCGCCCTGCGACCACCACGTGGCGAGAACGCCGCTCTTGATCGGACAAAGCGCGATGCGGGTGTCGACGCCTCCCGTCCCGCCGAGGATGTCCTCGGTCGTGAACGACGTGCCGAGGTTGGAGTTCCACTCGAGGAATCCGTCGAGCGAATACCCGACGACGAACCCGCCGACGCCGTCCGTCGAAATCGCGGGCGAATGCGCGCGATCGAGCGCGAGCTTGTCGCCGCCGGCCGAAGTGGAGACGCCGGTCCAGCTCGCGCCGTCGAAGCTCGCGCCGGCGATGCCGGGCGAGGCGATGAGCGCGGACGTCGCCTCGCCGCCCCACGTGGCGATCGTGTTGCCCGCGGGCCCCGCGGCGAGGCCGAGTCGCGAGAACGGATCCGATGCGACCTCGAACGCGCGACCACCCGAAACGGGGATGGGCTGATTGGGCGTCCAGGTCACGCCGTTCCACGCGGAGAAGAAGACGCGCGATTGACTCACGCCGAAGCTGAGGTCGCTCCAGATCGCGACGGCCCGGTGCACGGTCGTGCCTCCGACGATCGAGGCTTGCGAAGTGAACGCGAGCTCGGGGATCGCGGCTTGGCCAGGCCATGTCCCGGGAACCGGATTGATCGGTGCGGCGAGAGTCCACATCGATCCGTCCCACCGGCTCGTGTAGATGACCTTGCGAACGGCATCGTCGTGCACCCAGATCGCGAAGGCCGTTCCGTCGGTGTCGAACGCAATCGCGGGATCGGAGTCGTCGCCGGCGAGCGTTGCGATCGGAAGGGCTCCGGACCACGTCGATCCATCGAAGACCGAGTACCAGATGTCGGTCGTGATCGCTGCATTCTCGGTGTCGTGCTCCCAAACGGCGAGCGCGCCGCCGGTGGGCGCGAACGCAACGGCCGGATTCACGTCATCGCCGGGAAGCGAGGAAACCGGGTCGACGAGGTCGCTACCGTTCGCGTGCCACTCGAGCCCCGCAAACGAGTTGACCTCCAGCACGGAGTAAAAGACGTCCCATCCGCCGGTCGAGGCGTCGCGGTGTTGCCAGACGGCGACGGCGTCGTCGGATGCCGCGCGGGCGGCGGCCGCACCGGTGATGGCGACGGCGGCGAGCAGCGCGCCTCGAACGATCGACAATCTGAGCTTCGACGATGAACGCATACGATTGACCTCCTCACACCAACGAATGCCGCTCGCGCCACTTCGGCGGGCGGAACCAGCCAATTGCGCCACGGAGGGCACGACGGGAGCCGCGTCTCATCATCCGTCGAGACGATTGGACCTTGCGGCAACGCTCGCTTGCGGTCGCCATGAATGCGCGGCCGCCGATACCCCCTGAGAATGCGCGAGCCAAGATACCGGTCCGCGAGGGTGGGCGCAAGGTCGTGAGGGCGCGCACCGGCGCCGGCGACTCACCCTCACGACTCACGACTCACGACTGAAGATCGGCGATCATGGGCCGGGCCGAGCGTGACGTTTCTCGGGCGACGGTCGAGTATGAGACATGAGCATGAATGATCGGTTGTCATCGTTGGGGTTGGACCGCTTGTTCGACCGATTTCGCCGCAAGGGTGACGTCGCGGCTCTCGGCGCCGTGTTCGATCGCACCGCTTCGGAGCTCCTGCGCGTGGCCTCGACTTTCGTCCGCGATCCGGCAGAGGCCGAGGATCTCGTGCAGGCGACGTTTCTCACGGCAATCGAGCGCTCCGACCGCTACGACTCGTCGCGTCGCCTGACGGCGTGGCTGCTGGGGATTCTCGTCCACCATGCGCACGAGCTTCGGCGAAAGCACGCCCGTGAGATCGACCCGGATCGGGTCAGGTCGATGGCGTCGTTGCCGTCGCAGCCCGATGCCGAGGTCGAGGCGCGCGAGCTGTCGACGGAAGTCGAACGGGCGCTCGCCTCGCTCTCACCGAAGGACCGCGCGATCCTCGATGCCTTCCTCCGCGACGGAAAGCGAGCCGTGGACATCGCGCAGGCCGAGGGCCTTGCTCCGGGGACGGTCCGCATGCAAATCCATCGCGGGCTCGACCGTCTGAGAAAGGCGCTTCCTGCAGGGCTCGTGGGCGGAGCAGTGGTCGTTGCGGGCGGCCGCGGGCTGGCGGCCCTTCGCGCCAACGTGATGCAGCGAGCCGCGACGACTGCGGCGTCCGTCTCGGCGACGGGCGCCGCCGTCGGAGGCGGCGCTCTTCTCGGAGGATGGATCGTGAGCAAGAAAGCCGTCGTCGTCGCGCTCGGCCTCGCCCTCGTCGCCGCGATTCTCTGGCTCGCGAATCCGCGCGAGGCACGCGATGCGGCGCGTCCTTCGAACGTCGTCGCGTCGTCGAGCGCGCCGGCGCCGGCGATGACGGCACCGACCGCAACGGTGACGATTGCGCGACCGGCCGAGGCGTCCTCCGTCGCGCGCGCTCCGTCCGCGTTCGAACGCGCGCTCGCAGGGCTGACGGGCCGGCTCGTCGAGCACGACGGAACGCCCGTTCCCGAAACGCGAATCGCGCTGGTCGAAGTGCGCGCCGAGCTTCTCGCCGATCTCTTCATCGGAAGCGTCGATCCGAATCCGCGACCGCTCGACGTCGTGGTCGCCACCGGCGTCACCGACGCCGAGGGGCGCTTTCTCCTTCGCGGCGCGCGCACGCTCGGGTCGCATGCGCTCGGCATCGATCTCGGCGGAGCCCGCGGTGCGCTGAAGTTGATCGACGCGGCGCTGCACCCCGGCGAAGTCGTCGACGTCGGCGACGTGCGGCTCGCGGCCACGGGATCGCTCTCCGGTCGAGTCGTCGACGAGCTGGGCCGGCCGGTCGCGAGGGCGCGGGTTCGCGCGGCGGAAATCCCGTCCGCGTTCCTCGAGCTGGGCGCGACCGAGGTTCGAGGAGACAGCGTCCTCGCGTGGGTCTCGGGACCGAAACCTCGCGTCGAAGAGCTGCCGCCCGCGATAGGCGCGTACGAAGACCGCCTGCCGGTGGCGACGACGCGCACCGACGGCGAGGGACGCTTCGCGCTCGAGCGCGTCCCGGTGGGCAAGCAGGCCGTCGTCGTCGATGCGCCCGGGTTCGCGACGCTCACCGACGGCCCCATCGCGCTCGCCGAGGGCATGAGCTACTCGATGGGAGACGTTGCGATCTCGCGCGGTCTCGCCGTCCACGGATGCGTCGTCGCCGCCGACGGACGTGGCGTCGCTCGCGCGGAGGTGTGCGTCGGGCCGCTCTCGATCGTGCGAGGGATGGCGCAAACCGGTTTCGCGATCCTGCAACGTTGCGGGCGCACCGACGCGAGCGGTCGATTCGAGGCGGCCGGCGTGCGCGCGGCCGACGCCCTCGTCGTCGCGGCGCGCGACTCGGCCTCGCATCCGTGGGCGACGTCGCTCGTGCGCGACGCTTCGAGCGAGGTCATCGTGACGCTCGAGGCGGCGTCGTCCGCCGTCGTGGACGTCGTTGACGACGAGGGCGCGCCCGTCGCCGGCGTCACGTTCAGCGCTCATCCGGACTCGGGCGCGCTCGCCGGGGGGCGCGTCGGGCAATTCTCGGCGGATGTGATTTCGGCGACGCCCGACGCGGAAGTCCACGGACGCTACCGACTCGAGGATTTGTCGCGCGGCGCCTACGCGCTCGTCGCGCGGGCGACGGATCACGCGTTCGCCGTGGTCCCGCTGCACGTCGAGGGATCTGCCGAGCCGACGCGGATCGTGCTGCCGCGCTGCGGCGGCGTTGAGATCCTCGTGCGGGACGGTCGCAGCGGCGAGCCGGTCGCAGACGCAGAGGTCACCGTGCAGCGAGTCGACGTGGCGGTCACGCCGTTGGAGATCGTGCGCACCGATGCCGACGGCATCGCACGAATCGACTGTGTCGTGCGCAGCGCAGACGTCGCCCTTCGCGTGCGCGTGGCTCATCCCGCGTATGCGACGGCGAGCGTTCCGTTCGATCCGACGACGGATCGTCACGTCGTCGCGCTTTTGCCCGGCGGCGAATTGCTCGCCCGCCTTCGCGACGGCGAGCAATTCACGCGGTCGTACGTCCTCGTCCTCGACCAGAAAGGCCCGCGCGGATTCCCGGACGGCGTGCTGACGCGGACGGGGGCGTTCGATTCGAAAGGGGCGTCGCGCCTCTCGCGGCTCGAGCCGGGGCGATGGACGTGGACGGTCCAGTTGTCGTTCGGCGACGCCTCGCCGCTCGAGCTTCTCGCCCCGCAGCACCATTCTGATTACCTGAAGAGGGGCGACGTCGAGATCGAAGAGGGCGAGACGACGGAGATCGAGATCGTGCTCGACGGCGAACCGCGGACCCTCGTCGATCGGCAAGCGAGCGCGATGCTCGCGGGAACGGTGCGCATCAACGGCGAGCCCGCCGCGGACGTGCGCCTCGACTTGAACCCGGAGAACGACGAAGGGCCACGCGACATGGGCGTGAAAACGAATCGCCGCGGCGCTTACGACTTCGGCGCGATCACGCCCGGGCGGTACAAGCTCATCGTTCGTCGCACGCAGTTGACCGAGACGTCAGGTAGGTTAGGCGAGATGGGCGCACTCGAGAAGATCGACCTTGCGTCGGGAGAGCATCGTCAATTCGACGTCGATTGGACGGTGACCGACGTCGATGTGCGAGTCGTTCGCGCGCGCGGCGGCGAGCCCGTGTCCGGCGCTCTGGTGCAGCTCCGCCCATCGAGTAGCGGTAGCGGACGCCTCCTTTCCGCGGCCTCGGCAGACGGAGACGGCCACGCGCACGTGTCCGTCTTCGCGGGCGGCTCCTACGACGTGGCTGCGCATCACGACGAGCGCGGCGTCGGCAAGGCCACGATCTGGCTCGGTGACACGCAGACCCACGCCGAGTTGACCGTCGCTCTCGACGAGGGCGTCGAGTGCTCGGGGTGGATCGTTGCCGACGAAGGGCTCCCGGTCGGCGACGGACACGTGAGGCTCTCGGTCTGGGCTTCGGGGGACGGTTACGTGCTCATCTCGTACCCGCTCGTCTTCGACGGCCGCCGGGCGCCGTTTCGCGTCGTCGGGCTCGCCCCGGGGAGCTACTACGCGAGCGTGCACATGCCCGGTGGGCAAGGCGTGGCGGTGCCGTTCGAGCTTCGCGCCGGCGGCTCCCGGACGTTCGAGTGGACGTTCGTCCCGCGGAAAGACGAGAACGAACCGGGTGCCGATCATCGCTGAGCGGCGTGGCGTCCCCACCGTTGGGGGAAGGTCGACACCGCGCGCGGAATAATCCACGCACGATCGCGGCGTCGACCCGAGGTTTGGCGTGCCGGAGCACCGATTTCTCATCGCAGCGCCACGATAGACCGCACCGTCGCACGTCCGCCCGCCGCGAGAAAGCCGGATGGGCTGGCACCACGATTGCTCCGGTATCGATCGTCGACCCGGGGCCCCGAGCGGCCGCCCGGGAGGGCGATCTTCCGATGCCTGCCTCGGAGCCCCGAGACAGCGAAACTTCTATCCCCGACGTTGCAGCGGGCTACTCTGCCCGAAGGATGACGAACCATGAAGACTCCAACGCGTATCCGCGGATGGATCGTTGGCTCGATCGTCTGCGTGTCGATCGGTCTTACGCTTCTGCCGAGTGCCCATGGGCAGTTGCCGCCGTCGGTGAAGTGCGCGCGTGTCGTCTACCAGGAGAGCGGCGGGCTTCTCGGCGTGGAGAACCGGCTTTCGCTCTTCGACGACGGGCGAGTGGTCTACGCGACGGCCGACGTCCGAGGCGCGCGGACGATCGAGTGGGTCGTGCCTGCTCGCGAAGTCGATCTCCTGAACGCGCTTTTCGTGGGAACGGAGTTCATGAAGATGCCGCCCGCCTTCAAGGCGGACGGAATCGTGATGGACGGCGTGACGTATCTGGTGACCTACAAGTCACCGGACGGTCCGAGCCACACGGTGCAGAGCGAGACGCTCGCCGCCGAGCCGCTCGGCTTTGTAATGATCCGCGAACAGTGCGCTGCGCTCGGACGAGAGGTGCTCGACGCGGTCGTCTTCGAGATGAAAGCCCGCGGCGGGTTCGTCGGTGAGGATCATAGCCTGGTCGTGCGTGCTTCGGGCGAATGGGCCTATCGCTGCGAGACTCCGGGCCATCCGGAGCGGACGCACGACGCACGAGGCGTCTTCCCTCCGGCTCAGCTCGCACGACTGAGCGGCGCACTTCTCTCGGACGAATTCATGTCGCTTCCCGTGTGCCTTGGCGGACACGGTGGCGCGGACGTCGTCGACTACGAGGTGAGTGCTGCGATGGACGGGGCCCATCACACGGTTCACTTCACCGACCTCAGCCCCGCGATCCCGCACGTCTTGACGATGGTCGAGGGATCGATGAGTCGTCTGATCGCGCGTGTCGAGCCCTGAACTGGCGTCATTGCGGATCGGCGCGCGAGGGCCCGAGGGACGCGAGTTCCTTGGGCCCGGCTTTTCATGTGGATTGAATCCTCCCTCGAATCGCGCGACCGAGGCTTACAATCGCCCGCCCGAATGTCTCCGCGGACCTCCGCTCTCGTCGTCATGCTCGTGGCAGCGCTCGCGTATGCGAATGCGCTCGGCGGCTCTTTCGTCGGCGACGACCGTCAGCTCGTGCTCGAGAATCCGGCGGTACGATCGCTGAAGAACGTGCCGGCGATGCTCGGGCTCGAAACGGGCGTGCCCGAGGCTCGCGCGCTTCGCAATGCGAGCTACGCGCTCGATTGGTTCGTGGGGAATGGGTCGCCGGTCGCGTTTCACGTCACGAACCTTCTCCTGCACGCGCTCGCGACGGGACTCGTCTTCGCCGTGGCACGGCGGGTGATGCCGCGCGCGGCGCTCGCCTCGGCGCTGCTGTTCGCGCTCCACCCGGCGCACACGGAATCGGTCGCGTGGATCGCCGGACGCAAGGACGTGCTCGCGACCGTGTTCGTGCTGGCGGGCTTCCTGTCCTTCCTGCGATGGCGGGAGCGCGGCGGAAACCGCTGGCTCGCGTGGCTCGCCGCGGCATTCGTCGCCGGCGTCCTCTCGAAGGAAGTGGCGTGCGTGCTTCCCGTGCTTTGCCTTGCGTACGACGCTTCCGTTGGCGGTTGGCGCGCGATCCGAACGCGCTGGCTCCTGTATGCGATCGGCGGGGCGATCGCATTGGTCGTCGTTGCTGCGGTGCTGTTCGAGTGGCGCGTTTCCGCGGTTGCGGGTGCAGGCGGATTCCACTGGGTCGCCGGCACGCTTGCCAAATCCGCGCCGACGATCGCCCGCGTCGTGAGCCGCTACCTCGTGCTCCTCGTGCTTCCGGTGAGGCTCGTCGCGGACTACTCGTTCGACGCGTTTCCGATCTCGTCGAGTTGGAGCGATCCGTTCGCCATCGCAGGACTCGCCCTCGTGGTGTTCGCGTTCGTCGCGGGCGTCGTCGTATGGCGTCGCAACCGTTCCCTCGGCTTCGCGATGGCCTGGATCGGGCTCGCGCTCGCGCCGGTCGCGCAGATCATCCCGCATCACGAGTTGCTGTCGGAGCACGACCTCTATCTGCCGTCGGTCGGCATCTGCTGGGTCGGCGGATGGTTCTTCTCGACGCGCGCGGCTCGGCCGTTCCTCGTGACGACGTGCGTCTTGTTCGCACTGCTCGTGATTCGACGCAATGGGGAGTGGCGCGACGAGCGCTCGATCCTCGAGAGCACCGTGCGTGTGGCGCCGCGCTGCGCGCGTGCCCAGTTCAATCTTGCGAGGCTCGACGGCGAACGAGGCGACGCGGAGTCGATGCGCTTGCGTCTTCTCGCCGTCGATGCCATCGGGCCGGGTCCCGACGCAATGGCGAGTCGCGCCTTCGTCGCGGCCGAAAACGAGATCGTCGTGCAGGCGTTGCGCGGGGGCGCGACCGGAGCCGCGGAGGCCGAATCGCGACTTCGTCGAGCGATCGCAGCGATGCCCCAGGACGCGGGCTCGCGGCTCAACCTCGCATCCGTTCTCGGCAGTCAAGGGCGCGTCGCCGACGCGGCGACCGTGCTCGAGGACGGAGTTCGTCGAGGGATCGACGACGCGACCGTCACGCGAACCCTTGCGCGCGCGCGCGGGGAACTGGGCCTGCCCGCGGCGGACGTGCTCGCGCCACTCGCGGCGTCCCTGCGGGCGGCGCGCCGTGACGTCGATCGTGATGCCGGCGTCGCGCTCTTGCTGCTACAGTTGGATCGTTCTCACGACGACGGACTTCGACTCCTGGCGTACCGCGCGCTCGGGCGATCGGCGGAGGCGTCGGAGTGCCGACGCCGAATCGTCGCGGACGTCCGCGGCGGCGTCGATCTCGTGCCCAATCGCGCCGGCGCCCGCAAGCGAGCGCTCGAAGTTGCGCGTCGGGATTCGAATGGATGCGCGTTGCTCGATCTCCCGGGAGCGCTCGACTCCGTGTCGATGAAGCGAGCGCTCGGTCACCTCCGCGCCCACGTCATTCTCGCGATCGCTGCGGAGCGCGAGAGTTGGCGCGAGGCGACGGCGGCCGGGGACCCGTGGCGTCTCGTCGACACCGATTTCCGGAGGCTGTTCGGCGAACTGCGCTGAGCGCTGGAAACGGTCGCCGATTCCTGGGAGAAGTGGCGCCATGAACCCAGCATGGCTCTCGATTTCGATGGTCCTCCTGCAGGCGCCGCCGGCCGAGATGCCCGCGACGCCTCCGCCGTCTCCTGACGAACTGATCCGCGTCGCACTCCCACAGTTGATCAAGATGCAAGAAGAGGGCGGTCAGTGGCCGTACGAGGGCGTGTATCGCGTCCACGAAGAGATTCCCGTCGGCTACCGCGTCGGCGGCACGGCGATCGTCGCCGGAACGCTGCTCGTTGCGGCGGATCCGAACGACGCTTCGGCATCGGCTGCGATCGATCGCGGGCTCGAGTTCGTGTTGTCCCGCGCCGGGCTCGGCCATGACGACATGGTTCCGAGCACGCGCGACGCGTACGACGTTCGTGTATGGGGACACGCGTACGCGCTCGAGTTCCTCTGTCGGGTTCGCGCCGCGAAACGCGCCGGCAAACACGCCGCCGAGGTGGATTCGTGGATTCCGAAACTCGTGAAGTCGCTCGAGACCGAAGAACTCGCGAACGGCGGCTGGAATTACGCGACCCGTCGGGAGCCCGCGAGCTTCGTCACGGCGCCGGTCGTGCAAGCGCTCCTCGTTGCGCGTGGCAGTGGCGAAAAGACGTCGGATACGATCTTGCGGCGGGCGCGCACCGTGCTCGAAGGTGAGCGTCTCGATTCGGGCGCGTTTCTCTATTCGGGCATCCTGACGCCGCAGAAGGGCGATGCGAAGCGGCCCGACGTCCGCGCACAATTACCCGGTTCGATCGCGCGATCGCCGATTTGCGAGACGACGCTGCGTCTCCTCGGCGGCGGCTCGGTGGAATCGATACAGGCGTCCATCGACGCGTTCCATGAGCACTGGAGCGAGATCGAGAAGCGTCGCCGCAAGAGCGGAACGCACGAGGGACCGTACGGCATCGCTCCATACTACTGCTACTACGGGCATCGCTACGCCGCACAAGCGATCGAGATGCTGCCGAAGGAGAAACGGGAGAAGGAGCGAGCGCGCTTCCTCGAGGTCGTGATGAGGACTCGCGACGATGACGGGACGTGGAACGATCGCGTCTTTCCCCGCTCGCGAAACTTCGGCACTTCCATGATCGTGCTGGCGCTGCTCGGTGAACGCATGCCCCTACCGCCACCGTTTTGAAGTCGTGCTGGCGCTGCTCGGTGACCGCATGCCCCTGCCGCCGGGACTCTAGAAGCGCACCTCGGTCTGCAGGAAGACGACGACGGCTTCGTCGCGGCGCAGGTCGAACGCTCCGCCGGGATGGAACCAGCCGACGTCGAGCTCGATCTTGAAGTTCGAGATCGCGCGCGTTCCGAGGACGAGATCGATTTCGTACCCGATGTCCGGGCTCAGGCCGTTGGTGTTCCTCCGGATTCTCGAGTGATCGCGGAATCGTTCGGCCACGGTCGATTCCTGCCGGAAGAGGTGATAGACGAGGTCGACGGACGTCTTCTTGATCGGGTGGACGCCGACGCCGCCGGTGAAGATCTCGAGATTCGTCAGTTGGGGGTCGACGATCTCGCCGTAGTAGCGAAACGTCGTGACGCCGTTCCACCGCCCGATGTTCTGCTGGAGTCCCGTCTGTTGATAGGAGCGGTTCACGCCGTCGAACGGCGTGTCGTCACCGGTTCCCACTGCGTACGAAACCGTGATCGAGGGCTCGTAGTCGGACCGGAATACGTAAGTGACTCCGGTGTCGACGGCGTAACCGAAGTTGCGCTCTCCATCGAGGCGGCCGCGAGACATCGCCGCGTCGAGCCAATGCCGCAAGCCGCGCGTGGGCTCGGCGCGAGTGCGGATCCCGAGGTTGAAGTTCTCGAGCTCCGATTCTTGGTCGCGCCGATCGACGATGAACGCCGCAACCTCGGTCTTCGGTCCGAAATGCCACGAAGCGTTGCCGATGTAGTCGGTCACGTCGCGGTCCGAGGCGGGAGCGTCGAACAAGACTTCGCCGACGGATGCTTCGAGAAGGAGCGGGCCGAACTTGCCGAAGGCTCGAAGCGCATCGAGCTGCTTCTTGTAGAGCCACTGCCGGTCGTCCTCGAAGTCCTGGCGGCCGATCTCGACGTCGAACGGCAGATCCCATGGCTCCTTGGCAAAAACGAACAGCTCCCGCATTCCCGTTCGCTCGATGTCATCGAGGTTTCGATCCTGATCGTAGATCACGTCGTTTCGCTGCGTGCGGAAGTCGGCGAACGCAAGAACGTGATCCGAGACTTCCGCGGTGGCCTCGAGATCCAGGATCTCTCGACTGCGGCCGGTGTCGCCGTGCCTCGTTCGATCGAGGTCGAAGTTCACTTCCAAGCGCGTGTCCCAACGCCCGCGCGCGCCGAACTTGAGCGGTCCGAGGCGCAACCGCGGCGCGCGGGGCAGGCTCGAGGTTCCCGCGCGATATCCGAGCTCCCCGTGACGGCGAACGACGCGGGGTCCGTCGGGATACACGACGGGGTCGTCGGGTGGGCGCTGCAGCCACTCGACATCGATGCCGAGGAGTTTGAGCTTGCGCGGTGATTCGTCGGAAGGACCGATCCACTCGATCGAGCCTTCGAGCTTCTCGATGCCTTGCTGGCGACCGCCGGAAACGACCTTGATTCGGCGCGCTCGGAACCGCTTTCCGTTTCGCGGCTTGCCCTCGACGCGTACCCACTCTCCAACGCGAAGGCTGCCGATCGTGATCTTCCGTTTCTTGGCGCTCTCGACGACGAGCGGCTTCGACTCGTAGGGCACGACCGTGAATCCGAGAACGTCGAGCGACGGCTTTCCCGGATCGACCGCACGAATGAATCCCCAGAGCGTGTCCGTGGTACGGGCCTTTCGGCGGACGAGGTCCCAAGACTCGAACACGCCGTCGTCGCGGAAACGTCCCGTGAGCTTGACGCGAGATCCCACGCGAAGCTCGCGAGAGCCATCGGCATCGGGCGTCTGTGCGCGAGCGGGAGATCCCATCGCGAAAAAAACGACGCCGATGAGCGCTGCCCCGCGAAGGGCTGCGCGCATCGGCGTCATGGGGTCGACGATTTCAGTAGACTCGGAATTCGTAGAAGTCGGTGTCGAGGACGGCGCCGGTTCCCGGATCCGTGACGGTCACGAACACTCGGACCGGCACGCGAAGGAAGCGCGGACGCAGGTTGCCCGGCACGTGGGATTGAAGAGGGCCAACCGTCGTCGTCCCCGGGCCCGCCGGAAGGGATCGCGAGGTCTGCGGCACGAGCGTCCGAACGATCGAATTGTTGAACGCCTTGCCGACGACGGTGTAGTTCACCGTCCGAGCCGAACCCGTGTTGTTCCGGAGGTTGATCGAGTAGTGGATGAAACCACCGACCGTCGTGCCGACGTCGGCTGGGACGATGTCGCACGTGACGTTCGACGTCTGGAGCGCGAAGTCCTGCGTGCGATCCCCGGTGATCGAGAGGTTCTCGAGGAAGACGTGCTTGAAGCCCGAGGGGCTCAGCACATCGACATAGAGGTCGTCCGATCCGCTGGGAACGATCGTCGAATAGACGCCGGTCGCGTCGGTGACGTCGCCTTGGATCGGCACTCCCGCGTCGTTCGAAGAGTAAGCGTCGAGGTTGATCCGCGACACCGGCGATCCCGCCGCCGTCACCGTGCCGGTGACGTTGAATCCCGCGACGACGTTGATCGTGCCGATGTTGGCATCCGAGACCACGTCTACTTTGAGGACGCGCGCGGGTACGAGCCGCGACCCAACCGTGGGCTGAGTGTCGATGTCGAACGAGCCCTGCGGAAGAATGATGCTGAAGTTGCCGAGCCCGTCCGTGTTGTCTCCGACGAGGCGAATCGACGCGCCCGTGAACGTGTCCCGGGCGTCCATGTCTGCGCCCACGACGCTCGCGTTGCCCGGTCCTGCCACCCGACCGGTGATCTGGAACCCGTTGTCGAGGTTGACGATGCCGAACGACGTGTCGCCCGAAATCGTGATGCCCGGCAGCACTCGTCCGACGAGAAACGTGGACTGCGGCGGGTCGATCGCAATGTCGTACGTTCCCGGCGGGACGATCACGTCCACGAAGCCCGAGAGATCCGAGTTGTCGCCGGGCGTGTACCGCTTCACGCCGTCAGACGTGCGAATCGCGTCGATGTCGACGGCGTCGACGGGAAACCCGCCCGAGTCGTGAATGGTTCCCGACAGAACGAATCCGTGTTGGACGATCAGCGTGCCCATGTTGAGGTCGCCGGGGACCACGACGGCCTTGATCTCGAGTCCCGCGAGGCGATCCGCGAATTGCGGGATGACGTGCACGTCGATCGTGCCGGTCGGCACCGTGAACGCGAAGTTCCCGCTCACGTCCGTGTGGTCCAGCGTCGTCGCGATCTGCGTTCCGGTGGCACTGTCGAACACGTTGACGTTTGCGTCGAAGACTGGATTGACTCCGTCCGTCACATGGCCGGACAGTATCGCCGCCTGTGCCGTCGTGAAGAACGACGCGGCGCCGAGGAGGGTCATTCCAAAGGTGAATAACGAAGGCTTCATGTTGAATCTCCTTGCTCTCTTCTTCGCTCTCTTACCGGCCCAAGCGTCGCGCCGGTTCCCACTGACGTGATTTTGCTATCTCAAATCGGATGACTGTGTGCACCGGAGTCGTCGAGGACCATCTCCTGTTCCTCGGGTTCGGGCTGATCGTAGAGGCGAGTGTAAACACCCGCGCGGGCGATCAACTCCTCGTGCGTGCCGGATTCCACGAGCCTTCCGTGATCGAGCACGAGGATGAGGTCCGCATCTCGCGCCGTGCGAGCGCGGTGAGTCGCCACGAGAATCGTGTGAGTTGGCCGGAGACGTGCGAGCGCATCGTGGATCGCGGCTTCGCTCTCCGGGTCCACTTCGGACATCGGCTCGTCGAGCAGCAGGATCGGCGGAACCTTGATGAGCGCTCGAGCGAGCGCGATTCGCTGGCGATGACCGCCGGCGAGCATGCGCCCGCGTTCGCCGACTCTTGCGAGGAGGCCGTTGGGGTCCTCCTTGACGAAGTCGAGGCAATCGGCGGCATCGAGAGCCACTTCCATCTGCTCGTCTTTCGCGTCTCGCTTCCCCGTCCAGAGGTTCTTTCGAATGGAGCCTGAGAAGAGGAACGCATCTTGGGGCACGTAGCCGATTCTCTTTCGAAGCGATCGCAGCGTGACCTGGGAGACGTCCTGGCCATCGATGAGCAGTTCGCCCTGCGACGGGCGCTCGAATCCCAGCAACAGGTGGAGGAGAGTCGTCTTCCCTGCGCCGTTCGATCCGACGATCGCGACGAGCTGGCCGCGCTCCGCAGTGAACGAGACGCTTTCGATCGCGGGCTTGCCCTTTCCATACGCAGCAGTGACGTTTCTGAACTCGATCCGGCCCTCTGACACGACCAACTTCTCGGCGGCCTCTCGTTCCACCTCTGGACGAACGTGAAGCAACCGCAGGATCCGCTGGATTTGCACGCGCGACGTCTGAACGACCTCGTTCAAGTGCACGAGGCGACGGATGGATGGATAGAGCCGATGGAGCAACGTGTAGAAGGCGACGAACTCACCCTTCGTGAGTGCTCCGGCTAGTACCTCGGTCGTTCCCACGGCCAACACGAGGCCGCCCGACAGGAGCACGACCGTCGAGCCGATGCCGTCGAGCCGGCCACCGAGAAACGCTTGCGCGAGTGAACGCTCGCGCAGTTTCTCGGTGCGCTCGGCGAACCTCTCGGCGTGGTGTTTCTCGCGGCCGAACGCCTTCACGACGTGCATTCCCGCGATTTGCTCTTGGATCTCGCCCGACAGCTTCGCGCGCTGCGTTCGGACCTGGCCGCTCAGCTTTCGCAATTGCGGATTGAATCGCCGAAAGGTCCACAAGTAGAGCGGCACGAGCGCGATGGCGACCAGCGCGAGGTGCCAGTTGATCAGCACGAGCGCGGTCATGCAGACGATCACTCGCGTGCCCTCGGCAAACAGTGCGGCGATGCCGTTCGTGACCCATCGCCGCACCGCGCTGATGTCGCTGATGAACCGCAGCATCACGGACCCGATCTGGCGCTTCCGGAAGAAATCGAGCGGCAAGATCTGGAGATGGCGGAAGAGCTTCAAGCGAAGGTCGTAGATCACGCGTTGACCTGCGGTCTCCGCGAATCGCCGCTCCGCGTACACCGCGAAGCCGCGGAGGAACGCGAAGAACGCGAGCGCTGCGATCACCCACGTGAAGAGGTCCGAGATCTTGAAATCGAGCCACAGCAGATGGACCAGTTTGTGGTGATGGATGATGTTGTCGATGATGACCTTGAACAGCCACGAAACGGCAACGTCGGAAAGAGTCACGAACAGCGCGCACGTGGTCGCGAAGACGAGTAGCTTCCGGTAGGGCCGCAGAAGCGGCCACATGAATTGAAACGACTCTTTCAACGTTGACGTCTTTCGTTCCTGCTACCGCGTCGGTCGAGCCAGCACCGCGGGCTCGTCCTCCTTGACCCCGATGCCGAGCGCCGTCAGCAGGCCGCCCGTGCACAACATCTCCGAGTTCAGGCACGGCAGATTCGTCGCCGAAACGACCTCCTGCATGCCGAGTTTGCTGCACGTTACGAGTCCACCGATGGCCGCGACTCGGAATCCGAGGCTCTTCAGGATTCGCGTTCCACTTTCCGCAGCCAGCGCATCGGCGCCCGTGAACAAGACGTGGTCGACGCTCGTCTTGAATGCGGCGTCTCGAAGGAGCATTGCGGTCTCTCGCTCGAAGATGCCGTCGGCGATTTCGAACAAGACGTAATCGGGCTCGTGCTCGAGGAGGTGCGAGTAGAGCGTTCGGTGCACGTCGAGCAACTCGTCGAGCGAAATCATGTAAGTCGACGGGTGGCCGCAGTCCGAGAAGTCGCGAATGTCGAGCGCACCGGCATCATGCATCAACCACGTGTCCTTGCTGCAGGCCGTGCCGGTGATCTTGGCTGCGCAAACGCGATAGCCGGCATTCGTCAGGCCGCGCACTGCGTTGGCGACGGTCGTCGTCTTGCCCGAGTTCATCGACGCTCCAACGACGACGATCGTCTTCGGTTTCTTCGCGGTCGTGATCGGACGGGGCTGAATGCGGTGATCGCGGATGTTCAGCCGTTTTCCTGCGGCGTCGCACACGTATCCGATCATCTGAACCTTCGTCGGCTCCTCCTGGAGCAGCTCGTTCTTCGACGCGACGTGCCCGCACACGCCACCGATGCTGACGACGTCGTAGATCTCCGGATTGGACGCCGGGACGTACGCTTCGTATTGGTCGGTTGCGTACCGATTGCCGAATACGCCGACCAAGACGTCACCGATGAATATCGACGTGCGTCGGCTCTCACGGTTCTCGACGGCAGTGTGCTTGCCAATCGAGAGGATCTTGCCGACGACCAGCTCCCCGACCTGAGGCGTGTCGTTGGAGTTGCGAACCGAGTGCATCTCGCTCTTCGCCACACCGTGAGTGACGAACCCGTACTTCGCGCCCTTTAGCTCGGAAACGGCCATGGCAATGTCCTTTCTCTTGTCAGCGAATCGTGAACTGAGTCACGTCGGAGTCGAGTAGTAGACTCGAGGTTGCGTCGTTGACGACGATCCGGAGATTCAATGGACGACCGATGAATCGTTGCGGCGTGCTGCCCGGGATTCTCAGGCCCAGGGGGGTCGTGACGGGACCGAAGTTCGCAACGAGCCTTCCTTGTCTCGGCCCGACCACGTTGCCTTGCACTCCGCTCACCGGTTCCTCGACGAAGATTCGCGCGGTGACGCGCTGCACGGACGGCGTGGTGTTTCGAACCCGCACGCTGTAAGCAAAGGTGGTCCCAACGCGAGCCAATCGACCGGAGCGGGAGATGCCTACCGCGACGGGCGTGGCTTGGAGTGCGATGTTCAACATCCCATCTCCGACGACGTGAACCCCGGTCGTTCTCGAGTGCGCGAGACCGAGACCGATCGGAGGCTCCGCATCGACCGAGATCGTTCCTGCCGGCACGAGGATGGAGTAGTTGCCGTTCACGTCGGTATTGTCGCCGACGGTCGCGATCAGAGCACCGTTCGTTTCGTCGTAGGCGTTGAGGTCGATCGCGGAAGCGCTGGCCCCGCCGGATCCGGTGACTCGCCCCGAGAGGAGGAACCCCTGGGCGCATGGGATCGTTCCCACGTTCGTGTCACCGGCGATGACGACGCCGACGAGCACGCGCGCGACCGCGCGAGTCGTCTTGGCGGGTAGAACGAGGATGTCCCGAGTGCCGGCCGGCGCGAGGAACGAGAAGTTGCCGTTGACGTCCGTGTGATCCGCGTGAGTCGGCACGCGATCGCCGGTGAACGAATCCTCGACGTCTTGATCGACGTCGAAGATCGGATTGCCCAGGTAATCGACGACGTGTCCTGTGACCAAGTACCCGGTCTCGAGCGTGATGTCACCGAGGTTGGTGTTGCCGGGGACGGCCACGTTGAAGATCTTCTTGTCGGCAAGTCGCAACGCTGGCGGTGGAATGAACGCGATGTTGTAGGTGCCGTTCGGCACCGCGAAGCTGAAGACACCCTGTGCGTTCGTGTGATCGGCGATCGTCGCGATGGGAAGACCGGTCGCCGAATCGTCGAGGTCGAGGTCCACGTTCACCGCGGGCACACCGCCCGGGCCGACAACGCGCCCCGTCAGAGTCGCTGCCTGGGAGATCGCCGAAGCGGAAGCGAACAGGATCGCCGTGCACAGGAATCTCGATCGGTTCATCGTGGAAGAGTCCTTTCTGCGCCCCAAGTCTCCGGCGCCGCCCGCCGTACACAAGGGGCGTGCCGTCCTCCATCAATATTGCAAGCCGCTGAAAGGACTAAGCTTGACCCACATTGGCTACCTCTTGCGTCCCGGCCGAACTTGGGACTTCTTCGAATGCCCCATGTCGATTCCAGTTCGTGGAAGGACCGATTCGGGACACACTTCCCCGGCTCGCCGCGAGGAACGATCTAGTAGTGGAGTTCAAAGCTAATGGGCGGTCCGACGAGAAGCAAGGGTGCTGGCGATTCGGCACGGTTCCGGTGTGTCCGAATCGGACGCCGATCGCGCAGGCGGTCACGACGACTTGATCCCGAGCCTGTTCAGGCCGTCGATGTACTCGGCGAGTTTCTCGCGTGTGACGACGTCGACGCCGGTGTCGATGATGCGATCGGTGGGTACTCCGGACAGCGCGGGTTCGCGCCCCTTCGTGCGAATCTCGTGAAGGAGCTTCACGCCGCGATATCCGAATTCGTACGGGCGCTGCACGACGGTTGCCTCGATGACGCCGTCTCGCAGGAGCTCGAGAGTTTGCGGCTCGGCGTCGAAGCTCACGATCTTCACTTTGCCGACGAGGCCGAGTCCGCGGACCGTGCGTCCCGCTGCCGGGCCGTCGTACGAGTAAATCGTGAAGAGCGCCGCGAGGTCGGGATGTGCCTGAAGCGCGGTCTCCACGTTTGCCTGCGCTTTGCCCGCGTCGCCGTCGTCGAGGTACGTTTCGACCAGATCGATCGGAGAGCCGGCGATCGCCGACTTGAATCCATCGAGCCGTTCGCGTGCGTTTGCGGCGGTGAGCATCCCCACGAACGCCGCGACCTTCCGTCTTCCTCCGCCCGAATCGCCGAGCACGCGAAGCATCGTCTTTGCGGCTTCCTCGCCGGCCTTGCGGTTCACGGTGCCGATGTAAGCGAGGCGCCCGGACGCGGGCGCGTCCGAGTCCATGCAGATGACGTCGATGCCGGCCGCGAGCGCTCGTTGGATCACCGGGCGCAGCCCATTGGGATCGATCGGTGAGATGCAGATGCCGGTCACCCCTTGAGCAATCAGCGATTCGACCACCGAGATCTGCGCATCCACGTTCTGCTCCTGCGGCCCGACGCAGTCGACGTCGACGCCGCACTCGGCCCCGGCGCGGCTCATTCCGATCTTCATCGGCTCCCAGAAAGGAGAGTGGTTGTTGACGACCATGCGCACCACTTCTCCCGACTTCTTCCCGCATCCGAAAAGCACGGCGAGTGAGAGTGTCCCGACGACTCCGATTCGGCTCATGAGTTCCTCCGGTAATCGCGCGAGTATACCCACGCACGCCGCGAAGAGATCGGAATCAGAGAGATCGGGGGCGCGGGACGGCTCGAGCCGTTCGAACGATCGCGACGCTCGACCGGGTGATGCAGGATCTCGCGCTTGCTGCACCGCATCGCTCGGCCGGCGCGCGCCTCGAAACGAAACGGGCGACCCGCTTTCCCGAACCGGTGTCATCTCGGCTGGTGTCCGACTCCAAGGCCGCGCAACCTCTCGATGCGCCGGATCTCGACGGATTGCTCGCGCTCAGCGACGAGCCTTGAGGAGTTGTCCTGAGGCAGTTTCGCTCAACTTCCGCGGCTGGGTTCTCGATGAGTCTTGTCGCGACGCGCACCGGCGTGGGGCAGTGCGCAACGCACCAACAGGACGACTTCCGATCGACGTCCGAAGCGATTCGAGGATCGCCGAATCATGAAGATTCTGATCGTCGAACTCTCGTCGCGGGCGGCATGCCACCAAAACCGGGGTTGTCGAGCTCTCCTCGCGGGCAGGCACGCCATGAGAACCAGGGTTGTCGAACTCGCTTTGCGGGCAGGCACGCGATGAAGATCATGGTGGTCGAAGATGATCTGATTTGCCGAAAACTGCTCGTTCGATTCCTGGAAAAGGCCGGCTACACGGTCGTGGAGTTCGAATCGGCGACGTCGGCGCTCCAAGCTATCGGCGAGGCGACGTTCGACTTGATCATGACGGACGTGTCCATGCCGGAAATGAGCGGCATCGAGTTCATTCGGCGTTTGCGCGCAGACGCCCGAACGGCCTTGACTCCGATCATCGTCTGCACGGCGAACGCCGAGAAGGACATCGTGGTCGAGGCTGTCCAGATGGGCATCCGTGACTACGTCCTGAAGCCGATCGATCGAGCCACCCTCCTTCCGAAGATCGAAGAGGTGAAGGGCCGCATTCGACCGCCGCTCGCAGATCCGACGAAGGTCGCGTCGACGCTCGGAATGGACGGCGCGGAATACAAGGAACTCCTCACGCTTCTCGTGAAGAACGTTTCCGAGCGACTCGCGGAAGCCCGAGCGAAGATCGAATCGGGCGACGTTCAGGCGCTGATCCAATTTGCGCGAGACGTGAGTTGTTCGGCTTCCAACCTCGGCGCGGACGCGCTCCAGAACACGGCGACCCAAGCGGCAACGATGCCCACGGGCGACAGCAAGCCGCAGATCCAGTCGCGATTGGCAAGCATCGAGGGCGAGCTCAACCGCCTCCAACAGGCGATCACCGAGCTGTCCTGAGCCCGGCTTGATCGGTCACGTTGCGGGATCGGGCTCGATCCACGCGGTGTCGACGACCGTGCCCAGCTCCGCGCGAAGCAGGGTTCGTGCGCGAAACGCGCGAACGCGAGCCGTCGCTTCCGTGATCTCCGCCGCGTGGCCGATTTCGGCGTACTCCATTCCATTGACGTAACGCAGGAGGAATGCCTCGCGCAGCGGAATCGGCAAGCGGTCGATGGCGACTTCCATTCGCTCGTTGATTTCTCGTCGCAAGATCGTCGACAGAACGCCGAGGCGGCGCCCGTGACGCGCCGGGTTCTCGTCGAGATGCTCGGGGTCGACGACGCCCGCGTGTCGGGCTCGACTTCGCAGCGTCTTTCGGCAGATGTTGAGAACGATTCCGCAAAGCCACGTCGCGAACGCAGACCGTCCCTCGAATCGAGCAATGTCGGCGAACGCCCGCGTGATCGCTTCCTGCGTTACGTCTTCGGCTTCGTCTTCGTTGCCGAGCATGAACGCCGCCGTGCGCCACAGCCACTCGCGGTAGTGGCCCGTGAGCATGGCGAAGCTCTCGCGGTCCCCCGATCGACAACGAGCGAGCAACGCCTCCTCGTCGGGAAGCCGTGGGTGCTTCGCCATCGTCGATCCGTTCCCACTCGAGGGTCGAAGGCCCGGTGCCGGACTCGTCAACGCGAGTGACGGTCGAGCCATTCTCTGAACGCCGGGCGTTCGCGAACGCTCGCGAACTTCGAATCGCGCAGAACTTCCTCGATCTTCGTCCCGCGCGCAACGGCTTCGTCGAGTTGCGCACACATTTGACGGTCGTCGCCAGCGGTTGCTGCCAGTAGGGCGAGATCGTAGTGGCAATCCCGCTCGATCGCCACGCGTTCGTCGTCTCCCACACCGTCGAGGCGAGCGAGTGCCGTGTCTCCAAGTCGTTCGAGGATCGCATCGCACGTGCTCCGGCACAGGTCCGAGAGGCCGAGCCGGAGCTGCCAATCGCGCGACGTGCACATCAAGCGCGTGCGCGTGGGTGCCGCGGCGAGCGTGGTCAGCGTCGTCAGCTCGCGGTGGCTCAGGGCGAGCGATGGGGGATCGGGTAACAGGTGAAACGCGGCCAGGTCGGCGGCTGCGGTATTCCATCGCGAGCCGATCTCGGTGATCGCGGCGCGCAGCAGCAGGCTCGCGGGCTCGTTCCATCGCGCGAGCCGATGATCGAGGCGCACGCGCCAATACTCGAGTGCTTCGAGGTCTGGGACGGCCATGCCTGCCTTGCCGAAGACTCCGACGACGCCGAGGTAGATCCGCCCGAGATCGGCGTCGACCGACGGGTCGAGCCGAGCAACCCGTTCGAAGTTCTCTTGCGCGACATCGTACTGGCCCTCGCGTTCTTGGAGGATCGTCCGCAGCAAGTAGGTCTCCGCCGACGTGGGAGCCTGAGACAGGAGAAGGTCGGCGTCCGCCCACGCTCCGGTCGCATCGCCGGCGACGTGACGCGCTAGTGCGCGCAGCCAGCGGACGGCTGCGCTGCGAGGTTGCGCTCGCAGCAGGGCATCCATGTCGCGCAGCAGGGCGCCGAGCAGCGTTTTCGATTCCTCGGATGTCGAGTCGCGAACCACTTGCATCAGCTCGAAGGTTCCTCGAACCAGAAGAACGTCGTCCGGCGCTCCGCCGCTGGCTCGCGCGGCTTTTAGGTTTTCGAGGGCCCGTGCCGGCTTGCCGTCGACGTAACGTGCGACTGCGGCGACGAGCGAGCTGTCGCCTTGCGTCGCTCCGGAGGCGATCATCGAGTCCTCGATTGCACGCACGGCGTCGCCGTCGACGTGCGGAAAGATCCCGATTCCCAGGAAGGGCATTCGTGCAGGTGCGGCTGCAAGCCTGTCGAGGACGAGCCGGCACCTCGCCCCCATGTCGCTCGGATCCTTTTCGACGACTCTCGACGTTTCGAGAGCCGCAAGCCCGTAGCAACCGAGTCGACGGTGAATGTCGGCCTCGAGCGAGGTCGACCACTCATCCGCCTTCTCCGGCGCAATCGAAGCCAGCTTCTCGTAGGCCCCTTCGAGCGATCGGCTCCGCGCGCCGAAATCCTCGAGACGGTCGGCCTGCTCGATCTCCGATTGAATGAGCGCGAGCTGCGCGGCCATGGGAGCGTAGTCGTCGGCGTCGCCGGCATCGCCCGCATCCGACGGCCACACTTCCCACGCCGCGACGAGGGCGAGCACGGCTCCGAGCGCGAGCGCGGCGATCCAACGAATTCGTGGCGAGCGGATCCACGGTCTCGGCGATGGGACGTCCCGCGGCGTCGCGGCGCGCCGTTCCGCGAGGCAATCGTCGATGGCTGCGAGCATCGCTTCCGCGCTCGCGAACCGGCGCGCCGGATCCTTCTCCATCGCGCGCAAGATCAGTGCGTCCACGCTCTCCGGAATCGTCGGGTCGATGCGCGACGGGGGCGCCGGCTCTTCTTCGTCGATCCGTCGCAAAACCGAAAGCAGCGTCGCACTCTCAAACGGCCTCCGTCCCGTCAGCATCTCGTACAGCACCGCGCCGAGCGAGTAGACGTCGGTGCGTCCATCGACTTCACCCGTGGCGGAGAATGCTTGCTCCGGCGACATGTAGTGAGGCGTTCCCATCACCGTGCCGGCGAGCGTTGCCTCCTCCTCGTCGAGTCCGCGTGCAAGTCCGAAATCGAGGATGCGCACACGCCCGTCGCCATCGATGACGATGTTCGCCGGCTTGATGTCGCGGTGGATGACGCCGTGCTCGTGAGCAAACTGGAGCGCCTTCGCGACGGCGTGCGCAATGCGAAGCGCGTTGTCGATGCCGAGCCGTCGCGTCGAAAGGAGCTTCTCGAGAGTTCGACCCGCAATGTGTTCCATGACGATGTAATGGAGGCTGCCTTCGCTGCCCACGTCGTGGATCTGAACGATCCCGGGGTGATGGAGCTGCGCGGCTAGGCGCGCCTCACGCTGGAAGCGGCGAAGGGTTTCCTCGCTCGCGTGCTCGCCCGCGACCAGGATCTTGATGGCAACGTCGCGTTGCAGGTCGGGTTGAAATGCGCGATAGACGCGACCCATGCTTCCGCGCCCGATCAGCTCGCGGATCTCGTACTTTCCGAGCGATCGTGGAGGGTTTGGCCCGAGGGATCGCGCTTTGGCCGCACACGCCGCACACAGGCCGCGTAAGGCGGCCTCGTCGTCGGGGACATCCATCGTCGCCTGACATTGCTTGCAAACGATCTGCATTCACGCCTCGCCCGCAGCGGGTTCGAAGGTCGCGCCGCTCGGCGACGTGGGCGTTCCCGCGAGAGGTCTCGTCTGCACGGACTCGCTACTCGCCGATGTCCTCGGCCCAGAGATCCGGTTTTTCCCGCTGCAATCGCTGCATGAGCGCCACGCACCGGGGATCGTCGCGAAGAACGACGTCGATGCCGTTCCGGCGCATCCACTCTTCGGCGCCCGCGAACGTGCGATTCTCCCCGACGATCACGCGCGGAATCTTGAAGAGGATCGCCGTGCCGGAACACATCGGACAGGGACTGAGCGTCGAGACGAGGGTGAGCGATCGCCAATCGCGTCGGCGACCGGCGTGGCGAATGCACGTGACCTCGGCATGTGCCGTAGGGTCGCCACTCTGCACCCGTTCGTTGTGTCCGCGAGCCACCACGCGCCCGCTCGAATCGACCAGCACCGAGCCGATGGGGATGCCGCCCTCCGCCCACGATTTCTCGGCTTGCTCGATGGCCGCGTCGAGCCAACGCGACGCGTCGTCGTTCGTCCGTGGGTTCGGCATGGCGCCCATGATCCGCGCTCGCGGCCGGCTTGCCAAGGTGTGACGCTGCTGCCGTTTCGTCGAGTGGCCGTCGCCATCTCGAACGTCTGGTGCCTCTCTTGACGGCCGCGGACGGTCGAGTACGCTCCGCCGCGATGGCGACCACCGCTCCGGTCTTCCTCGTTGCGTGGCCCGATTTCCGGCGCCGTGACGTGAACGCTTGGCACTCTCGTGCGCTCGGCGCGACGGGCGCTCGGAAACCTCGAGTCGCCTTCGTGGGCGCAGCGAGCGGCGACGATCGGTTCGAGGAGCGATGGATCGCCGGCTATTTTCGACGGCGATTCGGGATCGTGTGCCGCCCGGTCGCGATCGAGAGCGGACGAACGTCGCGCGACGAGGCGCGACGCCTCTTGTCGCGTGCGAACCTCGTCTATCTCGGCGGCGGCGATCCACTCTTGTGCGTTCGCGCCGTGGAGCGTGCGGGAGTGGCGGATCTCTTGCGGCGCCGCCGGCGCGCCGGCACCGTCTTCTTCGGCATCTCGGCCGGCGCGATCGCTCTCGGGCCTTGCTGGCCGAAGTGGCCCGACCCGCCGAATTCGAAGCTGCCCGAGGACGGCGCGCGTCTCGTGCCGTGTCTCGGGATCCATCGAGCGGGGGTCTTCGACATGCACTCCGAGGATGACGGCTGGCCGGAATTGCACGCGTGCCGCCGGCTGACCTCGCGATCGGCCCGCTGGCGCCGGCTCGTGGCGTGCGGCGTGCCGAAGCGCGGCGCGGCGTTGGTGGAAGCGGCCGCGCGCGACGGTGATCACATCGAGATCCTGGGCGAACGGGGACCCGTGCTCGGGCCCGCCTCGTCGATCACCCGCCCGAAGTCTTCGTCGAATCGGGCGTGACGCGCAGTCCGGGGACGCACTCCTTGCCGTCGGCGTCGAGCACTTCGAAGAAGAATCCCCACTCGCCGAAGACGTTGTCGATTTTCACGAGGATCGAGTTCCGGCCTTTCTCGAGATGGACCTTCACGACGTCCTGCCGAGCCGCTGCCGCTCGCATCGCCCTGTTCTCGTGGATGCGCTTTCCGTTCCAGAAGACGACGATGCCGTCGTCGCTGCCGAGTGCGAGCGTGACGTCGCGCGCCTCCGGTGACGTGATCGTGGTGAACGCATACCCGACCTTGCGCTCCCGCACGCCGAGCGCGCGAACGAAGTCCAGCTCGCCGTCGGGTGTCGACGTGATGATGCGCCACTTCATCGGGCCGCCCGCACCAACCCACTCCTTGCCGAGGTCGAAGGCGGCGTCGGTTTCGGGGATGAATGGCTGATCGAGGCCGCTCCTCGCTTCGTCGCTGGGAAAGGGCGCGAGGAACGCCCAGCGTTGGAGCTTTTCTTTCGCTTTTCGGTATCGGGCGAGCGTTTCGTCGCCGTCGAAGCGCTCGGCGTTCGAGGTCGCGGGATTCGGCGTACTCGCCCACCGCACGAGGTTCACGAGAAGGCGCGCGGCGAGGGGGTCGCGGTCGAGTGCCCGTCGAAGGCGCAGCTGCGACAGGACGATTCGTCCCGCACCGCAGGGGAGCACGATGACGTCGGAACCCAGGAACTCGCTGTGTCCCCCGATCGTGCCGGCGAGCGTTTCGCCGTCGAGTCCCTCGAACGTCTCGTCGGGGATCACGTTTCGATAGGCTCGGCCCATGAAGCACGACTTCGCTAGACCGTCGAAGAGCGGATGATCGGCGGCGAAGTGAAAGAACCCGATGAAGTCGCCGACCGCGCGGGTGCGTTTGAACGGAGGGAGAAGTCCGGATGCGACGAGTGGACCGTCGGCGTCGGGAGCATCGAGGATGGCCAGTGTTGCGCCTCGGCGCGCTCGCTGGAACGCGGAGAGCATCGCGAGGAACGCCGGCTCGTCGTCCCAAAGATCGGGGCCGGAGAATGCGAGGATCACGGCTGCTTCGGGCGCGATCTTGAAACCGAGCGATTCGAGGCGAGATCGGAGGCGATCGTCCGCGCCGAGGAGCTGGACGGGAGTCGCCGGAGGTCGGCCGGGCGCGATCGCGGGAGTGGGCGCCGCCGGCAATGGGGTCCCGGAGTGAAGGTCGCGAAACGCTTCCAGCGCTGCCTTTGGCGCGCCGAAAACGTCGACGAGCCCCGCCGAGCACTCGGAGTACGCGTCCTGCCACTGCGTGAAGACGTAACCGTCGAGCTTCGGGTTCGCGAGCATCGCCGCCGCCATGTCGTGCGCGCCCTCGGCCTGGATGCGTTGGCCGTCCGCCCACATTCTCTCCATCGAAAGGAAAACTCGATCGAGGTGGTGCGCGTCGAAGTCCTTGCGCGCGCGTTCGAGGTAGTTTGCGTACAGTTGCGCGTCGTCGAGAAACGTTCGATCACCGAAGCCGCCGACCGCAAGTCTCAGATCGGTCAGGCCGCCGAATCCGAACTCGGAGACGAACCCGAGCTTCCCCGATTCGCCGATCGTTCGAAAAAACGTCTCGTCCTCACCGGACAGCGGCGAACGGCGGTACGGATGATCGTCGAAGTATGAAACCGGTTGATCGCTGTCCGGCGCATAGTAGTGGGCACCGCTCCAGCCGCCTGAATCGTCGAAGACCAGCCGCGTTGGGTCGAGCGATCGTGCGTAGCGGCACAGGCTCTCTTTCACTCGCCAAACTTGGTCGCTCATCTCGTTCAGGATTCCCCAGATCACGACGCACGGATCGTTGCGATCGCGCCGGATCATGCCCTCGATCTCGCGCTTCACCCGCGTTTCGATTGCGGCGATGTCCGGCCCGTGCAGCCAACCGCACGTGGGTTCCTCCATGACGAGAAGTCCTTGGCGATTGCATTCGTCGATCAGCTCGCGCGGCGCCAGTCGGACGTGCGCACGCACGAGGTTGAAGCCGGCATCCTTCATGCGCGTGACCTCGCGCTGCACCCAACCCGAGTTCGGCGGCTGCGCGAGCGTTTCCGGGTAGTACGGCTGATACAGCACTCCGCGCAGGAACACCTTCTTGCCATTCAACTGGAAGTCGCCGTCCTTCACGACGAACTCGCGGAACCCGACGTCCGTTTCGCGCGCGTCCAGCGTTCGTTGGCCATCGGCGACTTCGACGCGCACTCGAAAGAGATTCGGAGTTTCCGGTGTCCACGGCTTGGCCTCCGCGACCGTGAGGCGAAACGTGCGCTCGAAGGGTCCGGGCGAGGTCGCGAGGTCGATTGTCCGCGGCGATTGATCGGTGATCGACGCGCGAAGATCGAGGCGCTGCTCGGTCGCGAGATGAGACGTTCCGCGGACAGTGACGTCGGCCGAGCGCCCGGCGCGATCCGTCACCACGACGAGATCGGTGATCTCGACGGCGGGAATCGGTCGCAGCTCGACGGCGCCCGCGAGCCCACCCCAGTTCACGTACCACGTTTCCTTCGCGTTCGGAGTCGCGAAGACGTCGAGCCCGTCGATCGGCGTCTTCCCGGGATCGAGTACGCGCACGACGAGCGTGTTCGGAGAGCCGATCTTGAGCGCGGAGCCACACTCGACGTCGAACGGGAGATAGCCTCCCTCGTGCTCTCCGAGGAGCTGGCCATTGAGCCACACCGTTGCGAGGTAATTCACTTGGCCGAAGTGCAATCGCGCCGCCACGGCGTTCCAGTTGGCCGGTATGCGAAATCGAACCGAGTACCACGCGACGCCGTCGTAGCCCACTCCTTCTGGCATCGCTTCCCAAATTCCTGGGACGCGAATCGGCTTACTGGCTGGCAGCTTCCCGGGAATGTGCCATTCGAGCTCTCGACCGCGATTCTCCTTGTCGAACACGATCGTCCAGCCCGTGTCCAACGGGATCGATTTCGTGGCGGCGAACGCCACCGCCGGGCGGGGCACGACGATGGCGGCGCAGCAAAGGACGGCTTCGAGGACGGCCATGGCGAAAAGCCTATCCGTGAGTCGCCGGGAACGCCACGGCGGATCGTCGCGACGATTGCCGGCGATCGTCCGGCGATGGAGGAGGGGCTTTCGTCTTCGCGAGCAAGACCGCTACGGCGTGTCGGGAGTCTGGTCGAACCACACGTCCTCGAACGGCAGGTCCGCGATGCCGAAGGGCCCCATCACGAACCCGCGAACGCGAGGCTGCAACACGTAGACCTCGCCGTAGTGGTAGAGCGGGATCACCGGAGCGTCTTCGAGGACGAGCTGCTCGATGCGGCGACAATTGTTGTAGCGGATCCGAGAGTCTTGCATGCGCAGCGATTGCTCGCCGAGCGTCTCGACTTCTCGGTTCGCATAGCCGAAGTAGTTCTTCGAGCCGGTCGAGTGAAAGAGCGTGAAAAGGAAATCGTCGCCGTCAGTCGCCTCGCCGGCATATCCCATTTCGAAGATCGGCGCAAACTTCTCCACGAGCGCACGCTCGAGCAGGAACCGGTGCACCGGGCGGATGCGGAGCGTGATCCCGATTTCTTTCAGCTGCCGAACGACCTCTTGTTCTGCTTCGCCGCTCCAGGCCAAGTAGAACGTGAGCGGTGGGATCCCGGCACCATCGGGATGTCCGGCCTCCGCAAGCAATCGCCGCGCCTCGGCCGGGTCGTACTTGATCGCGCTTTCGTCGACGGAATAGCCGAAGTATCCCGGTGGGACGAGACCCGTGGCCTTCGTGAGTGCCTCGCGAGAGACCTTGACGACCGCTTCGCGATCGATCGCGTGCGCGATTGCCTTTCGAACGCGGGGGTCGTCGAACGGCGGAGTCTCGGTGTTCATTCCGAGGAAGTAGAGGCTCGGATCGCGGTGTTGGAGCAGCGGGAATCGATTCTCGGCTTTTAGGTCGGCGAGTTGAATCTGGAACACCGGGACGATGTCGAACTGGCCGCTTCGGAAGCGATCGAGTGCGACCATCGGGTCGGCGATCGAGTCCCACGAAACGAAATGAACCTCGTCGAGGTATGCCGCGCGCCCGTAGTAGCCGTCGAATCTCGCGAGGACGAGCTCTTTGTCCGTCCACGACTGCAAGCGGAACGGTCCGGCGCCGACGGGATGCTTGCTGAACTCCTCTTCGCTCGACCGTTCGATTTCCTCGCGCGGCACGACCTTGGTGCTCGCCGACGCGAGGGCGCTGAGAAAACCATGATGAGGCTCCTCGAGGTCGATCTCGAGCGTGTACGGATCGGGTGCTCGCATGCCTCGGAGTTCTTCCGCTTTCCCGGCAATGAAGTCGCGCGCACCCTCGATGACCCGAAGCGCGTCGCGGCCCGGCGACGGCGTGTCTTCCGGCGCTTGAAGGATCCGGCGAAACGAGTAGATGAAGTCATCGGACATTACCGTGCGTCCGTTCTGGAATCGGACGCCGCGCCGGAGGAAGAACCGATAATGGAGCCGGTCCGGTGAGATTTCCCAGTACTCGGCGATCGCCGGTCCCGGCAGCAGATTCTTGTCGAGCGTGACCAACCCGTCGAAGATCTGATTGATGACCATCGTCTCGGAGTCGTCGTCGGAGTAGGGAGGATCGAGCCGCCGCGGCAATCCCGTCAGCGTCGTGAACGTGCCGCCGGGGGTTGCCGTGACCTGGGGTACGGATTCGGCCCGCGTGCTCGGCTTCTCGCAACCGGCGAGCGTCGTGACGAAGATGGACGCGCACGCGACGACGACTCGCACGTCCAGCCGCAGGCTGGGGCCGCGGCGCGTCATGTTCGTGTTCGTGGCGAGAAGCATCAAATGGCGATCCGTGTTCTGATGAACTCGAGGCGGTCGCGGACTATGGTCCGTGAGTCGCGAATGCCAGTGATATCGACCGGAACGCGGGTTTTCCTTGATCTCATCGGGGTGCCACGCGGCTCGGATCGGCACATTCGTCGTTCTCGTCGGTTCGTGGCGACGGTCGCGTTGGTCTTTGGCTTCGCGGCGTGTCGATCCGTCGACGACCTTCGGGCGCCGCGGTTTGACGCGACGCCGTGGCCTGCCGCCGATCGCCTCTTCCATCAGGATCCGCGTTGGCTCGGCGCCGACAGCGCGTACTCGGTTGCTCTCGGCAGCCGCCGCACGCTGTGGCTTTTCGGCGACACCTTCGTCGCAACGGCACCCGGAGGCGCACGGTCGGGGTCACGGATGATTCGAAACTCCATCGGGGTTCAGATCGGCGACGACCCGTCGAAATCGGCGATGACGTTCTACTGGCGCGGTGAAGGCGGCGAGCCTCGGTCGTTCTTCGAGGCCGGCGCGAGCGACGAGTGGTTGTGGCCGGGCCACGGCGTCGAAATGGGTGGCGCGCTCGTCCTCTTCTTTTTGCGCATGCGCCCGAGCGGTCGAGAGGGGATGTGGAACTTCGAATCGGTCGGCAACACGGCATTCCTCGTCGAGAACCCCCACGAGCAACCGCCGGCGTGGCGCGTTCGGCGGCTCGCCATTCCGGACAACGCGTTCGGGGTGAGCCTCTCCGGCGGCGCTCTCGTCGACGGTCCGTACCTCCATGTCTACGGCGTGAGCGAGCCCGACCACCGCGTGTGCGTCGCGCGCTGGCCGCTCGTCGACGCCGAGCGAGGCGACCTCTCGGGTGCCGCATGGTGGTGCGGGTCGAGTCGCGGCTGGGTCTCGCAGCGCTCGATCGACGGCGCTCCGGAGCCGATCCTGCGCGGCTCGCAAACCGAGTTCACCGTGCATCGAGACCGCGAGCGCGGGTTGTTCGTCATGACGCACACGGAGGGTTTCGGCGCGGCCGTCATCGAGCAGTGCTTCGCGAACCGTCCCGAGGGTCCGTGGTCGGAGTCCGTCGTCGTCTATCGACCCGAGGAGACGGCGGTGAAGGACGTGATGATCTATGCCGCCAAGGCGCATCCGCAACTCCGCGGCGCCGACCTCGTGCTTACGTATGCGACGAACAGCTTCGACTTCGGGGCGATGGTGTCGAGCCCGACGCTCTACTACCCGCGCTTCGTGCGGCTCATGCGCGAACCGTGAAACGAGCCGGGATGCGCGCGCTTCGCACTCGGCGTCAATGCACCACCACGCCGCGAAAGGGGTCGTTCACGTAGTCGAGTGCCCAGGGTCCGTCGATCTCGAGCGCGTGCTGCCATCGCGCCGCGGGGTCGAAGAAAAGCGCGCCGACCTCGCGCGACGAGAAACCGAACGAGACCGCGAACGGAGAGATGCCGCGATCGTTGCCGAGAGGCCCGCTGTAGAGGTTCCCGTCGTAGGTGCGCGGCATCTTCGCGATCGTCAGGCGCGAGTCGTGGTAGCGGCACGGATCATCGAAGAGTCGGCCGTCGCCGACGAGAGACCCTGCGACGAGAAGCGGCCACAGCTTGGCGGTGGTCGACTCGAGGCGATAGGGGACGACGCCGGAATCGAAAGAACGGGGCTCGTCGACGCGTTCATCGTCGTGCGCCGCGCGCAGCTGCAGTCCTGATCCCTTGCTAAACGTCGCTCGTCCGATTCCGTCGATGCTCACGCGCGAGCAGCTGTCATCGGTCCCGTAGATCCCGTGTCCCTGCGACTCGACGAAGACCGCGACGTGGAATCCGCCGGGACTCGGATGTCCGTCGTCGTCGAGCGTGACGAAACTGTCTCGGACTCGCACGTCGCCGTCGCGAAAGGTCGCCCTATCGCGAGCATACGCCCGACCGCGATAGTGCGCTTGCGCGAAGAGGAGTACGGGCCGGCCGCTCGCCTTCTCGACGACCACTTGAAAGTTCTCGCCGTCGTTCTCGTGCACGTCCTGGAGTCCGAGGCGAATGGGCGCCCAATCGCGCGGGTGGAACAGGTGGAAGGTGAGAAAGCGATGCGTCTCCGTTTCGAGCGACGCGTAATACACGGTCGGGGTGAGACGAAAGCGCTCGATGTTCTCCCAGTTGTCGTTCCCGATGAGGTCGCCGTCGAAATCGACGTTGCACGGGAGGTCTTCGCGGCCGCGCTTGCGGTCGGTCGCCTGATAGACGAACGGCGAGTAGCGCCGAGCCCACTCGAGGTCGCGATCGACGACGGGAGGCGGCGAAGCGTCGCGCAATTCGTTCGCGTAGTGTGGCGCGGTTCTGCAGCCGAGCGTGAGGATTGTCGCCTGGAGCGCGAACGCGACGACGAGCGCCACCGCGCCGCCGCCCGCGATGCATTTCCGGGTCACGGCTACCTCAGCGCGAGCTTCCAGCACTCGAGCATCGACTTGTCGAGCCGAAGGATGCCCGCCCGCGTAACTCCATCCGGCGGCTCGCAATGGGCGACCATCTTGTCGTAGACCCGCTCGCGCTCGACTCCGTCGACGCGGGACAGAAGGTGCCACAGCGTGAGGTTGTCGATCTCGCGCGCAGCGTCCAGCACTTCGTGGAGCGCTGCGCTGCCGCCTTTCTCGAAGTCGAATCGATAGAGCGCTCGCTGCAGCGCTTCGGGTGCGTCGCGCATGAACGGCGTTCCGGGGCCGATTCCCGGCCGCGTGCGACACTCGGCGTTCTTGATCACGTACGACTCGCGTCCATCGCGCTCGAACGACACCCATCCGGAGCTGACCGAAAGCACACCCGCACCCGTACGGTCGACTTCCAACGTGTAAGCGCACCCGAGATCGACGGCAACGGCCGACGGCGTCTCGACCAGGAACAGGCGCGGCGGCGCATAGACCTTCGCGCTGATCGAGCCGTGCGCGAGATTGAGGCGGTGCTCGTCGCGACCCGTCGCAACGAGGCCGATGCGCGTGTCCGGCTCGACGTCGACGTGGCCGATGTTGGCGGCGTCGATGCGCGCGCGCGATTTGCCGTCGGTCTCGAGCCATTCGCCGATGCCGAGCTTCGCCGATCCGTCGAACGCCGTCGTCCCAACGCATGGCGCCCCATCGACGCGCGAGACGTCCCACGCCGCGCCCGGCGCGGAATGCGGACGCGAGAGGCTCACGACGAACGCGACGACCGCGGCGGCGGCGACGAACGCCGCAACCCACAACCATCGGCGGATGCGATTGCGAGAAGCGGTGGCGACGTCGGGCGCCGGTCGATCGTAGCGAAGCGTCCCGAGAACCCGTTCCAGACGCTGGACCTCGGGGTCCGGCTCGCCGGATCGATCCCACAGGTACGAATCGCTCATGTGATCACTCCAAACCCGGAAGTCCGAGTTTTTCGCGAAGCTGCTTCATGCCGCGGCACAAGTTGACGCGCACGGACCCCGGCGTCAGGCCCGTCCTCTCCGCGATCTCGGGGCCGGTCATCCCTTCGACGAGGCGAAGGATCAAGGTCTCTCGATAGGCCTCTGGAAGCTCGCGAACGACGGCGAGCATCTCCTCGGCTTCGGCCCGGCTTGCGTGCGTCGGGCCCGCTCGCGCCATGTCGTCCTTCAACTCCTCCACCTTCCGCATGCGGCGCCGAAAGTCGCTCGCGCGGTTGCGGGCGATGACGGCGAGCCACGACCCGAACGTCCCGGCATCGCGCAGAGTGTGCAGCTTGCGCAGCGCCATCACGAAGACGTCCTGCACGAGGTCGTCGGCCTCGCGTCGCGGGCCGCGCGCCAGCAGGATGCCGTGCACCATGCGCGCGTAGAGGTCGTGGAGTCGGCCGAATGCGAGGCGATCGCCGGCACACGCAGAGCGCACGAGATCGGCGTCGTCGGTCGTTGCGACCGGCGCCGTTCGCGAAGGCATTTGCTCGAACACGATGATAGGGTGGCCGAGGTGAGGGCCCCGGTCAATGCTCGCCGAAGTGCCGCGCACGACCCACGAAACCGTTCATGACTGGTACTCCTCGATTCGGGGGACCGAACAGGGACGCCGAGTTGCGGGCCGGCGTTAACGCCGCGAGGGCCGCGTTCATTGGTCATTTGTCTTTCGGGGTCGTTCTGCTAGCTTTTTCGGCCGATCGCCGATCGTTCGCCGACCCAAAGGAACTGGAGGACTCATGCGCGCGCTCACGCAGATTGCCATCGTCACGGGAATCCTCGCCGGGGCGGGTTGCCAATCGACGGCACCCTCGGCTTCGTCGCCATCGAAGGACGGCTCCATGAACACGACATGCCGGACGTTTCTCGACAAGCTCACCGAGAAGATCCGACCGGTCGAGAGGCAATCGAACCTGGCGTGGTGGGAGGCCAACACGACCGGAGACGACGCCGCATTCGCGCGTCAAGTCGAGTTCGCCAACCAACTGGACGCGATCTACGCAGACCCGACGGCGTTTTCCGAGATCAAGAGGTTCCGCGACTCGAAGCAGGTGACCGATCCGACGCTCACGCGCGAGCTCGACGTCTTCTACTTCGCGTTCCTCGGCAAGCAAGTCGACCCGTCGCTTCTCGCGAAAATGAACGAGAGATCGACCGAGGTCGAGAAGAAGTTCAACGCGTACCGAGGCAACGTCGACGGAAAGGAGATGTCGGACAACGAGATCCGCGAAGTCCTCAAGAGCTCGACCGACAATGACCTTCGCCGCAAGGCGTGGGAAGCATCGAAAGGCGTCGGGCCCGTGCTGCTCGCCGACCTCCGCGAGCTCGTGAAGCTACGCAACGAATCGGCGAGGAAGCTCGGCTTCGAGAACTTCTACGTGATGTCGCTCGCGCTGAACGAGCAGTCCGAGAAGCAGGTGCTCGACCTCTTCGACGATCTCGATCGCCTCACTCGCAAGCCGTTCCTCGACGCGAAGGCCGAAGTCGACCAGCGCCTCGCGAAGCGCTACGGCGTCGACGTTGCCGACCTGCGGCCGTGGCACTACCAGGATCCGTTCTTCCAGGAGTCGCCGAAGGTCTACGACTGCGACCTCGATGCGATCGACGCGAAGGTCGACGTGCTCGCGACGTGCCGCGACTTCTACGCCGGCATCGGCCTTCCCATCGCCGACGTGATCCAGCGCAGCGACTTCTACGAGAAGCCGAAGAAGAACCCGCACGCGTTCTGCACGAACATCGATCGCGGCTCGGACGTGCGCGTCCTCGGCAACATCAAGCCGAACGACTACTGGCTCGAGACGATGCTCCACGAGCTCGGCCATTCGGTCTACGAGAAGGGATTCGGTTCGAGTCTGCCGTTCGCGCTCCGCACGCCGTCGCACACGCTCACGACCGAAGGCATCGCGATGATGTTCGGCCGCCTTTCGAAGAGCGCGCCGTGGATGCACGCGGCCATCGGCATGTCGGATGCGGACGCGCAGGCGATCGGGCCCGAAGCGTGGAAGATGCTGCGCTTCAACGAGCTCGTCTTCAGCCGGTGGTGCCAGGTGATGCTGCACTTCGAGCGCGAGCTCTATCGCAATCCCGACGGCGACCTCAACAAGCTCTGGTGGGATCTCGTCGAGAGCTATCAAGGCGTGAAACGTCCGGAAGGTCGGGATGCGCCCGACTTCGCCGCGAAGATCCACATCGTTTCGGCGCCGGTCTACTACCACAACTACATGATGGGCGCTTTGTTCGCATCCCAGGTGCACCGCACGATCGCGCGCGACGTTCTGCATCAGGACGAGCGCGCGTGCGTTTACGTCGGCGACCCGCGCGTCGGCCGCTACCTCACCGATCGCGTCTTCGCACCGGGCAACCTCTACTCGTGGAACGAGCTGACGAAGTACGCGACGGGCCAGCCGCTGACTCCGGACGCGTTCGCCGCGCAATTCGTGCAGGCGAGCAACTAGAGCCGAAGGCGCTCGCGTCAGAGATCTCGGAGCCGATCGGCGAATCGGCGTCGATCGGGTCTCGCGCCGAGTGTCGTCGACGCTTGCTCGCGACGCGTACGAAGGCCTCGCGCACGACCGCGTGCGAGAAACGCGGGCCCATGGAATCGCTCCATGCCTGGGCATTTCCCAGAATCCGAACGACGTCGTGCGATCGTCAGCGCGAGTCGAACAGCGAGAGCTGGCCGCCCGTCGGACGGCGGAAGGCGGCGGTCGACAGCTCGGGCCCTCGATCCGCGAGCCCGGCCTTGCGACACGCGATCTCGAACAGCGACGCGATCTCGTCCGCGAAGACGCCTTCGCCCTTCATGCGCGATCCGAAGCGCGGGTCGTTGAGCTTGCCGCCGCGGAGCGAGCGGAGGCGGTTCAGCACCTTGGTGGCGCGCAGCGGAGAGTGCTGCGTCAGCCACTCTTCGAACAGCGGGCGGACCGCGTGCGGAAGCCGCAGCATCACGTAGCTCGCGGATTGCGCTCCCGCTCGCGCGCACGCTTCGAGGATCGCCGGGATCTCGTGGTCGGTGAGACCCGGGATCACGGGCGCGACGAGCACGGAAACGGGAACGCTCGCGCGCGACAACTCTTCGATCGCGGCGAGCCGCTGTTTCGGCCGTGACGTGCGCGGCTCGAGCACGCCGACGAGGTCGTCGTCGAGAGTCGTCACGGAGACGTGAACGGCCGCGGCGCGATCTCGCGCGAGTGCGGCGAGGACGTCTCCGTCCCGCGTCACGAGCCGGTTCTTGGTGACGATCTCGACCGGGTTTCGAAACTCGGCGAATACCTCCAGGCAGCGTCGGGTGAGCCGGAGCCGTCGCTCGATCGGCTGGTAGGGATCGGTGACGCCCGAGAGAGCCACGGATCGCGGCGTCCATTTCGGCGACGACAGCTCCCGGCGTAGGAGGTCGGGCGCGTCCTCCTTCACGAAGATCTTCGTCTCGAAATCGAGCCCCGCGGACAGGCCGAAGTATTCGTGCGTTGGCCGCGCGTAGCAGTAGATGCAGCCGTGCTCGCAGCCGCGATACGGGTTGATGCTGACGTCGAACGGAACGTCCGGGCTGTCGTTCGTCGTCAGGACCGAGCGCGAGGCGTCGCGGAAGAACTGCGTCGTCGGAAGTACCGGATCGTCGTCGACGAAGTCCAGGTCCGGAACGAACTCGATCTTCTCGAATCGATTCGGCGGGTTCGAGGCCGCGCCGCGGCCGTGGAAGCCGGAACCACCCGTGCGGTCGATCCTGCCGTCCACGGCCACACCGGCGTCAGTTCTTCGAAGCTTCGGTCGCGTCGAAATCGATGGACTTCAAGAACGCGTCGAAGACCGCCGTGTCTTCCGGCGTTGCGACCCCATCGGCGGCGAAAACGTAGAGCGACTCGCCATCGATGACATACACCGCTCGGCGCTTCTTTGCTTCGTCGGCGAATCCTTTTCCTTTGCGCCCATCGATGACGACTTCGCCGATCGACGCCGCGCCCTTCGAGGTGAATCGCTCGTCCATCATGCTCGGCTTGAATTCGGCGGGCACGTACGCAGACGTCACTTGGATCGAGCAATCGGCTCCGCTCGGCGACTTGCCTTCGATCCGGAGAAGCTCATTCGAGATCTCGGCGGCGGCCTTTCGAGGCTGGAATGTGAAACCGTCCGGCTTCGTCAGCGCGAGGCTCCAGAGCCGGTTCGTGTATCGATTCCCGTCGATCTTCACCACGTCGTCGTCCGACGGTCGCAGGGTTCGGCCCTTGCTGGTGATCTCGACGACGTCGATGTCGATGTTGCCGATCCCGGCGAGCAAGTTGCCGAACTCCTTGGCGAAGCTTCCGTCCTTGAGCGACATTTTCGAGAACGCGAGGTGCAGCGGATCGACGAAGCCGTAGCCGTTCGTCGCGTCGAGCGCATACCACTCGCCGTCGATCCACACTTCGTCCCACGCGTGACCGCCCCAGACTCCGCCGACGTACTCCAAGCCCATCACGGGTCGCGCAGGGATGCCGGCCGCGCGGCAAAGCGCGGCGAGGAACACCGAGTGCTCGGTGCAGTCACCCGAGCGGTTCTTGCACACCTCCAGCGCCGAGGCGAACGCGACGTCCATGTTCTTGTTCGTCACGTTGTCGTCGACCCATCGCTCCAGCTTCTGAGACGCCTTCCACGCGTCGGTTTCGTCGCCGACGACGTCGTTCGCGACCTTCACGATGTCCGGCGCGTCCGACTGGATCATCGGGTTCGGAGCGAGGAAGTCCGCAAGCTCGGCCGAAGGATTGCGGAGTGGTCGCGTGCCGGTCTTGCCCGGCGGCGGCACCGTACGACGATTGCGGAGCAATATCGTTCCGCCGGCTTCTTTCGATTCGACCGCCTGCCGTGCATCCTCGAGGTTGGGGAGATTCACGTCCGCCGATTTCGGCCGAATGCGCAGCAAAGCCGACTCGGTCGTGCGCGGGTTCGGGATCAGCTCCTTCGACGTGACGAGGGTCTTCGCGAAGACGTCGGGCGACAGAGTTGCCGCTTCGGCGGAACCGCTGAGGGCTCGCTCGCGGTTGACGCTGAACGTCTCGATCTTGAGTCCCATCATCGGAACCGACGTCTTCATCGGATCGCCATTCTCGGCGACCCACTCGGAGGTCTTGAACATCGGCATCACGTCGAGCGTCGTCTCGAGCTTCGTCAGCGTTTCCTTCTTGCCGTCGAGAAGTTCCGTTTCCTCGGGCCCGATGATCGTGACGTGAGCCGTCGCCGGACCATTCACTTCGGCCGCGAACGTCTTGGCATCGTAGGTCGTGCCCGGCTTCAGCCCCTTCTCGATCGCCAGGCGCTGGATCTTGTACGGTCCGAGCGCGTCCGGCGGACAGTTGAGAGTCGATTCGTGCTTCGATCCGAACGTGTCCGTCACGACCTGTGCCTTGCCGCCGCTGAACGTCACGTCGGTGATCGTTTCCTTCGCGGATTGTTTTGAAACCGTGTGGATGCGGACGAGCTCTCCGCTCTCGCGCTCGAGGGTGGTCGACGATTGCGCGACTTCGATTGCGGCGCCGAGGCGCTTCATCGAAACCTTGGTTTCGATTGCCGTTTCGAAGAGCGGCCCGGAGGCGTCGGACTTCTTGCGGATGGTGGTGTGCACGTAACCGACGTCGCTGCCCACCATGCGCATGAGATCCCATCGCTCTTCGATGAGTTCATCTACCGGCTTCGGCGCGGACGCCGTCGAAGCGAGCATTTCCGTTCGAGGTGCGTCGCCTCCGCGGCAGCCGAGTGACAGCACCAGCGGGATGGCGAGCAAAATGCAGAGCGACGTCCAGAGACGGCGTGAGGCTCGGGTCATGAACGGCTCCTCCAAATCGAAGGGGTCGGGTGCGAACTCGAGGCGCTTTCGTACACCGTTGCTCTCGCAGTGGGCAACGCGGGCCGGAACCATACGCGGGGCGCAGCATTCCGTTCCGGCCTCGACGGCGCGCGAAGGTACCATGACGCGCTTCCGGGCGCGATTCCCGACGGGAGGTGATATGTGATTGCAACGCATCGGTTCGGCGTTCGAAGTCGAGGCCGGTGGTGAGCCGCGCCTCGCGGTCCTCGACACCGGCTCTCCCATGGTCCTCCTTTCGAAGAGCTTTGTCACCGAACACACGCCTCCAGACAAGCTCCGCACGATGGCACCGCCGATGCTCACGCTCGAGGGACTGAAGAACGGATGGGCCGTTGACTCGCCGACGCCGCCAGGCCTATCCTCTCGGGTGCCGGGTCCGGCGAAGACCCGGAAAGGGGAACGAACGATGAGACTGGTGCGCGTTTCCGCCTTCGCTGGAATGCTACTCGGCATCGGCTTGATGGGGCTCGCGGACGACGACGAAAAGGCTCCGACGCCTTGTCCGGAGCACCGCGACCTGGTGAAGGTGCTCGACGAACATCTCGTCGACGCCGAGAAGGCGCTCGCGTCGAACAAGCTCGAGGAAGCGGCGGCTCGTCAAAAGCAGATCCTCGACGATCTCGACAAGATCATGAACCTCCATGCCGGGCAGGGCGGCTGACCCGGCGGCGGCGGCTGACCCTTCGGGGGAGGCGGCTCGGGCGGTTCGTCCGGGCAATCGACGGGCGGCGGCGGCAGCGACGACGCGAAGAAACGCGAGTCATCCGCAGAATCGAAACAACGCGAGGAGGCGGCGCGCGCGAGGCCAGATCACAAGTCGGGCGCGCCCAAGGATGGCAAGGAGTCGAACGACCCGAAGCGCGACTCCGGGAGATCTCGCCACCGTCCACCGGATGCAGCGAAGGCGGGCCGGTCCGACGCGAACTCGGCTGGTGTCTGGGGCAACCTGCCGGCGCAGGTCGTCCAACAGCTCGGCACGGTAGTGACGTCGCCATTTCTCGCGAAGTACCGCGATGCGCTCGAGTCGTACTTCAAACGCCTCGCGGATTCGGAGACGAGCACCGGGACGTCGAAACATCGCTGATCGCGACCGCCGTCTTGTAGAATCCCGAAGCGCGTTCTCCTCTCCCCAACGAAAGGATGGATCTCATGGAACCGCTCGCTCGGAACATCATGCGATCACGGGTGATCACCGTGACGCCGGAAACACCGCTGTCGGAGCTGGCGCGGACGTTCGTCGAGGACGGGATCAGTGGCGTTCCCGTGGTGCAGGTCGACGGCAAGCTCGTCGGTGTGGTGAGCCGCACCGACCTCCTCGAACGCCTCGTATCGGGGAGCGTCACGCCGGGGATGGGGCCGTATTTCACGGAGTTGTTCGCGGCGTCGGAATCCGAAACTCCCGATGAGCCGATGTCGGAGATGGAAGCAGAGTCGGAACGCGAACAGCTCGGCACCGTCGACGACATCATGGAGAGTGACGTCGTCACCGTCGCGCCGACGACTCCCGCATCCATCATCGCTGCAAAGATGGCGCGCGGACGCGTCCATCGCGTGGTCGTCGTCGATCGGCAAAGGGTCGTCGGGATCGTTACCTCTCTCGACATGATGGGCCATTGGCAGATGCCGGCGGCGCCGGTCGTCACGAAGAAGCCGAAGGCGGCGGTGGTGACGGCACGGGCGCGACCAAAGCCCCGTGCGAAAAAGGCGCGGAAGGCGGCGGCTGGCCGGAGGTAGTTTCAGGCATCGAACGGAAACGAGAACAACAGAAAGCGGGTCGGGACCGGAAGGCCCCGACCCGCTTCATTTACGTAGTCGGACGGATCAGCGAACGGTGATGCGCGCCGTTCCGATCTGAACGCCGTTCCGGAACAGCACGGCATTCTGGAACTGAAGGGCGGTCTGCAGGAACTCACGCGGGAACGTGAACGATGCCGCGACGAGACCCGCCGCATCCGGCGAGAAGGGCACGTCGAAGTCACCCCCAGGTCCGGTGAATCGCACGAGGTAGGCGCCCGCCGGAACGCGCAAGGCGTCGACGGTTCCCGTGATGTCTCCCTCGTTGGGCCCGACCGTGTTCGTCGTGACGGACGTGCGGAACGTGATTCGCGCAGCGCCAATCCGACCCAGGATCAAGGCTCGACCCGTGGCGGTCAGACCGGCGTCGATGATCACCTGCCCCACGAGGGTGGTGCCATCGAGGAGATCGAGCGTGTCCGCCCAGAAGACACGGCGGCGGAAATCGCCGCGGGGAGTGCGGAGCACCGCGGTCACGTTGCCGAGGGCGTTCGGACGAACCGTGCCGAGCGTGATGTCGCTGAGCGGGCTCGAAAGAACGACGGTGAACCGGCCGGTCGGATTCAGCGGGACGGGGAGGCCCGTGCCGACGAACCGCACCGAGCCCGCAGTTGCCGAAAACGATCCGGTGATCGTGATGGCGCCGAGACCGGCGACACCGTCACCCGCGATCGGGAGGATCGGCTTCGAGAAGCCAAGTTGATTGTTCACGGTGACGGCCATCGTCGCCGTCGGACTCGCGTTGTTCGCGGCATCGAATGCGATGGCCGAAATCGTATGCGGGCCGTTGCTCACGGCCGACAGATTTGCCGTCGCCGCGAAACTCGGCGCGAGTCCCGTAGCGATCGTGGCGCCGCCGTCGAGCGAATAATCGACGCGCGTAACGCCGATGTTGTCGAAGGCGTTCGCCGCGAACTTCGCCGCGGGGCCGCCGATGAGCACCTTGCCATTCGGCGCGGTGATCGTCACGTCGGGTGCGATCGTGTCCGCCGCGGCCTGGTTAACCGTGAATGCCAGCGCGCCCGTCGTCTGCGTATTGCCCGTCACGTCCGTGGCGATCGCCTCGATCGTGTGGTTCAAGCCGAGACCGACGGTGTTCACGATGAACTCGTACGGTGAGCTGATGTCGTCGACGGCCGCGCCGCCATCGAGCTTGAAGCTGACTTTCTTGACGTTCTCGTTGTCGGACGCGTTCGCGACGAACTTCACCAAGCCGTTGAGCGGGTTCGCGAGGCTCGGAGATGCAAGCGAGACCGTCGGGTTCGTCAGATCGATGAAGCTCGGCGTCGGGCTGGTGACGTTCGGGTGATCGAACGGCGAGAGCCCGTTGAGAGCGCGAATGTCCGAGATCCCGTTGCGGAGGAACTCGGCGAGGTCGGCCTTCTGTTGAGCCGACAGGCCGAGCGGACGAATGAGCGGGTCCTGCTGCACGTGGAAGTCGCCCCCGCGATCGTAGAAGTCGACGAGTTGCTCGATGGTTTGGATCTTCCCGCCGTGGAAGAAGGGCGCAGCTGCCGACAGGTTGTTCAGAACGCCGGTCTTGAATGCTCCGCGATGGCGTACGCGGCCGGTCGTGTTGAACGTGCCCAAGTCTTCTTCGATCGGCGTCACACCGATGTTGTGCACCTGACCATCCGAGAAGTTCTCGCCGTTGAGATGGCACTTGTCGCATCGGCCGGCTCCACGGAAGACGTTCCAACCGCTGAACTGCTGCGGCGTCATCGCGGCCTGGTTGGCGGTTGCCGCCATGACGTGGAAGGGCGATTGATCCGTCAACAGCGAGCGCTCGTATGCGGCGATCGCCTGCCCAAAGCGGTCGAACGTCACCGATGCCGGCCCGGCGATGGCGTCGCCGAACGCTGCGGCGAAGAGCTGCTGGTAGGACGTTCCCGTCGAGATCGCGCCGTTCAGAGCCTGGAACTTCGCTTCGATTTCAGCGGGAGTTCGGTTGAGGTGCCCCATCTCGACCGGGCTTCGCGGCGGTCCGACGGCTTGCGCTTCAAGGGAGCCGTTCCGCACGACCAGTTGGCCCGGGTTCGTGGTGCTGAAGAAATCCGGACCGGCTCGACGATCCCAGAACTGGTTCGCCTGGAACTGCGTGTTCATGAAGTTCGGAGCCTGGCGGCCGGTCGTCTGACCGTGGATGCCGATCGAGCCGAACACGTCGTCCGCCGTGCCGAACAGCTCGTCCTTGCCCGGGTTCTTTGCCAGAACATTCAACGACAGCGGATGCGATCCACCTGCCTCGGGCGTGTGGCAGGATCCGCACGCCACCGTGTCGTCGGAAGACGTCCGGACGTCCCAGAAAAGCTCCTTGCCGAGCTGGATCTTGGCGGGGTTCTGCGGATTGTCAGCTGGCACCGGCACCGCGTTGAACGGCGTTCCGGTGTTGGCGATGGTCGCTTGCGCAAACATCAGCGCAGCGCCCGCAGCCGCAAGCGAGACAATCGGACGAATACGCGCACGCACGAGTTTCATAGACTACCCCTTTCGATGCTATGGCTCCCCAATGTGACCGACACCACTTCACACGACAACCCCGCGAAAAGGCAGTCCCTTTCGCGGTCTGAAACCAGTGCTGACTTGCCACGAGCTCGACGACTGGAGTGTGAGTCGCGGTTGGGACGCTAACTTTTCGCCAGATTCTCCGCGACTCGGCTCCCCGTCGAATTCAATTCCCCAAAGACAACCGCTTCGGCGCTGATGTGCTTCCAGACGCCGGACGGCAGGCTACACGATTCGCGCGTCGAGAATCAAGACCCACGGGATTTTCCTAGTGTGCGCCATCGGGCAGGTCGGCCAGGAGCCGGGTCGCGCGTTTCAGTTCGCTTCGATGCGTTGCCGTCTTTTCATCGAGACGGCGCGTTCGTAAGATGAGCCGCTCGACTTCCGAGAGAGAGGGTCCGCGCAATGATCGAAACGCCAGAGACCGACATCGAGCGCCGTCCGCAATGCCGCGCCCGGAGCCCAAGAAACATGCTCTTCGAGGTCATCCAGTGACCGCCGATCGCCGCGCCGCTCGTGCGATCGAGAACGAACCCGAAGCCCCAGCAGTTCCGCAGACCGCCGAAGGCCGGCTCTACAAGCGCATCAACGATTTCATCCGCATTTGGGTCGATCCGTTTCGGAAGCTCGCGCCCGAGGCGTTGCGCGTCTGGGAAGCGAAGCCGGCTGGCTACCACGGTCCATTCGATCGATCGGAGCCGGCGATGCTGCTCTTCAACGATTTCTTCGTTCACGACTATCGCGTGCCGGGTCCGGGCAATGGCGCGACCGTGCTCGAGCTGTTCCGCGCGCGGCACGGCATGCAACTTCCTCACGACGAGCGATTCCTGCTCGAGGATTGGATCGCGACGCACCTGTCGGTCTACGAAGTGCGGCGCGTCCGGACCGATCCCGCCGCCGAGGCGGGCGTCGACGTCGTCGACCTTCTGACCGGCGGTCGCCGCTTCGTACACGACGTCGCCGCATCTAAGGGAATGGTTCGGTTCGACGTCTTCCTCGGTCGGATCAAGAGCAGCGGTGGGGCTCTGACGCTCTCGGGCGCGGCGCTGTTCGTCCCTCGAGAATTGTTGCCGGAGTTTCGGCGTCGACTCGATCGCGCACTCGCCGAATTCCGCGACGAGAATCCCGACGCGTCGTGGCCGGCTTTCCTGAAGTCCGAGGCGGCAGTCGTTCGCCAGCTCCTTCGCGAAGTGATCGACGGGATTCGCTCGTCCGTTCTCGCCGGCGGCGGGAGGCTGGCTCCAAGCGAAGCGTTGTATGACGTGCTCGACTCCGGAAAAGTCGAGACGGCGCTGGGCCAATCGGACGATTTCAAGGATGCGCCGGGGGCTCCACGAGGTGGTCGACGATTCCACTGGGTTGCGTCCGGGCAGTCCGTCGAGGGAGAGTCGTCGCCCGGGGGAAAGCGGCCCGATGCCGTCCTCCAAAGCGTGTGGGTCTCGCCCGACGGCAAGGAGAAGCGCATCGTCGAAGGCGAAGTGCGCTTCGCGCAAGGGTACCTCGCGGCATCGGCGCTTTCGTGGGACCGGCTCCGCCGCCTTCGCGAGGTGCTCGAGGCACGGCTCGGCGCGACCATTCGGTATCGACGGTCCACCACGCGCGAGGCCGTTCCCTCTCCAGCCCCGCCGCTGGCGATGCCGCGGATTCCCGCTCGAGTCGAGGGGCAAGGGCTCTCGGTCGAGGCAGAAAAAGAAGTCGATCGCTGGCTCGACCAACCGCAGGCGGCGCTCGGCGGCAAGACGCCGCGCGCCCTATGCTCGGACCCGGACGGCAAGCGAATCGTCGAGGAAGCGCTCAAAGACGTCGAGAACCGCGAGCGACGCGCTTCGAAAACGCAGCACGACGCACCGTTTTCGGCGAGCATCCGCGCGAAGCTCGGCATCGTCGACGAGACCGGAGGGTGACGATTGGCTGCCTCGACGCGGAAGCGGTCGCGCGAGATACTAACCGCGCGTCTTTTCGAGAACGGTCGTCGTCGTCGATCGACCCCTCAAGGTGGCTGACGTCGTGAACATCGATTCGTCGGGTGGGAACACGGGAGTCCTTTCGGAGCCGTCGTACCCCGATTCGCATTGGGAGGCGACGAGCAGCGCACTCGCGTGGGCGCTCGAGGCGATCCCGCTCTATGCTGGCCACGCCAGGCACGGAGACCGCACGCGCATCGCGACGGCATCGATGGACGCGGACGCCACGAAGTGCTTGCTTCGCGAGTTGCCGATCCTGTCGAAGCAGGACATCCGATTGCACTTTCCGAAGCAGCTCCTTCCCACGGGGTTCGACTGGCGCGCCGCCGTCGAGCGCAATGAAGCCGTGCTCGTCGCGACGTCGGGCACGACCGACGAGCGGCTGCAGCTCCTTTGGGAGGAGGGCTGGTGGGAGCGGCAAGAGCGAGCTGCACTGTGCCTTCATCCTGCGGTCCGGCTCGTCCTCTCGCGGGATTACCGGGAGGCCGTTCTCACGAGCCCGCTGTGTTCGGGGACGACGTGCCACTCGGGGCCGACGCCGCTTGCCGAGCGAACGATCGGAAACCTGCTCTTCCTGAACCAGCGCGGGGACCCGACGTACTGGACCGATTCGGACGTCCGCACGATGGTGAGCGAACTGAATGCGTTCGAGCCCGACGGGCTCGAGGCGGATCCGGCATATCTCGCGGAGCTGTGCCGTCGCGCGCGACGTCTCGGCCTCGATCTTCACCAGCCGAGCTACGTGACTTTGTCGTACGAGTTCGTGTCCGGGCTCCACCGGCGCGAGATCGCGAAAGCGTTGAGTGCGCCGCTCCTGAATCTCTACGGCTCGACCGAGGCGGGGGTCCTCTTCATGGAGTGCGAGCGCGGGCTCTTGCACCACAACCACGACTACTCCCACGTCGAGCTCGTGCCGTCCGGCCTTTTCGGTGCGCCGACGTCTCTCGCTCGCGTGCTCGTCACGCAGTTGTCCAATCGATTCACGCCGCTGTTGCGCTACGACATCGGCGACTTGGCCTTCGTCGAAGCTCGCGGTTGCGACTGCGGCGCCGGCGACGGCTGGGTCCTCCGGTCGATCGAAGGACGGTTGAAGGACGTCACGACGACGACGCGATCCGAAGCGGTGACCGTCGGGGAGCTCGATCGCGAGATATCGCAGACCCGCGAGCTCGCGGCCTATCAAGTCATCCAGGAGCGAGATCGCGGACGCTGGCTCATTCGCTGGGTTGCCGGCGACGACGCGCGGGGCACGGACGAAATCGAGCGAGAGATCACCGATCGCATGCGTGTGCTCTATGGCGCCGACGCGCACGTCGAGTGCCGGCGCGAGCGGTTCATCGCTCCCGAGCCATCCGGCAAGTACCGCCTCGCGATGCGAAAGCCGTGACACCGCGCAACGACTTTCCGCTGCTGGAGCGCCAAGTCGACGGCCGTCGAATCACGTACCTCGACAGCGCATCGACGACGCCGAAGCCCCGCGCCGTCATCGACGCGGTTCGCCGCTACTACGAGAACCACACCGCGAACGTCCACCGCGGCGCGCACGTGCTTTCCGAGGAGACGACCTCGCGGTACGAGGAGGCGCGCTTCTCGATTGCCGCTCTCGTCGGCGCGGCTCCCAACGAGATCGTTTTCGTTCGCAACACGACGGAGGCGATCAACCTCGTCGCCCACGGACTCGGGCTGTCTTCCGAAGACGAGATCGTGACGACAGCGCTCGAACATCACTCGAATTATCTGCCGTGGCGGCTGCATGCTCGTGCGGTGCCGCTGCCGCTCGACGAGGATGGCGTCCCGCGATACGAACTGCTGCGTGAGCGTTTGACGTCCCGCACGAAGCTCGCTGCGGTCGCGCACGTGTCGAACGTGACGGGCGTCGTGGCGCCGATCGAGCGCTGGATCGAAGAGAGCCACGCGCGGGGCGTGCCCGTTCTGCTCGACGCGAGCCAATCGGTCAGCCATCTCCCCGTCGACGTGAAGGCGCTCGACGTCGACTTCTTCGCGTTCTCGTCACACAAGATGCTTGGGCCATCGGGGGTGGGCGCGCTCTACGCGAAAGCCGACTGGCTCGAGCGCTTCCCGCTCTATCAGGTCGGAGGAGGAATGGTGGCGCGCCACGACGACGACCGATTCGAGCCGCGCGAGGTGCCGTTTCGCTTCGAGGCCGGGACGCCGGCGATCGAGGCGACCATCGGATTTGGTGAGGCCGCGTCATATCTGCGCGCGATCGGGATGGAGCGGGTCGCGGAGCATTCGCGCAGGATCGGCGCGGAGATGGTCGATTCGCTCCGGTCGATCCCCGGCGTGCGGCTTTTCGGCGCGTCCATTCCACCCGAGCGTCGGATCGGACTCGCCACGTTCACCTTGGACGTCGGCGATCTCGCGCAACGCGACGTCGCGCGCCTTCTCTCGGACGGGCATCAAGTGATCGTTTCCGGCGGCCTCCATTGCGCTCACCTCTTTCATCAGCGGATGACCGTCGCGGGAACCGTTCGAGCGTCGTCGCACGTCTTCAACGATTCTTCCGACGTCGCGAGGCTCGCCGCCGCCGTACGAGAAATCGCCTCGTGACCGTGCCCGGCAACGTGTTCTTGATCGCGTACGGACGGCTCAACAAGGCCGAGCGCCGCTTCCACGAGGAAGCGGTGAAGGCGACCGGCAAGGAATCGCCGCTGGTCGGGTTCATCGGCGCTGCAAGCGGTGATCACCGCGGGTACATCGAATCCATCGAGTCCTACTTTCGCGACGCGTTTCGCGCCGAGGTCCAGCCGATCTATCTCTCGCGGGATCCGATGCCGAAGTCCGACGCCGAAGCGATCGTTGCGCGAGCCGACATCCTTTATTTCGGTGGCGGGGACGTCTCTGTCTTGGTGAGGACGGTGCGCGCGGCTGGACTCGAGTCGGCGTTGCGAGGTCGTCATGAGGAAGGCGCCGTCGTGATCGGAGTATCCGCGGGCGCGATCGGGCTCTGCCGCTACTGGATCGAGTGGCCGGATCCGCCGACGCCGGACGCACCGTTCGAGGGCGCGATGCTGTTGCCTGCGCTAGCGATCGTTCCCAATCTGGTCTGCGACGTTCACGACGTCGAGGACGATTGGGGCGAGCTGCGGACGCTCGTCGCGCTTCTCGAGACGCGCGACGAAAAACTCACCGCATACGGCATTCCGGGCGGCGGCGCGCTCGTCGTGGACGGCAACGGCCGCGTGCGCGGAATGGGTCGACGCAAAGTCGTGATCGCGGAGCCTTAACAATCGCTCTATGCCGAGTTCTCGATTTCTTCACCCGCGTCGTGCATCTTGATCCGCCAGAGTCTCGGATCGAATCGTCACATTTCTGACAGCGCCGGCGAGGTAAGCGTGAAGTATCCGGGGAAGCTGATCATCGTCGAGGGGATCGACGGCTCGGGAAAGAGCACGCAGCTCATCCTCCTTCGTCAATGGCTCGAGTCGGAGGGATACGGCGCCTTCTTCAGCGAGTGGAACTCGTCGCCGATCGTTCGCGAAACGACTCGTCGCGGCAAGAAGCAACGGATGCTCACCCCGACGACGTTCAGCCTCATTCACGCGACCGATTTCGCCGATCGCACGGCGCACGACATCTTGCCGCCGCTCAAGGCGGGGGCGCTCGTGTGCGCGGACCGGTACGTCTACACCGCGTTTGCGCGCGACGTTGTCCGGGGCGTCAGCAGCCGGTGGGTTCGCAGCCTCTATCGATTCGCCGTGAAGCCCGACGCCGCGTTCTACTTCCGAGTTTCGCTCGACGTCGCAATGAAGCGCATCCTCGGGGGCCGAGACGCGATCAAGTACTACGAAGCAGGAATGGACCTTGGACTCGCACCCACGCCCGAGGAGAGCTTTCCGATCTTCCAGGCGCGGATCATCCAGGAATATGAGCGGATGGTCGGCGAGTTCGGTCTGACGGTGATCGACGCGACGGGCTCGATCGAATCTCAACAGGCACAGATGCGCGAGTACGTGAAGCAAAACGTCCTACCGGGCGTGAAAAAGATGAAAGTGCGGCGATGGGTAAACCTGAGTTCTACGGTGAGGGGCTTCCGGGAATAGACCTCTCGGAGCTGCGCGGCAAGCTGATCGTCCTCGAAGGGACGGACGGAGTCGGCCGCACGACGCAGGTGGCGCTTCTGCGGAGCTGGCTCGAATCGAACGGCCACGCGGTCCTCGACACGGGCATGACGCGCTCGGCACTCGCGGGTCGCGGTCTCCGTCAGGCAAAGGCGGGACACACGCTCGACGCGACGACACTGGCGGTCTTCTACGCAACGGACTTCGCGGATCGTCTCGAGAACGAGATGATCCCGGCGCTCCGCGCGGGCTTCGTCGTGCTCACCGATCGCTACATCTACTCGCTGATCGCCCGCGCCATCGTTCGCGGAGCGGACCCGGGTTGGATTCACGACGTCTACGGATTCGCGCTCGTGCCCGACGCGATCTTCTACCTCAGAATCAGCATCGAGGACCTCATCCCGCGCGTGCTGCACTCGACGGGCTTCGACTATTGGGAATCCGGAATGGACCTGCGACTCGGCGAGGATCGATACGACTCGTTCGTCGCGTACCAGAGCCGGATCCTCGCGCAGTTCGACGCGATGGCCGCGGGCTACGGCTTCGAGACGCTCGACGCTTCGCAGTCGATCGAGAAGCTGTTCGAGTCCCTGCAAACCCGAGTGGAGGCGGTGCTCACCAGGAAATGAGGCTCGCGACGATCGACGTCGGATCGAACTCGATTCACCTTCTCGTGGTCGACGTCGAGAAAGACGGGAAGATCGTTCCCGTCGATCGCGAGCGCGACATGGTGCGTCTCGGCGCTCATTCGCTCACTCGCGGGTCGATCACCGAAGCTGCCTCACAGATCGCGCTCCGTTCGTTTCGGCGTTTGGTCGAGCTCGCACGCCACCTCGAGGCCGAGCGCGTCGTCGCGACCGGCACGAGCGCACTCCGGGAATCGCGCAACCGTGACGAGTTCGTCGAGCGCGCGCTCCGCGAAACCGGCGTGCGGATCGAGATCCTGTCAGGCCAGGAAGAAGCACGACTCGTCGCGCTCGCCGTCAATCACGCAATGCGCCTCGGCACGACGCGCACGCTCATCGTCGACGTGGGCGGCGGATCGACCGAATTCGCGATCACGAAGGGGCGCGAACCGCTGCTGCTCCGCTCGGTCAAGCTCGGCGCCGTTCGACTCACCGACGCGTGCATTCGGTCGGATCCGCCGTCGCCGCGCGACGTGGCGCGGCTCGACGAGCAGATTCGCGACGGGCTCGCGCGCACGCGCCGCGCGGTGGCGAACGTCGGATACGAACGGGCCGTGGCAACGTCGGGCACTGCACTCGCATTGGCGCGCCTCGTCGCGCGATTCTCGAAGTCGGCTTCGAGCCCGCTGACGCTCGACGCCGTCCGAATCGTTCGCGAGCGGCTCGCGCTGCTCTCGGTGAAGGAGAGCCGCCGACTTCCCGGCGTGAACCCGAGGCGCGCGGACATCCTCTTCGCCGGCGCGATGCTGGTCGAGCGAATCCTGGAACTGTTCGCCATCGAAAAGCTCGAGACGTGCGACTGGGGATTGCGCGAGGGCGTCTTGCTTCACCTCCTCCGCGACACGCTGGTCGGCGAAGCGGCGGAGCGTCGAACGCTGCGCCGGCGAAGCGTGCTCGGCCTCGCGCGACGGTACCAATACGACGCGGTGCACTCGCGCCAGGTCGCGCATCTCGCGAAGAAGCTCTTCGACGCCACCGCCGTCCTGCACGGTCTCGGGGCCGCTCACCGGGAGATCCTCGAGCACGCCGCGGTCCTGCACGATATCGGCTACTTCGTTTCCGACGTCGACCATCACAAGCACACGCAGTATCTCGTCGCGCACTCCGAGTTGCAGGGATTCACGCGCAACGAGGTTGCCGTCATCGCCAACGTGGCGCGCTATCACCGAAAATCGCTCCCTCGCGACCGACACCCCGGCTTCACTGCGCTCGGAATGGAGGAGCGCGAGATCGTCCGCAAGCTCGCCGCGATCCTTCGGCTCGCCGACGCACTCGACCGTAGCCACGCCTGCGCGATCGCCGACGTCGAGGTGTCCATCGGCCCACAAGTAGCCGAGGTCCGCGCCAGATCCCGCGGATCGATCGAGCTCGAGCGCCTCGCCACGCGCCACAAGAGCGACCTGTTCGAGCGTGTTTTCGGACGTCGCGTTCGCTTGCGCGATCTGCGTCGTCCGGCGAGCCCTCCGGTCGCCTGATCGGGACCGCGTCGGACCGCCGAGGTTTCGTGACCGGCCGCGCGACGCCGCGACGCCGCACCCAAGGTCCGCCTCGTCGCTCATCTTTGAAAGTGCTTCGCAGCCGCGATTTGTGCGCACTTTCCGCACTTTCCGCAATCGTCGCGACTTGAGACATGGCTCGGATTCGGGTAGAATCGCGCCCTTCTGTGGGGTGGAAACTCGGGAAAAGATGCACGGAACTCGACTGTCCGAGCTGCTTCGTTCTGGGGCGATCGTGCCCAGCTTGAAGAGCACCAAGGTCGAGGCGGTCGCTTCTGAATTGGTCGATGCGCTCATCGAGGCCGAAGCGCTGCCTCACGTGCATCGCGAATCGGCGATCATCTCGATCCTGAAGCGAGAAAACGCGTCGAGCACGGGCCTAGGCTCGGGCGTGGCACTCCCGCATGCGAAGGTGCCGTTCGTTCGGGATTTCGTCGCGGCGTTGGGCCTCGCGTCCGAAGGCGTCGATTTCAATTCCTCGGACTCGGCTCCCGTGAAAGCGGTCTTCTTGCTTTTCTCGCCGAAGGACGACCCGTACGGGCACCTGTGGTTGCTCGGCACGATCGCCGGTCTCATTCGGCAGCCGAGATTCGTGGATTCATTGCTGCGAAGCGTCGACCGTGAACAGGTTCGCGAACGGATCGCGGACGCAGAGGATCGATTGCATGGCGCGTAAGCCAACGTCGTCGTCGACCGCCGAATCGAAGCCCGAAGTCGAGAACCGCGTCGCCGTGGCACCGGCTGCGTCGATCACCCCGACCGAGGTCCGCCGGAGCGTCGTCGTGAAGGCGGCCGTCGAGTCGCTGTTCGGCGCGTTAACCGATGCGTCCCAGCTTCAGCGGTGGCTGTGCGAAGCGGCGAAGCTCGAACCGAAGGCCAACGGCAAGGTCTCTCTGACGTTCGGAGCCAACTCGACTCTCGAGGGCAAGATCACCGAGTTCGCGCCCGGCGAAAGGGTCACGATGTCGCTGACTCCGTCCGGCTCGAAATCGGCGAAGCTCGCGCTCACGGTCGACCTCCGCGTTCGCGGCGAAGGCGCGGGCGCCCGCGTGACGCTCACGGAAACCGGTCTCGCAGACGCGGACGCCGTGAAAGCGGCTGATCGCGGTTGGGCGCATCGACTCGAGAGACTGCGGTCGCTCTTCGAGGATGGCGCGCAGGCGCTCCGCGGAACAGAGGAGGTCGCGACGATACCCGTCTCCGGCGAGAGTCCATACGGCGTCGCCTGGGACGGCAAGCACCTTTGGCACACCGACGCCAGCGCTGGAAAGCTCATCAAGTTCGACCCGACCAGCGGAAAAGTCCTCGCCGAGTTCGATGTGGGCGGAGGACCGACCGGAGTCGACAGCGACGGCAAGGATCTGTGGGTTCTCGATCCCAAGCGAAAGGCCATTCTCCAAGTGGACCCGGGATCGGGTGAAGTGAAGCGCCGACTCCGCGTGTTGCGCGTGGCCGGCGACCTCACCGACGTGGCGTGGGACGGCAAGAGTCTCTGGGTCGGTATGACCGGAGAAGGGGGAAAGATCGTCCGAATCGATTCGCGCACCGGCATGGCTCAAGGCTCGCTTCCGAGCCCAGAGGTGCCGAGTGGCGTGGCCGTCGACCGCAAGGACGGGGCGCACCTGTGGGTGGCGGCCGTCCGGTCGAGGGTCGTGACGCGAATCGACTCGAGGAAAGGGACGATCGTAGATCGTTTCGGTTTGCGCGGCGAGCCCGCAGGGCTTGCGTGGGATGGGGAGTGCCTCTGGCACACCGATCTCGAAGCGCGCGCGCTCGTTCGCGTCCGTCCCCTTGTGGAGCGGACGAGCTAACCCGTAAGGAGTGGAGGCAGGATGGGTCAGGAAAGAGTCATCAAGAACACCGTCTCGATCAAGAAGGCGGCCCCGGTCGTGTTCCAGGCGCTGCTGGATCAAGACGAGGTCTGCAAGTGGTTCGCCGACGACGCCAACGTCGATCCGCGGGAGGGCGGGCGGTTCGAAGTGATGGAAGAAGGCTTCTGGAGCAAGGGGCGGGTCTTGAAGCTCGAAGCGAACAAGCGGCTGTCGTTCACGCTGGCGCTACCCGAGGAAGGCGTCATGGGTCCGACGCGCGTCGAGTACATGCTCGAAGCGAAAGGAAGCTCCACGCACGTGTCTCTCACGCACAGCGGGTTCGGCTCGGGGCCGGAGTGGGAGAACGTCTTTCACGAGTTCGAAGCGCACTGGCCGGACAGCCTCGACTCGCTGAAGAAGTTCGTCGAGACGCGAAAGTCGTCTCGGAAGTCGAAGTCAAAGTCCGCGTAACGCTCCGTCGAATCGACGCACGGCGGGGATCGATGATCGATCGGTCCTCGCCGTTTTCGTCTCAGCGCGGTTCGCTCGACGCCACGCAGACGTCCTCGTCGTCGCCAGTGCCGCCGGCCACGCCGTCGCGACCCCAGCTCACGATTTCGAATTCCTGGTTCGGCAGCACGACGAACTCGAACGGCCGCTTCCACGGATCGACGAAGTTGTCACGACGGTTTCAGATCACTCGGTCGATTCGAGCACGATGCGTTCGTCTTCACGGTCGTCGATCTCGCGGCACCAGGCGATGAGCTCGGGGTAGCGCTCGATCGAAATGCGCTCCGGATCGAACGCCACTTCGCGTTCGACGACGATCGCGCCGTTCTCCTCACGGCAATCGAACCGATAGTTGCCGAAGAATCCGCGCGACTCGAGCGACTTCGGCAGCCGCTTCACGCGGTACTTGTTCCCGAGGTGGATCGTGACGTGATTTCGTTGGTGCTCGAAGTCGCGATAGACGACGGGCCAAGTCCGTTTGTCGCCGCTCGAGAATCGCGCCGTCAGATGGAGCGGCGCGATGCCGGTCTTGCAACCGATCTCGCCGCCGCTCGTGTCCACGAAGCGGCGCAACCCGGCCGTGACGTCGATTGCCATCGGCGAGTCCGGCTGCGCCAGCCCGGGGAACTCGATCGTCCGCAGCGTGCTTCCCGGGAAGTACTGCATCATCATTCGCGCCCCGAGTTGCTTTCGCTGCTGGTCCTCGAGCGTGCGAAACGTCTCCTTCAATCCGTAGCCCGCGAAGGCCGGAATGCGGGTTTGCATGCCGACCGCGAACGCGCCCCCCTCCTCGACGTCGATGTTCGCGCTGGTGTCGGACGTGAGGAATTCGTCGGACGGAAGCTTCGGCATCGTCTCGCGTCGCCCTTCGCCGCCGTCGATCACGAACACCGGCGCTTCGCTCAGATAGAAGGGGATTCTCCCGAACGGGAGGTCGCGCACTTCGAGCCAGACCCACACCGGCTCGTGATCGCGCGGCATCACGCGCACGATCGCCTGAGGATAAAGCGATTCGCGCACCCAGTCCCACTGCGGATCCTCGGCGTCGAGCCCCGGATTGACGCGACATCGCGCCTCGTCGAATGGCACGCCGGCGGCACGCAGGAGCGCGCGATACAGCGAGAGCCGGTTTCCCTTCCGCTCCAGCAGCGCCGCAGTCGGATTGTTGGAGTTGCTCGATTCGCGCACGGTCTCGTTCACGAACTCGTAGAGCTTCTTCGCCTTTGCATAGTCGCCGTCGACTCCCGCCGTCGTCGCGCGAGCGGCGCGCTCGAGTTCCGGCGTCAGGCGCAATGCGGCGAGGCGCTTGTACGCCTGGTTCACTTCCTTCCACGTGCGGTTCTGCGAGAGCGTGACCCGCGGGACGACCTCGCGCGGGTCGGGCATGTACGGCTCCTTCTTCACGATCGATTGGTTGTGCACTTGGTAGATCGTGACGCGCGTCTGTCCGTCTGGGAGATCGTGAACCTCCGGCTCGCCGGGGAAATTCTGAACGATGTGTCGCACGTCCAGCGACTTCGGCTGGATCACGACGTACCGGCTCCACAAGAAGGGCTCCTCCTGATCGACGTCCTGGAAGTAGAACGCCGGAATGTCGAGCGGCATTCCCGGGGGCCAGCGATCCATGTCCGCGTAGCGCCACTCGACGGCGGCCCCGATGCCGAGCCCGGGGAGCGTGAGTCCCTGCTCGGCCGGCAGCGTCACGGGCTCGAGCACGGATCCGTCCGGCTTGATCACGTGCAGCTCGAGAAGCTCCTCGCCGGGTCGGAACGTCGCGTACTTCTCGACGCCGTGCTCGTTCTGGATCTTGAAGAGCTGGTGCGTGATGCGCCGGTTCGAGCCATCTTCATAGAGACGCAGCACGAGGTCGTCGAGAACCGCTAGGCTCGTCGCGCGGGGATATCGCGAGGCGTCGGGCGCTTCACGCAGCAGCTTCAGCGCATCGACCTCGTAGGCTTTGAACTCTGGATCCTCGCCGCCTTCGAGTCGCCGGAGGATCTCGCGTACTTGGTGGTAGCCCGGGTCGACATCGAGCGCCCGGTGGTACCACGAGCGCGCCGTGTCGGCGTCGCCGAGCTCGAGGAAGAGATCGCCGATCTCCTTCTTGAACGACGAGTAGCGCGGGTATCGCTTCGCGAGATCGAGATACGCTGCAATGGCTCGGTTCGTATCACCCCGGTCCCGTTCGAATGCGGCGATCGATTCCGATCGGCTGAGATCGACTCGCGGATCCTGCTCGCGGCTCTTGCCGTAGAGATCGCGCACGCGATCGTCGAGGCCGCGTTCGCGGTACGCGTCGACGAGACTTTGACGCACGTCGTCTTGGCGCTGGTCGGCGCGCAGAGATGCCTCCCACAGCTCGAGCGCCCGATTCGAGTTTCCCTCGTCGGTCCAGAACTTGGCGAGTGCATTGAGGACGGAGGGCTGGGCCGGCTCAAGCCGCCTCGCGGCCTCCAGCTCGTCGATCTGTTCCTTGCGCCAATTCTGCTTGGCGAAATAGCCGGCGAGGAGGAGATGCGGCACGTGCGAAGTCGGAGCGACTTCGGATGCGTGCCGGAGTATCGTCGCCGCTTCCTCGATCTTGTCGTCGCCGGCCGCGAAGCTCGCCGTCCACAACAGTGCCGGAACGAAATCCGGGTCCTTCGCTCGAGCGGTTTCGTAGAGGACGCGCGCCTTTTGCGTCCGCCAGCCGGCCGGCAGAAACGGAGCCGAGTTCAGCGCCGAGCCGTAATACGAAAGGAACCAAGGCGAGTCGGGTGCGGCCTCGCTCGCTCGACGAAGAGCGTCGAGTCCCATCGTCTCGAGACCATTGCGATAGAGCGCCCATCCGTACGCCGTGAAAAGATGAGGACTCGCGGAGTCACCGGCTTTCGCCACGGCGCTCTCGAGCATCGTGAGCGCCGTCGAGAACGCTCGGGGCGCCTGGCGAGCCTGTGATTCCGGTGCCGCGAGCGGCCGAACCGTCGTGTCGCTTTCCTCGCGCACGTCCGTGATCGGCGCGCCGTCGATTCCAACGAGCCGCGCGGAGAACGCACCTTCCCCCGAAGTGGACGCCTTCACCAGCACTCGGTTCCATCCCGCGCGCATCCGGAATGGCACACGATACGTGTTCGGGAGATCGAACCTCGCGCGGTCGACGTCGAGCACGAACGCGCCGTTGATCCACAGTCGAGCGGAGTGTGACGGACTGAAAACGAGGTAAGCATCGCGCGCGGTCTGCGACAGGAACTGACAGAGCGCGTAGGCGGCGCCTTCCGGAGGGTAGAGCGGCGTGAACGCCTGCACGAAGGGGTCCTGTGCGTCGCGGTCGAGGCGCCGCCACGAGACGTCGCCGCCGATTCCGGCGTATCGCGCCGCGAAGTCGATCTCGTGCTCTGGCGGGAACTCCCAGTCCTGCAGCTCCGTGTTGGCGCGGCCGAATGGGCCGATCACCTCCCAATGCGAGAGGAGCCCGCCGAGTTCGAGAAGTTTGCGAGCCTCCTCGGTTTTTCCCTGGGCGCGGTAAACGTTCCGGAGCGCCTCCCGAACGAGATCCGCCGTGTACGGAGTGCACGTCCCCGCCTTGAGGATCGCCTCGTACGTCGAGGCGAGTCGCTCGGAGGCGCGAACCGAGTCCTGGATCTCGTCGATTCGACTCAATGCCAGCTCGACGAGGGGCGATTTCTGGGTCTCGCGAAGCACGGCGAGATATCGGTCGAGCATCGCGCCGCGGTCGGACCGCGCCTCTTCGGGCAGCGCGACGAGCTCGTGCGCAACCCGGTCGGCGTCGCTCGAGTCCTGCGCGCGTCCAGTTCCCGGAGCGAGAGCGAGCGACAGCAGAACCAGCAGCGAGATTCCAATGACGCGGACAGGTGCTCGCAACGTCGTCATGGTGATCACCTCGTAGTGTCAGCGTCCACTGGACGGCGCGGCGATCGCGCGCAGCCGCAGGACGCTTTCCTCGGCGTCGGAGACCTGCAGGCAGAACTCGCGGAACGCAGGATAGTCGGCGCTCGCGACGCGACGAACGTTGAGCGACATCTGCCCCTCCACGACGACGTCCTCGCCGTCCTTCGTGACCGTCCTTCGATAGACCCCGAACGGCGTGTCGAGCGACTTCGACTCGGGCATCGCGATCAGCTCGAGCGTCGGAGGGATGTGGTACCGAATCTTCGTTCGGAACGTGCGGGCCGGAGGCAGCAGCACGTCGAACTTCCGCGTCTCCGTCGCCGAAAACGTCCGTAGCGAATGCGGCGAAAACGTGAGCGGGGCCGTCAGCTCTCCGGACGTGTGCTTGAGGAAGTCCGAAACCGCGAGCTCGAACGAATAGTGCGGCGATTCCTCGAGGTTCCGGAGATCGGAAAAACGGCTCGTCGAGACGCGCGTCTTCCCGAAAAGATCGCCGAATCGCGCGGCGATCGAATCTTCGCGCCGTCCGGGATTCACGAAGCGCGCGCGCAGGTCGACGCCCGGCGTTCCCGATGCCTGCACGACGCCCTTGATCGCGGCAGACCCATCTTCGGCGATCGACACGTCGTAGCCCTCGTCCGACAGGTTCTCTTCCGGCCCCGGCTCGGGCACCTGGATCAGCTCGGCTCGGCCGTCGACGACGTTCAGCACGTGCGCGCCGCGGTCCATGTCGGGAATCGTCCCCATCGAGTGGAATTGGGCCGTTCCGTCGAGGAAGGTCGGCCCGATCGGCAGCTCCGCGTGCGCGATGCAGTGATTGAAGTGGCTCACGAGCGGCAGCGACAAGTCCTCGTTCGGCCGTTCCATCTGGGCGTTGATGAGGATCGGCGTCGCCTTCACTCCGATCTGCTTGAGGAGCGTGCAGAGCAGGATCGCCTTGTCCTTGCAGTCGCCGAAGCCACGGTCGAACACGGTCGCTGCGAGGTACGGCTTGTATCCGTGCACTCCGAACTCCCAGGCCTCGTAGCGCACGTCCGACACGACGAAGTCGTACAGGGCGCGCGCCTTGGCAGTGACGTCGTCGAGCCCCTGGGTCAGCTCCTGGACCTTGGCCTTCATCGCGTCCGACGGCTCCAGCTCGCGTTGCACGAGGTTCCACCACCAGCCCGAGAATTCGTCCCACGATCCGTAGGTCGTCGCTTCGACGCCCGGCAGGAACTCCGACGGCGGCGGCATGAACGGCTCGACGTCGATGCCCGGAAGGTCCTTCATCTCGAACCGGTAAGCGACCGTGCCTTCCTCGTCGCCGGGGCCTTCGGTGGCTTCCGGTGCTCCGTTCTTCACGTTGAGATAGACATGTCGTGACTTCGGGCGAATCAGCGTGAATCGCGAGTTGCGGACAGGCGCCAAGTCGCGCGCGTAGAAGTCGTGCGAGTAGCCGAAGTAGTCGCCGAAGAAGCTCTGCGCCACGTCCTTCACGCGAAACGCCAGCTCGACCACGTCGCCGACGTCGATCGTCGGCAGGTCGATCCAGACGGCGTCCCAAGTCTGGTACTCGCCGCGACCCTCATCGCGCCGGTTGACGACCCGCCCTTGCGTCGTGGTTCCGTCCGCATGCACGATGCGGTTCACGAGGACCTCGACTTCCTCTTCGCCGACCGCGTACGGAACGGGATATCGGTCGAATTGGATGGCGCCGCGCTTGTTCAAGATCTTCGCGATCAGGTGTTCGTAGCGCGTGGCCGTGCCGTCCGCGTTCGCCTTCATCGTGGTGTCGCGAAGGAGATAGCTGAACGCCTCGTTCTTCGATGCGACGACATTCTTCGCCTCTTCGGCGATCGCGGTCGGATCCGTCGCGATCTCGGCCTCGAACGGTCGCTTCTCTCCGCGCAGGAATTGGAGATATCGCTCCGTCCACGGGTCCTTCGGGTTGAGTCGCTTCGCCTGATCGAGTTGCGCGAGGGCGTCGTCGCGTCGTCCGATGCGGAGCAGCAAGACGGCGAGATTCTGCCGCCGCTTGTCGTCTTGCGGGTCGATCTCGATCGCGCGTTCGATGGCTCGAACGGCTTGGTCGGTGCGGCCGTAACCGGCCAGCACGTGGGCCTTGTGGAGCAGCACGGACTCGTCGTACGGCTCGGCGGCGATCCGCTCGTCGAGGACGGCGATCGCTTCGTCCACGGAGCCCACGGACTCGTAGATCGACTCGAGCGTTTCGAGCGCCGACGCGTCTCGCCGGTCCGCGACGAGCGCGGTCAGGCACGCGGCGCGCGCCGCAGCGGTACGCTTCCTCTCCAAAAGGAACGACGCCCACTCGTCGAGGAAGCGGGACCGGCGCGACAGCTCGGGACGGTCGGCAATCGCCTTCAGCGCCTGCTCGGATTGGGCGCTGAGGTCGCGCAGGCCGAGAACATGGCGTTCGAGCATTCGAGCCTCGAGGCCATCGGGGTTCGCTTTCCGCGCGCTCTCGATGTAGCGCTCGGCTCGGCTCGGAATCTCGAGCGTGTCGAGGTAATAGTGCGCGAGTCCGATCGCCGCCTCGACGTAATCGGGATCGAGCGCAAGGACGGCCTCGAGATCGCGCCGGTACGCGTTCTCTTCGCGCTCGGGCGACATCTCCACGGGCCGGATCGATGCATGCGCGCGCTCGGCGAGAAAGAAGGGGTTGTTCGGGTCGAGCCGCGTTGCCTCGCGGAGATGGCCCAGAGCCGTCGTGTCAGCCGCGTCGAACGGCTTTACGCGGTCGAGGAGGACCGCAAACCGATATCGGGCCCATGCATCCTCGGGGTTCGCAGCCACGATCGCCTCGAGCGTGGCGAGGCCGCCGCGGTTGACGTCGACGGTTAACGGCTTTTCCGCCGGGAAGGAGAGAGTCTCGAGCATCTTCGGATCGGCAGTCGTCATCGTGGTCGCGTTGGCGCCGATCAGCGGGTCGCCGTTCGGGTTCGTGAGGCGCGCCGAGAAGCTCCAGTCGCCCGTGCGCTGACAGAGCTTGAGGAGGATCGACGACCATCCGGCTGGAACGACGAAGCCGACCGCGTCCTGATCGAGCCGGCGCACGCGCCGCACGTTTCGCGAGAGGATCGGCGTGCCGTTCACGAAGACCTTGACGGCGCCCGATGTCGCGAGTCTGAGGGCCACGGGCGTCTCTCGATCGAAGTGCACCGCGCACAGCGCGTACGCGAGGCATTGCTCGTTCGGCGTGAACATCGCGGCGAGGTTGACGGCCGCCTTGCCGGCGACGGGAACGCGCCGCCACGACACCTGTCTATCCTTGCCGTCGTACGTCGCGTCGAGCTTCAGCTCGTGCTCCGGCGGGAAGTCGCGTTCGAATCCGCCGCCCTGTTCGTTGTCGAACGGTCCAATCAGCATCCAGTCCGTCAGGCTGCCGATTCCTTCCGGGGTCGCCGCCGGCAGCGGGACGTCGGATCGGGAGCGTTCGTAAGACCAGCGGCTCACCGCGGCGCGCGCACGGAGATTCGGGTCGATGGGATGCGAAATGACGTCGCTGAGCGCCTCGTCGGCGGCGCGAAAGCCATCGATCTCGTGGATCAGCGGGTCGACGCGAAGCAAGGTGAACTCACCGCGGGCCCCGATTTCGCGCCGCTGCGAATCGTCCTTGGGCTCGATTGCCGCCAGTTCTCGAAGCTCCTGGAGGTATGAAGTGACGGCTTCGCCATACTTCGCGCGTGACTCGAGTAGGATCGCCTGGCGCTCGAGGGTCTCGATGCGCTGCGGGATCTCGGCGATCGCGCGACAAGCGAGCACCATCGCCAATGCGACAGCCAATCGGAATGAGGAACGCGTCGGAAAGGGCGATTGTGGGATCACGCGACGGATGCCTCCGGAGGTCGGTGTGAGACGGCGTCGTTCAGATTGGCCCATAGCATAGGATCGGCGTGGAATCGCGACAACAAAAGGGTTTGTCCTCGCTCGTGGACGATCTCTAGTGAGGAGTTCGAGCGAGCGCGTCCGCGTGCTCGGTTGTCAGGAACTCGCGGATTCGGTTTCGATAGGCCGCATCGCCGAGCCGCAGGAGATCGCCGTGGCCGACGCCGTCGATTTCGAAGAACCACTTCGGCGAATTGGCCCGCGCATGGAGGAGCCTGCCGTGCTGGATGGGGATTCGTCGGTCGCGGTCGCCGTGCGTGACGAGCACGGGACGCCGGACGTGACCCACTTTGCCGATCGAGTCGAAGCGCGACTGGACGACCCGCGAGAGCACTCGTCCGTATCGCGCTTCCATCGCCGCGTCGCGAAGGCTCGCAAACGCGCATTCGATCAACAACGCCGCGAAACCGTCACGCAACGCCGCCGCAAGGTCGATCGCCACCGCTGCGCCCAGCGACCGCCCGTGAAGGATGATTCGCATCGAGTCGATGCCGCGCTCGCCGACGAGATGATGGAACGCGGCGCGGGCGTCGGAATAGAGTCCGTGCTCGGACGGGCGGCCGTGACTGTCGCCGTACCCTCGGTAATCGAAAACGAGCGACGAGACGCCGATCGAATGGAAGAACCGGATCGTGTCGCCACGACAGCCGCGATTGCCCTTGTTCCCCTGAAAGAAGAGGACCGTCGGCAACGCCGGGTCGCCGGGCATGAACCAAGCCCCGAGCGCCGTCCCGTCTTCGGCGCGGAGTCGCACTTCCTCGAACGGGATGTTCGAGTCCGACGGTTGCCAGTCGATTCGGCGAACGGGCCGGTAGAGCAACAGCGATTCGATCCGCTCCGCGACGCTCATGTCACCTCTCCTCACCCGATCGCAGGAGACTCGAACCGCGGGATCGTAGCCGCGCACCGATGCCCGATCAAGCCGCTCGCATCGACGAGCCAGTTCGTTGACCGTCGCGGTCGGCTCCATTATCCTGGCGCATGAATCTAGCTCGGTCGACTGGACGAACCCTCAACTCGACGGAACGAACCCGTGCAGCGCATCTACCTCGACTACAACGCGACGACACCGGTCGACCCGGATGTGTTGGAGGCGATGCGTCCGTACTTCACGGAGCGATTCGGGAATTCGATGTCTGGCCACTCGTTCGGGGTCGAGGCGCGAGACGCACTGGAGGCAGCCCGCGCCTCGGTCGCGGATCTCGTGGGCGCGCCGACGGATCGCCTGTTCTTCACCAGCGGCGGAAGCGAGTCGATCAACTGGGCGATCAAGGGGCTTGCCTTCGCGAGACTCGACGCGGCGAAGCGCATCCTGGTGGGGGCGACCGAGCACCACGCCGTCGAGGAATCCGTTCACTGGCTGCGCCGCTTCGGATTTCGCGTCGAAGTCCTCGCCGTCGATGCGGAAGGACGGGTGCCGCCGGTCGCCGTGGCGAAAGCGCTCGAAGCCGGTCCGGCGCTGCTCGTCTCCGTGATGTGGGCGAACAACGAAGTCGGGACCGTGCAGGACGTGGCGGCGATCGGCGCGACGTGCCGGCGCCACGGCGTTCCATTTATCGTCGATGCGGTCCAGGCTGCGGGCAAGGTTGCCATCGACGTCTCCCGCGCTCCCGTCGATTTCCTCGCGCTCGGCGCGCACAAGTTCTACGGACCGAAAGGCGTCGGTGCGCTCTACGTCCGCGCAGGAGTCGAGCTGGAGAACGTCGTCCACGGCGCAGGCCACGAATCGGGCCGGCGTGCCGGAACGTCGAATGTCGCCGGCGCCGTCGGCATTGGTGCCGCGTCGAGGAAGGCGAAGGCTCTCGTCGGTGGAGAATCCACTCGTGCGGCGCAGCTGCGCGATCGGTTCGAGGCCGGACTTGGTGCGATCATCGCCGACACGCGCGTGAACGGCGCCGCAGCCGCGCGACTGCCGAACACGTCGAACGTCGGGTTCGACGGTGTCCTCGCTCAAGAACTGCTCGTCGACCTCGACCGGCGGGGGATCGCCGCGTCCGCCGGCGCCGCATGTCGAGCCGGGGTCCATCTCCCTTCACCGACGCTATCGGCGATGGGCTTGTCTCGGGAACGAGCGCTTGCGGGCGTTCGATTCTGCATCGGACGGTTCACCGACGAATCGGCCGTCGACGAGGCCGTCCGGCGCATCGCCGATTCTGTTCGAGCGCTGCGACACGCATCGCCGGCGTCCGCGGCGAAGAGATAAGAGAAAGAAGAAAGCGAGAGACACTCATGCCCGAAACGCGCGTGCTTTCGATGACGGACCTCGTGGACGGCCTGAAGCGGCTCGAAAGCGACGTGATCACGAAAGATCGCGTGACCGAATTCCTCTCCGGAGCGCAGGTTTCCGACGGTTCCATCCGTCCGTACGTCACATGGAGTGATCAGCGCTACACTCGAAACCTCGTCTTCCACGACGACCTGTTCGAGATCATGGTCCTGTGTTGGAAGTCCGGCCAGAAGACGCCGATCCACACCCACAACGGCCAGCTCGGATGGACGCTCGTGCAACGCGGGCATCTCGAGGTCGTCAACTTCAAATGGAAGGGGTGCAACAAGCCCGAGAACCAGAACGTCGTCGGCATGGATTGCCTCGGCGGCGCCACGGAGTTCGACCTCGACGAGCTCACGCGGCTCGGTTGCGACGCGGACGGCGCCGTCTCGACCGTCGACAAGACGCAGACGATTCACCGCATGATCAATCCCGACGTCGACCACGAGGCAGCGGTGAGCGTGCACGTCTACTCCAAGCCCTTCGACTCGTGCATCGCATTCGATCTCGAGAATCATCGTTGCTACCGCCGTCAGCTCGTCTTCGACACCGAGTACGGCAAGCCGCGCGTCGACCCTGTCGCCCATCGCTGATCGTTCCGCATCTCCCTTCCGCCTATTCACGACGTTGCGAGCGACCTATGATGTCGTTGCGCCATGGGGCTCGACCCTTCGACGAGTGTCGCGCGCGCCGGCTACCGCGCAGGCGACATCGAGGTTCGAGCGTGGGAATGTCAAGAGGAGGTGCGCTGTGGGGATTCGGCTCGCCGCTCGTCGTGCGGCTTCGATCACGTATCTGGCACTCGTCGTCTGTTTTCTCGCCGCGCCGCGGGCATCGGCGCAGAACTGCATGCCGGATGGGCTGCAGGGTGGCACGTGCTGTCAGCCCGCCACGATCACGCTGCCCGTTTTCCCTGCGGTCACGGATCGCGCCCACTTCGTCTGCTTCGAGACCTGCGACGTTCGCGCTGAGGGCGACGTTTGCATTCAGCTCGGCGCGCCCCGGGTCGCGCATCTCCACAATCAACCGCCGATTCCCAGCATCTACCTGATCCGCCTCACGATCCAAACGTGCTCTCTCAATCCGCGCGACGTCTGGAACACGAACCTTCGCGCACAGTACTCGCGCAATTGGCTTGCAGCGGTCGAAACACCCGGCGGGCCGCCCGACACCGAGGTGTGGCGATTCCTCGTGAACGGAAACCTCGCCCCGAGCGCGTTTCTCACGCAGCACTTCGGCCGCAATCGCTGCGTCGTTCCGCCGTGCGTGAGCCAATTCCCAAAGCCGCACTTCTGGGGCTACATCGACTACGCCCGGAACTGCGCCACCGGTGAGTGGCAGGCGTCGATGGCGTTGCAGCACGATTGTGACGCGTACGAGCACAACGGCTCGTCGGATCGGCCCGGCACGTTCCACCGCGACGACTCTTACGCGTTCGTTGCGCCCGCGGCGGGCTTCACCGCGAACTCGGCGACGATTCCTGCGGCGGCCGGGCACGTCTTCCAGGATCAGGACGCCATCCGAAAGAACCTGTGGGCGAGCCTTCCGAACATCACGGCGCATGAGGAGCCGCTGGTCAGCGGCAATTGGGTGCAGGGCGCGAGCACGTGTCCGTGCAGTGCGGGCGTGGGGACGCGGCAGGACGTTCAAATGACCGTCATCGGGGCCGGGGAATGCAATACGCAGTTTCAGACGATCGGAGGCGCACCGGTGCCGTTCGTTCAAAAACGAATCGGCCAATGGAGCACGGGACCTGGCAGATACCCGGGGAATCAATCGCTGTTGATGGTCGAGGGCGTCCTCCAAGTGATCGACGGTTGCACGAGCGGCGGAACGGTGGAGTATGTGAAAGGGGTCGCCACCGTCGGCGGCTATCAGGCGTTTCGATTGAGCCAGTCCCCGCTAGCCAGCCAGTTCGTCGACCTGGGATCCGCGAATCGATCGCCGACGAATCGGCTCACGGTGGTCGGCGCGAAATACATCAGCAACTTCATCTTCAACATCAATCTCCAGTAGGGCGGGCTTCCGCGTCACGAATCCTCCCATCCACGCGCGGAGGAGCACGGGACCGCTGACGCGGACCGCCCATTCGCCTCAGCGCGCCAATCGAGTCGCCGCGCCCTCCGCACTCCACAACGTCACGCCTCGATCACAGCTTGCGTGCGACGCGGGGTGCGCCCGCTTGCCGCTCCTGAGAGCACGCGCTTGGGCTCCCCGGCGTCTGGTACGCGACGTGCGAACAGGCGACACGCACGAATCGACGCAGCTCGGTCGAGGCGGATCCAACGGGGAGTGAAGAGGAGCGAACTTCGATGGGGTCCTTCGCGTTCATTCGATTTCGTCGAGGTGTGCTGGCCGGCGCCGCCGGGTTTCACTTCTTTCCCGCCGAGCTGGGCTCGTGGAGTCGATCTCGTCTCGCGCCGGCGACTCTGAAGTCGGCGCATCCGACGACATTCCGCAGGCAAGAGAACGGCCGCGTTTCGCGGCCCTATTTGGGTTGATCGGAAGGCAGTTCGAGGATCTTGCAAGCTCGGACGTGGCGACCGCGCCCGGACCGGTTCGCGTCATCGGAGTGCCGCACATCAGTTGGTTCATCCTCAATCTCAACCTGCCGTAACCGACGAACGACTTCACTTGGAGGGCGGTCCGCGCGGGCGGGTCGCCCTCCTTCTCACCTCGTCAGTACTTCTTCGTGAGCAGGATGCTGTCGATGCCGGCGAAGAATCCCGACGACTCGTCGGCCTTTCCCGCGACCGTGAATCGAAGCGTGTGCGGGCCTTTGCGCAGGTACTCGAGTCCGAGGTTCACGAGCCCGCTCGCGGCGACGCCGCGGTGGAACCCGTCGAACGGCTTGCCGAGCGGGCGACCGTCGAGCGCGACTTGCACGCGACCGTAGTCCGCCGCGCGCGTGAAGCGTGCCGCGATCTGATAGTTCCCGTTTTCGGCGACCGGTACTTCGAGCGTCACGAACGCGCCTGCGGCCTTCGGCGTGAAGAAGAGCTGCGCGTCGGCACTCCATCCCGGACCGAATCCGGTCATGTCTTGCCTCGAAGCGTCGCCGCCTTCCTTCTCGGTGATTCGCAGACTCTCCGCTTCGAGGGCGCCGGGATCGAGGGACTTCCGCAGTCGGAGGCAATCGATGCCGACGTCGTGCCCGATCGAAAGCGGCGTCTTGCCGTCGACCTGGAGGCGGAGCGCGTGCGGTCCCGCCGGCAACGTCGCTCCGCGTACCAGCGTGACCCATGGCCCGCGCTCGAGTGTGGCCGAGAATTCCTCGATCGGCTCGCTGGCCGCGCCGCCGTCGAGCGACGCGCGAAACCTCCCGTACTCGGGACCACGCGTCAAGCAGGCTTCGACGTCGTAGGTGGCGGCTTCCGTGATCGGGACCTCGAGGACCATCGCGTCGCCGGGTTGAGTTGCATGGAGGCGAGCTTGCGCTCCGCCGCTCCATCGAAGCGAACCGATCTCACTTTCGACGCGCCGATCCGCGGGCGACGGCGTCGCCTTCAAGGTCTCCGCCTCGAGCACGCCGGCGTCTCGGAACGGGGGCTGCAACCGAACGAAGTCGAGACCAAGCGTTCCGCCGTCGTCGCTCGCGAATCGCAATGAATGCCGTCCCCGTTCGAGCCGCTGCGGGCCGAGCGACATCATCGTGCGCTGATCGTGCGGAAATCCAGCGACGTCGATCCGCGTGGCGAGCGCACGATCGTCCAAGATCGCGGTGAACGTTCCGCCGAAACCCGGGACCGGGACCGTGCCGACGAACAGCTCGTAGACGCCCGACTCGTTCACCGGGAATCCCATGCCGGCCGATTCGCCTTTCGCCGGCGCGATGCGGAGGAAGCGTCCACCGCTCGCCTCGAAGGCGAGTCCGGCGTCTCCGTCGGTCGAGGGCGGAGGCGAGCCGAGCGGCTCCTCGTTCTCGCTCTCGATCGCGCCGGCGACGCGCGGCGAGCGAAGGCGCCGGCCCTCGAACGGAGGCAGCGGCGACCAGGGATCGTGCGGCTCCTCCTGATACCAGTACGCCACGCTCGCGTAGTCGGCGCCGGGGTAGTCGTTCACTCCGCCGTGTTCGATCTGAAGCCGAATCGACTTCTTGAACGGCACGCAGTCGCCGATCTGGAAGCGGTACGCAGCGATTCGCGAGATACCTTCGTCTTTCAGCGGAACGCCGTGGAAGCCGAGCGAGAACTCGCCGGTCGCGAAGTACCAACCCCCGCTGAAGAAGTCCTCGGTGCCCGTGCCGATGATCGACGGCTCCTTCGCGCCGTCGACGAAGACTTGCTCGTCGCCCTCCAGGAAGTGAATGCCGGTCGTGCCTTGCATCGCCATCGTGCAGCCCACGTAGTGGCCGCGGCCCCTGGCCTCGAGGATCACGTGCGGCTTGCCCGCCTCGGTCGTCGCGCGATGCCATCGAGCGTGGAACCGGCCCGACGATCGGGGCGGCCCGTCGAGCGGACGATGCGTGACCTCCGTGTGAAGCGTCGCCATCGGCAGCGGCGATTCGTTCGCGATCTCGACGCGCGCGTTGCGCGCGAACGGCATCGGAAAGTAACAGTAGTAGCCGTCGTCCGTCATGCCGATGGGGAGCGATTGGAAACGACGATCACCGAAGCCGCAACCGAAGAAGTCCGCGAGCGGAGCTTCGACGCTCGGGTCCTTCTCGTCGTCCCACCAGATGCGAATCGCCGCACCGCGCAGAAGGTCGCGTTGACGGGGAAGGGCGGCGATCCGAATGCCGCAGACCTCGGCCGGTCCCGAAAGATCCGCAATCACGACGCGCTCGCCCGACGCGAGGGCTCCCGACTTCGTCTCGGTCTGCATCTTTGCGTCCGGCTCGTACGGCGGCTGGCCGAGCGCGCGCTGCATCTTCTGCGCCTTGTCGAGGAGCACGAGGTCGTCGGGAGCGAGCTTCGGATCGAACGTCGGCACTTCCTTCGTGGCTGCGAACTGCTGATACGTCACCTGGTAGTAGAAGCGGCTGCCGCCGGCGACGTCGATGCGGCACGAGTGCGCGAACGAGATCGGGACCAGCGAGTACCAACCGCCGCTCGACGTCCCAGCGAGCGGAGGCTGGAACGGCGGCACCTTGTCCTAGAAGAGATC
>JACOTG010000254.1 GCA_016178505.1 Planctomycetota bacterium
CGCTGACGAGGCACTGCCAGTCCGCAAACGTGAGGGCGAGATCGAAGCCCGTGGCGTTCGGCAGATCGAGGGGTGTCTTCGTGACGGCGATGCCCGGACGGCAGGGCGAAATCGCTTCGATCTTCACGTTGCGCGACTTCAACGCGAGCACGCGTACGTGCCGCGGTGCGATGGCCTCGCCGCGCTGAATGTCGCCCATCTCGACGACGCCAGGCTCGGACCAGCACTCCTCGAGGATTCGGCCCGTGAGCTCGAGCGGTACGTGCGGGGCGCGCACGTCGTTCGTCGAAACGGTGATCGTCTTCTGCACGTCGCCGGCTCGGTTCGTCGAATCGAAGACGACGCGCACGTCCGCTGATTCGCCCGGCTCGAGGGCCATGCGACTCGCCTCGGCGACCGTGCACCCGCACGTCGTCTTCACTCCGAAGATGCGAAGCGTGCCGTCGCCGGCGTTTCGAAACGCGAAGCGATGCTCGACTTTTTCGCCGGAGAAGAGCGAATCGAAGCGCCAGATCGTTTCGTCGAAGGCGACGCAGGGGCCCTTCGGTGCATCGTTGGTCGGAGTGACCTCGGACGCCGCGGACGGCTTCACGGTCGCGACGCCGGCGTGTTCAGTTATGTCGGGCTCTTTGACGGACGCCTCGCCGGAGTGCTTCGCGGCGACGAGGTAGCCGATCGCGACGCCGAGAACGCCAAACGTCGTCAGCAGGAGCACCCACCGCTTGGTTCCCTTTTCGGCCATGCTGCAAAGAGATCGAGATTCGAGGCTGCGTTCCTTGAGGATCAGCGCCGATCCATCCCCATGCCGACGGGGTGAAGGGTCTCGAAGTCGAGTGCAGACCCGGTCTCGATTGCGGCGAGCGCGAGGCGCGCTTTGCGTCAACTCGCCCCGGCTGCGAGAGCGTCCGCGTCGACCGTGCCGCGCTTCATGACGAAGCGCCATTTCCAGATCGCATAGATTGGCGGGTAGACGAGGATCTCGAGGACGAAGCTCGTGACGAGCCCGCCCATGAGCGGCGCGGCAACGCGCTTCATCACGTCGGCGCCGCTTCCGGTCGACCACAGGATCGGCAAGAGGCCGATGAACGCACACGCGACCGTCATGAGCTTCGGACGGATGCGCTTCACGGCGCCGTGCACGATCGCCTCGGTGAGATCCTCGAACGTCCGCATCTTTCCCGCTCGCACGCGCTCGTTCCACGAGAGATCGAGGAAGAGCAGCATGAACACGCCAGTCTCCGCGTCGAGTCCCATCAGCGCGATGATCCCTACTCCAACGGCGATCGACAGGTTGTACCCGAGGAGGTAGACGAACCAGATGGCGCCGATCGCCGAGAACGGCACCGCGAGGAGCACGATCAGCGACTTCACCGTCGACTTCGTGTTGAGTCGCAGCAGCACGAAGATGAGGAAGATCGTGATCGGAATGATGATCATCATTCGTTCCTGCACGCGCCGGAGGTTCTCGTATTGCCCGCTCCATGCGAGCGAGTAGCCGGCCGGACGGTGGAGCTTCTCGTCCACTGCCGCCTTTGCGCGATCGACGAACCCGCCGAGGTCGCTGTCCGTCGTGGTCACGTAGACGTAGCCTGCGAGGAGACCGCCTTCGTCGCGGATCATCGACGCACCCTCGGTGAGGCGCAGGTCCGCGATCTCGTCGAGGGGGATCTGCGCGCCGGACGGCGTCGGCACGAGAACTCGCCGGAGCGACGGGAGGTCGTCGCGAAGCTCGCGCGCGTAGCGGACGTTGACCGAATGGCGCTCGCGTCCTTCGATCGTGGTCGTGACGGTTTCTCCACCGATCGCGGACGTGATCACCATTTCGGCGTCGGCGACGGTGAGCCCGTATCGCGCGAGCCGGTCCCGACGAAGCTCGAAATCGAGGAAGTAGCCGCCTGCCGTTCGTTCCGCGAAGACGCTTTGGGCGCCTGGCACGTCGCGCACGATCGCCTCGACCTCGACGGCGATCTTCTCGATCTCCCGGAGGTCGCCCCCGAGGACCTTGATGCCGATCGGCGTGCGCACGCCCGTCGTCAGCATGTCGATGCGGTTGCGGATCGGCGCGAGCATCGAGTACGACGTGCCCGCGAACTGCATCTTCTGCTGGAGGTCCGCGAGAAGCTCGTCCTTCGAGATGTGGTCCGACCAGAAGACGCGAAGCGGCGCCTGCATCCACTCGGGCCAGCTCGAGAAAAAGCGGTCGCGATGCCGCCACGCAGACGGCGGCTTCAGCGCGACCACCGTTTCCATCATGGAGAACGGCGCGGGATCCGTGGACGTCTCGGCGCGTCCAGCCTTGCCGTGAACGTGCTCGACCTCGGGAACGGTCATGAGCACCTGGTCCATCGTCTGCAAGAGCTTTTGCGCTTCCGTGACCGAGATGCCCGGAAACGTCGTCGGCATATAGAGGAGGTCGCCCTCCCACAACGGCGGCATGAACTCGCGTCCGAGCATGAAGCAAACGGGGATCGTGGTGAGCACGAGCACGAGCGCGCCGACGATCGTGACGACGCGGTGCCGCACGACCCACCGGCACGGACCTTCGTAGACGCGAAAGAGGAAACGGCTGATCGGGTGCTTCTCCTCGGGGTGGTATTTGCCGATCGCGACGCGGTTCCAGATCCACGAGAGGAAGCGTGGCCGGAAGTGCACGAAGTCCATCCGCGTGAAGAGCATCCGGACTGCCGGGTCGAGCGTGACCGCCAAGATCGCCGCGATTGCCATGGTGAAGTTCTTCGTGTACGCGAGCGGCTTGAAGAGCCGGCCTTCTTGCTCCTCGAGCGCGAAGACCGGGATGAACGCGACCGCGATGACGAGCAGCGAGAAGAAGACGGACGGGCCCACTTCCTTCAGCGCTTGGAGACGCACCGCGTGGAAGTCGCCTTTGCGGCCGTCCGCGTCCCACTGCTGAAGGCGCTTGTAGGCGTTCTCGACCTCGACGATGGCACCGTCCACGAGCACGCCGATCGAGATCGTGATCCCCGAGATCGACATGATGTTCGAGCCGACTCCGAGAAACCACATCGGGATGAACGCGAGAAGGATGGCGATCGGAATCGTGACGATCGGCACGATCGCCGAGGGGATGTGCCAAAGGAAGACGAGGATGACGATGCTGACGATGGCGAGCGCCGCGAGCAATTCCTCCCGGAGCGTCGAGATCGATTCGCGAATGAGCCGCGAGCGGTCGTACGTCGTCACCAGCTCGACGCCGTCCGGGAACGAAGGCCGCACGTCGTCGAGCTTTGCTTTGACGCGCTCGATGACTTGCAGCGCGTTCTCCTTGTCGCGCATGACGACGATGCCACCGACCGTGTCGCCGATTCCGTCGAGGTCGCCGACGCCGCGACGAATGTCGGGGCCGAGCGCGACGCGACCGAGTTGGCGCACGAGGACCGGCACGCCACCCTCGCCCGTTGCGACGGCGATGTCCTCGATGTCCTGCACCGAGCGCGCGTCACCGCGCCCGCGCATCATGTACTCGGCGCCGCTCATCTCGACGAGACGGCCACCGACGTCGTCGTTGCCCGAGCGGATCGCCTCCACGACCTTGGCGATCGGGATCCCGTACGCGACGAGCTTCGTCGGGTCGAGGCTGACCTGGTACTGCTTCTGGAAGCCGCCGAACGCCGCGACTTCGGCGACGCCCGGAACGCTCTGCAGCCAATACCGGAGCTGCCAGTCCTGAAAGCTGCGGAGGTCCGACACGTCGTGCTTGCCGCTCTTGTCGACGAGGGCGTACTGATAGACCCAACCCACGCCCGTCGCATCGGGGCCGAGTTCGGTGCGGACGCCTTCGGGAAGCTTCGGCAGGATCTTGCTCACGTACTCGAGCGTCCGACTGCGCGCCCAATAGAGGTCGGTCCCGTCCTGGAACACGACGTAGACGTAGGAGAAGCCAAAGTCCGAGAATCCGCGGATTGCCTTCACGTGCGGAGCGCCGAGCATCGCGGAAACGATGGGATACGTGACCTGGTCCTCGATGACGTCGGGGCTGCGATCCCAGCGTGAGTAGACGATCACTTGAGTGTCCGAGAGGTCGGGGATGGCGTCGAGCGGCACGTGGTTGACGCAGTAGACGCCGCCGGCAACGGCGACGGCCGCGAGCACGAGCACGAAGAGTCTATTGGTGGCCGAGAACTCGATCAGGCGCGCGATCATGAGCGCTATCGGTCGCCGGTGTGGGTGTCGCCGCCCAGCGCGGCGCGCAGTCGGCTCTCGGAGTCGATGAGGAAGTTTCCACTCGTCACGACTCGTTCGCCGACTGCGAGGCCGGTGCGCACGACTGCAATGCCGTCGCTTCGTTCCCCGATCGTGACCTCGCGCGGCTCGAACCTTCCATCGCCGTCGTCGACGAAGACGATTTGTCGACTACCGGTGTCGAGCACGGCTCCGTCGTCGACGACGAGTTGCTCTCCGAGGTCGATCGCGATCGAGACGGTTGCGTACGTCCCGGGTCGAAGCACGCCGTCGGGATTCGGGACCTGGATCCGCACGCGCGCCGTTCGAGTCGCGGGGTCGACGAACGGGTACACGGTGTCGACTTTTCCGGCGAAGGAATTGCCCGGCTGCGAGTCGAGCGCGATGGTCGCGTCGCAGCCGACGGCGACGAGTGGGGCTTCGTTTGCGTAGACGTCCGCGAGCACCCACAGGCTCGACAAGTCGGCCACGTCGACGATCTCCTTGCCCGCCTCGACGAACGATCCCTGCACCGCGGCTCGGCGCGTGACGACGCCGCTCACCTTCGCGAGCATCGTGACGGCGGCTTCTGGCTTGCCGCTGGCTTCGAGGGCGCGAACCTGATCCTCGGTGAGATCCCACAGGAGCAGCCGCTCGCGCGCCGTTCGCAGTCGCTCGGTCGCGAAGACTCCACCCGTGGAACTCGGGGTCGCGGACGCGGGAGTCTCGCGAGCTTTCAGGAAGTTCCGCTGGGCCTCGAGGAGGTCCGGACTGTAGACGACGAACAGGGGATCGCCGCGTTTCACGAGTCCGCCCACGGACGTCACCCGCATCTCCTCGATCCAGCCGCTGAACTTGAGGCTGACCGTCGCGAGCTTTCGCTCGTCGACCTCGAGGCGGCCCGCCGCGCGAAGGGTGCGTGTGGCCCGCTTCTTCTCGACGAGGCTCGTGCGGATCCCGATGAGCCGCCGATGCTCGGGATCGATCGTGACCGTTGCGTGGCCTTCGATGCCCGAGGCCATCGGCAGGGTCTTGGCGCTGCCGAGCGGAACGAGCTTCATGTTGCAGATGGGGCAATCGCCTGCGCGATCGGACCGGTAGCTCGTTTGCATCGGGCAGTAGTAGAGCGTTGGGCCGGTCGCGGAGGTCGAGGCCCCCGACGATCGCGGGCGGAGCGCGAGTCCAACGACGCCGGCGCCGGCGCCGAACGCGATCACGATGGCAACGAGGAAAAGGCGGCGCGAGATCATCGGAGTATTCTTTCGGCTTCCACCGGGTCGCCGAATGAGCCGGGACGGGGCGCGAGTGAGAAGCGATCGTGGTTTTGGAGGATGTCGCAGCGAGCGAGCGGCTGGATTGGACGGCGGAGCGGGCGCCACCGCGGCCCATCCAAAGGACGAGCGCCGGCGCGAAGATCACTCCGTCCGTCGTGGTCTCGCCGAGACCCACGACGAAAGAATCCCCGCGCCGGCCCCGACTACCGACCTCAGCGGACGATGGTCACCGTGTCGACGTTGCTCGCCGTCATCGGCACGTCACGGCCCATCATGTCCTCGATCGTCACGAACTGAAAATAGATGAGGCGTCCCCGTTGGATCGACCCAGACGGAAGTGCGGCCCTCGCCGTCGCATGACCGAGCGAGTCGAACGTGCCCCGCGCGATCAGGCGAGGGCTGCCTAGATCGAGGGTCACGCTGCCCATCATGCCGCCGGGAAGCGCGGTCCGCCCCGGCGCGAGCGCGCCGTAGAGTGCGAACTCATCTCCAGCCATTCCCATTCCGCCGCCTCCGGAGTCGAGGGAGAAGACCAGCGTTTCACCGGCATGAGCGAACTCGGGCTGGATGAGCAACGTCGCGCGGCCGCTGCCATGGTGCTGAGCGGTGGCCACACCCACGAGCAGGACCAACGGAAGGACGAAAGCAGAGACGACGCCCCACTTCTTCACGATGCACCTCCTTCGAAGCGCACCCGTCTCTTCAGGAGGGAGTTGGGAGGAAAAGCGGACGGGATCATAGCATCGTCGTTCGCCGTGTCGTCGGATTCCTTTCGACTTCCGCGCGAACGCCACCACGAGGAACTGTTGGCAAGATCCACATCCGACCTCGGATCCGATCCCATGCGCTGAAAGAAACGCGGGCCCAGCAGTAAATGTCAGGTTCAGGGTGTGCCGCTTCGATCAAGTCGTACTCGACTCTGGCCGCCGGCAGCGCATCAGGCGGGGTCTCGACTTTCGTCCAATCAAGGAAACGGTCTTCAAGCTCGACATCGAATTCAACTTCGAAGACTGGAGCGGAGCGGCCGTGCCGAACGACGCGATCCTGTTTTCCGTCGCCACTTACTTCTGAATTCGTGGAGTTGGACAGCGCGACGGCTGGCTGAGATTTCGAACCCATTTCTTGATTTCATTGAACGCTGGCGCTAGCCTTCGCGCTTGTATGAGGACGCAGCAGCACTCCTGGCAAGCCGCTTTGAAACGCATTGCTCCGACAATTCTCGCCCTCTTTGTCCTTCTTGCGCAGGTTCCGCACCGCTGCTGCCTCTTTGGCGACTCCTGCCAACCACATGATGGACCGACGAGCGAGACGCGCTCGTGCTGCGACGTAGAGCCGCCCAGTCCGGGCGGTGTGGGCGTCACCGGGCCGGAGTCCGAATGCCGTTGTGATGTCGGTCAACTTGCGATGCCCGGTGCGTCGCCAAAACCACCAGCGGCTCCGGGATCGATACTCGTCGCTGAAGCGATTCGTGTTCCGTTACTCCAATCCTTCCACTCATTCGAGTTCGCTTCCGGCGCGCGTAGCGCACCTTCCTCCCGCGTTCTCTTCCTCTCTGCAGGCACACTCCGGATCTAGGTCTCGGGCTCCCCTCCATTTTCTCCCCCTGGCGTGGGGTGTGAACTCGCGTTCCATCGCTCGATTCCGAGGGTCTCTCGATGTTTCAACGTGGCCGTTGGCGATCGTCGTCGTCGTGCGTCGGCGCATTTCCGAGACGCCTGGTTGCGCCCCTGGTTTTCGGGTTCGTCGTCGAGTCCACGGCGCTCGCTCACGACGTGAGCGATCCGGTCTGCGGCATGAAACTCGACGCGGACAAGGTTTCGTGGAAAGAAAGCTACGCTGGCGAAACCTATTGCTTCTGTCAGGAGGCGGACCTTCGGGCCTTTCGGGCAGACCCCGAAAAGTACGCCGATGTGGTGACGGTGCTCGCTCACGACTCGCTCGGTGAGTACCGACTCCAAGTCCGGCCGAACCCTCCTCGGGCGGGCGACGCGGCGCAGCTTGCATTGACGCTTCCAGTGGGCGTATCTCCTGATGCCTCGGTGAGCGCCATCATTTTCCACTTGAGCCCGAATCGCGAAGAGCTCGAACGGGATCATCAAGTCCTGCATCGCGCCGACGATTCCCGGTTCTTCGCGATGGACCGCTACTTCGATCGAGCGGGGTTGTGCCGATTGTGGGTTCGAGTGCGCCTTCCGGATGGCCGAACGGATGGCGTCGGCTTGCGTTTTTCCATTGCCAGTCCCGAGGCGCAGTCCGCTCGACCGACGGACTCCATTCTCAGCATGGGCGAGCAACACGAACTGATGAAACGCATCGGTCGGAACTGGGCGACCGTCGAGAGCGCGATTGCCGCGAATCTCTCAGAGCCCGAGATCGCCGCGGGCGCGCTCGACGATCTCAGGCAGGACATGAAGCATGTGCCGAGTTTCGAGCTTCACCACTTTCAGGAGGATCAGGCCGAGCACGCGATTCTCGCTCGAGAGGCGGGCCAGGCGCTCAGCGCTCTCTCTCGTGCGGTGAACGTCCGAAACGCCGATCTCGCGACCAAACTGAACCGTGAGATCGACGGACGACATTGCACGAAGTGCCACCTGAAATTCCGGTGGGGCATCGTCGACGACTTGTCGCGGTTCCCCGATGTAACGCGGAGGCCGGAATGAGTCGCTTCGTCGTCCTCCTTCTCCCGGTGGTCTCGGCGGTGATTCTTGCTTCGGATCCTCGATCCCCAAGCGAGCGAGTCGATCGACGGCCGTCGATCGGCGATGCCGTTCCAATCTCATTTGGCGATCTTACGCCTAGAGTCGGCGATGTCGTGAACGGCTCCCGGCTCTACCGGACGCATTGCGCTCCTTGCCATGGAATCTCGGGGCGCGGCGATGGTCCAGCTTCCGACTACCTTTATCCGCGGCCCGCCAACCACACGGACTCCACTTACATGGCAAGCCGTGATGACCGGTCGCTGTTTACCGCGATTCGAAAAGGCGGACCCGGCGTCGATCGCTCGTCCCTCATGCCTCGGTTCGATGACCGCTTTCGCGATTCCGAGGTATACGACTTGATCGCCTACATCCGGAGTCTTCACCGGGATGCCGCATCGATCTTCGGAGAGGGAGTCGCGGCGATGCGCCACTCGACCGTGCTCGAGCCCGTCGGTCCCCGCGTCGATTTCCTGACCGACGCTCGCGGACGTGCGGCGGTCGTATCCGATGAGCGCGCGATCGTGCTTTCACCTGACGGTATCGTCGAGCGCGTCGATCCGCCGGTGGACGCCGCGATCGTCGAGCCGCTCGTCGATCAACTTCGCCGTGCCCTTCTCCAAGAACAGCGCGACGTCGACGACGCCAAACGGATCTACACGATGTATCGAACGTCGCCTGACAGTCTGGCTCCGGTACAGCGTCGCTTCGTGAAATCGTGTGCGGCCTGCCACGGCATGACCGGTCGCGTCGTTGGGCCTGGGGTTCAATCCACCACGTTCGTGGCCGCGAATCTCGCGGATGGAACGCGGATGAATGCTCGTCCCGACGAATTCGTGAGAAACGTCGTTGCGTTGGGTGGAACCTGGGCGCGGATCTCGGATGTCATGCCTGGGTATGAGCACACGGTATCCGGAGCCGAGCTTGACGAACTCGTCACCTACGTCCGATCGCTGGCGATTCCACCACACCCAGCAAGTAACCGGCTCGACCGGGGGTGTAGCCGGCGATGAATCTGACAAGAAATCCCTCACGGTGCTTCGCAAGACGATGTGCATTTGCCGTCCGGCACCGGTTGGCCGACCTGGATAGGCCCTCGCTTCACGGCTCTCCCTATTCAAAGAAACTCGATGGCTGTCGCCGTGCCGGATCGATTTCAGGCTCGAGGAACTCGACTGAAACTCCATATAGGTCGTGGATCCCTCTAACGCCGTTTCCCAAAGCACCCTGGAGCTTAGGAATTCGGTCCGGCACGGCACGGCCACGAGCCAGGAGGACGAGAATGAGTTCTGACCGCATTCTCGAAAGGTCCATCGGCCCACGGCTGGCGTGTGCACGCAGCTCTCCGGCGATCCTGATGGTTGCGGCATCGGGTTTCTTTGTCCTTCATGGTTGCGGGACCTATCAACCGAAACCCGTCTCCGTTTCGGACCTTTCCTCCTCGATCGACAGCCGCGCCGAAACCCCCTTGCCTGTGCCTCCCGAGACGATCCCGCTAGAGCAGACCGGAGGACGGCCGTTCGATCTGCGCGACGGCTGGAACCTCTACGAGTTGCAGGTCGTGGCACTTTACAACAACCCGGACCTGAAGGCCGAGCGAGACAACATAGGAGTTGCGGAGGGCCTTCTCGTGTCCGCGGGCAAGATTCCAAACCCGGTGATTACGGACTCCACGTTTCTCGCCCCGCTCGGGAGTGGAGCGGCATCGCTGGCGATGAACATTGCCGAACCCATCCTCACGGCGGGCAAGCGGCGGATCGCGCGCGAGGGCGCCAGTGTCGAAATCAACCGGGTGCGGGCTGCGATCGAATCGCGGGAATGGGACGTCACGCGGGAGATCAAAGCACGATATTGGCGCCTCCAGTACCTCGACGAACGGTTGCGTCTCGAGCAGGAGAATATCGGCCTTTCGGAACGCTCCCTCTCGATTGCCCAGGCTCGTCTCGATGCCGGCGACGCCACGCCTCTCGATGTCGAGCTCGCGGCCTCGGATTTGGGCACCCGTCGATCGCGACAGCAGACCCTTCTCTCGGAGAAGGCCGTCGGAACACAGGAACTCGCTCGTCTGCTCGGTCTCCCTCCCTCGATCTCCTTCACATGGGAGAAGCGAGAGAACCTCTATGGCGAAGCCGCAC
>JACOTG010000255.1 GCA_016178505.1 Planctomycetota bacterium
GACAGTGAGCATCAACTTGGCGGTCATGACGAGGGCTCCCAGCGCGGACGGCAGAAGACCCGGCGGCCGGCCCGCAATCGGCAGCAAGGCGAGCATCCACGCATCCCGTTCTCCGCCGTGAGCATCGTCGAGTTTCGCGCGTAGTCGGGCGAGTCCTCGACCGAGTCGAGTCTGCACCGTGTCGACCGGCACTCCCATTCGACGCGCGATCTCACGTGGCGGCATCCCCTCGAAGAATCGCAGGAGGATGACGGTCCGGTACGCCTCCGGGAGATCGACGACGGCCTCGACGACGCGACGCTGCACCGACGCGCGCTCCACGAGCGCGGCGGCCGACGGAAGTCCCTCGTTGCGCGCCGCTCGCTCCTCGCGCGCGCGACGGCGCGCTTCGCTCCGGCGGGCGCCGCGCACGACGTTTCGCACGACCGCGCCGAGCCACTGGCGGAGCGGCAACGCGGGATTCGGGGGATGCTCGAGCGCCGCCACCCAAGCCTCCTGCGCCACGTCTTCGGCGGCCGCCGGATCGCGGTCTCGAACGAGACGTCGAGCGAGATCGGAGATCCAGATCGATTGCTCGAGGAGGTCCTCGACGGATGCAGCGGGCGATCGACTGGATTCCATGCGGGTTGCTCATCCCTCCATATGCCGCGGGGCGATAATTCCGTTCAATCGTCGGAAGATTCTCCGGTGGGATGACGACCTGCGACTTCGATCCCGGCGGGCTCGGTGGTACGGGAAACCCTCCCATGCGATGCCGACATGCCGTTGCCATCGCGGCGTCGACGTGGTGTCCTGGTCCGACCTGCCGCCGGGAACGCGAGGCGCCACTCGTCGTAAGCGTGTGCGCCTCGGAGCGACCGACGTCGCACGACTAGAGATCGATGACCCACGATCGCCAACGGAAAGGACAGCCATGAAGGCCTGCCGCACTCGAGCGTTCGTCCTCGTGTCGACGCTCCTGCTCCTGGACGCGACGGCTCACGGACAGTCGCCTTTTCCGAATGCCAAGCCCGAAGACGTCGGCGTGTCGACGGCCGCTCTCGAGTCGATGGTCCGTGAGGTCCGCCGTTGGGTCGACGACGGCGAGGCGGTCGGCGCCGAGATCCACGTCATCAAGAATCGAAAGACCATCCTCCACGAAGGCATCGGCTGGAAGGACCGTGAAGAGAAGAAGGCGATGGAGCCCGGCACGATCTTCTGCGTTCGCTCGATGACGAAGCCGCTCGTCGGCACCGCGGTGCAGATGCTGATCGACGAGGGCAAGCTCGCGTTGAGCGATCGCGCGAGCAAGTTCCTGCCGTCGTTCGACAACGACAAGTCGCGCACCATCACGGTCGAGCATCTTCTCACGCACACCGCGGGTTTTCGGTACACGACGATGGACAAAGGGCTCGACGGCTACAAGAGTCTTCGAGACGTCGCGGACCAAGCGGGCGGCATCGGTCCATCGTTCGAGCCCGGCAGCAAGTTTTCCTACAGCGACACGGACACCGAAACGCTCGCAGCGATTGTCGCCGTGATCACCGGTCAGCCGGCCGAAACGTTCATCCAGAAGCGCCTTCTCGATCCCGTCGGGATGAGCGACACGTTCCCCGTGCTCGGCGCCGACCGACCGGACCGCGCGCGCGTGTCGTCGAACTACGGCGGCACCGTCGGCTCTTGGGAGAAGTACTGGCTCCACACGGACCCGCCATTCTTCAAGTACTTCCTCGGCGCGCAGTCGGGGTACTCCACGACCACCGACTACGCGCGCTTCCTCGCGATGTGGATGGACGGCGGCCGCGTGGGCGATCGCCGGCTCTTGAGCGACGCTGCCGTGAGGCGCGCGCTCACGCCGTCGAAACGCATGCTGATGCCCGGCGATCCGCCCGGCGAGACGCCGGAATTTCCGACGACGCTTCCGCCCGGCAAGATCAGCTACGGCCAACACTGGATGATCTGGGCCGACGACGCGAAGCCGGGGGCAGCGACGCTGCCGACGTTCGGACACGGCGGATCCGACGGCACGACCGCGATCGCGTTCCCCGACAAGGACTTGATCGTCTGCTATTTCACGCAGTCGCGCGGTGGCGTCACGGTGATGAAGTTCGAGGACCTCGTGCTGCCGCTCCTCGGGCTCGCGGCGCCGAAGGTCGCCGCCGTGAAGCGCCCCACCAACGACGAGCTCGCCGCATACGTCGGCGGCTATCACGACGAATCCGAGGACTCGTACCCCTTCGTCGTCATGCAAGGCGATCGCCTCGCCGCGGAGATTCCGGGCAACGGGCTTCTCGTGCTCGACTGGCCCAACGCGGACGGACGGTGGAAGCTCGCGGCCGCACCCAACGTCTCGATCACGTTCGAACGCGACGCGGCGGGCGCCGTCTCGTCGATGACGGTCGAGCAAGGCGACGCGCGCCGCACGATGCCTCGGATGAAACCGGCGGCGGATCTGCCGACGGTCGACGCCGTGATGGCGCTTCGCCACGACAAGGGGGGCGCCGAAAAAATCGACCGACTCCGACGCCTTCGATACACCGGGAAGATCGAGATTGCGGCCGCGCACCTGAGCGGAGACATCACGATCATCGCCGACGGCCCCGACCGAGCCGTGACGCGCGTGACGTGGGCGGGCGGATTCGAGGACACGATCGTCGACCGCGACAAGGCATGGAAGCTCCGTCCCAATGCCGCGCCCGAAGCGCAGGACGCCACCCTGCTCGAGGCTTCGCGCCTCAGCAATCCGATCGCGAAGCTCGGCGACTGGCGGAAATCGTTTTCGAAGCTCGAGGTCGCGCGCAAGGACAAGGTCGGTGACGCGGAAGTCTGGGCCCTGCGCTTGACGCCCGCGTCGCTGCCGACGTCAACGCGCTACGTCAGCGTGAAGGACGGAACCGTCCTGCGCGAAGACTCGTGGATTCCGGTCAAGGCGCTCGGGATGGTGCCGGTGATCACGCGATTCGACGACTTCCGCATCGTCGGCGGGATCCCCATCGCCCACCACTACGTGAGCGACCGAGGCCCGCGCCTCGGCATGGTGACCGTCCAGTTCGACAAGGTCGAGATCGACCCCGACATCCCGGCGGACGCCTTCGCGCTCGAGCACAAAGGCGGCTAGTCGATCGTCGTCAGGAAAGCGGGATCGCCTGGCCGGCCTGCACCCAGATCCACTCCCAGACGAGGAGGCCGGCGAGAGCCGCGAACGCGGGCGCGACGACGAGTCCGAGGAGCGCGAACGTGATCGGGATCAACACGCCGACGAGGACGACGGCGCGCCAGAAGTGAGCACGGCAAGGGCCTCGGACGATCCACCGCGCCGCGGCGCGCGCGTCGCGATTCGCGTGCGAGCCCCAGACTTCGGCGCCGACGAGAAGTCCGTTCAGCGCAGCGAGGATCGCGAGCGTGAGATCCACGCCAATGGGCGACGCGCCGAACAGAAAACCGAGGACGACGTCCACGCACTTGCCGGCGAGGAGCGCCTGCACGACGAGGTGCGGAAGCAAGAGCGAGCTTTGCCAGAAATCGCGACCCTCGCATTGCCCGAAGAGAAACGCCGAATAGCCGGCCGCGAACAGCGCGAGCAACGAGCCCGTCCAAACGAACGCGTGCGGAGGCGCGGCGCCGAACGGCCACAGCCATCGAAGCGCGATCACGCCCGCGAATGCAGTGAGCGCGTAGCCGCCGAGAACGAGCCACGAGCGAAAGTTCGGCTTCACGAGGAGGAGCCAGAACCGCTCGGGCCGCTTGAGATCCCCAATCAGTAGCGCGATCGTCGCCACCCAGAAGAGCGCGGCGAGCACGAGGGCCGTCGTCTCGAGGCCCGCTCGCGAACCCGTCGGCGCGCCACCCACGATCCCGAAGAGTCCGATCGACGAGAGAAACGCGCCCGCCGCCAGGGACTTCGTCCACAGGTACGCCGCGACCTTCCAGCCCCAAGGCGTCGCATGCGGCACGTCGTACGTCTCGCGCGCCGACGCCTGAAGCTCGCGCGGATCGGCGACGGTCGCGGTTCCGGCCCCGCGGAACGAGAAGAGATAGTCCTCGCCCTTCTTCTGCATCTGCGGCGTGAGCGAAGCGCTGTCGGTGCCGATGTAGAAGACCTTGGGTCGCGTCCCCTGCTCCGGTTTTCGCACCATCGTTTGCTCGCGCGATGCGAGCTGATGGATCTCGCTCGTCGGGTTGTCGAGGTCGCCCGCGATGATCGCGCGCTCCGGGCAGACGATCACGCACGCGGGCTCGAGCCCGACCTCGGTGCGGTGCGCGCAGTAGTTGCATTTCGCGGCGGTCTGCGTCGCGGGATCGATGTAGAGCGCGTCGTACGGGCACGCCTGCATGCACGACTTGCAGCCGATGCAACGCGCGTTGTCGAAGTCGACGATCCCGTTCGGCCGTCGGAACAGAGCCGTCGTCGGACAGATCTCGATGCACGGCGCGTCGTCACAGTGGTTGCAGCGAAGCACGGTGAAGTAGCGACGCGCGTCGGGGAACTCACCTTTCTCGACGTACTTCACCCACGTGCGAAAGACGCCGAGCGGCACGTCGTGCTCGGCCTTGCAAGCGACCGTGCACGCGTGGCAGCCGATGCATTTCCGGTGATCGATGACGAAGCCGAGATTCACGGGCGCGGATGATGCGGCCCGCACGCGCAAGCGTCAAGCGCGCTACTCGTGACGCGACAGGACGAGGCGGACGTCGTCCCCGATTGCGGACGCGCCATCGGAGACGATGTCGACGCCCTGCTGGATGAGCCCGAGCGCCCCGCCGTCCTGCGGCAGCGAGTCCGACTCGAACGAGCCGTCCGCTCCCGACACGACCGTCGTCGAGACGAGCACCAGCGAGCCATATCCGATGACTGCAATGTGCGCCGTCGCGACCGAGCAGTCGAGCACAATCGCGACCTCGTCGTCGTCCATGTGCCGCTGCACTCGCAAGAGGAGCGCGAGACTCTGCTTTTCTGGGAGACGCTTCACGACCTCGGCCGCACGCGCCTCCCGCCGGCACCCGATGAGACGCTCGAGAACGCCAATCGTCGAACGCCGTGCAGTCCCTCCGCACTTCTTCCGACGTTGCACCGAATTCGACGGATCCAAATGGCCGAGGACTTGGTGGGATCGGAAGCGTCGCCGCCCAATCGAAATCGATGGGCTCGAGGCATCAGTGGCGCTCCGCGACGAAGGCTACGCCAGCCCCAAAAAGCGCTCACGCGCCCGCTTCCCTGGCGACGGCTCAGGCGCCGAAGCGCGGCGCCACACTCACGGCCCACTCAACGCCCGTCACTCCGGTCGTCACGACGGCTCAGGGGAACGTGTGCGTCACCAAGTTCGTCAGGCGGCAGTCCGTCAGCTCGATGGCTTGTACGAGAATCGTCCGGCCGCTGAACCCCGGACGGATCATCGTGCTCGCCGTCACCTGACCACTCGCGTTCGCGGTGAGCGTTCGGCGCGGATGCGCGCTCGCGATGCCGAGGAAGGTCGACGGGCAGCCCGGTGCGACAGTCGATCCCGCCGCGTTGCCGGTGAAGAACTGGACGCCGGCTCCCGGCGTCGCGCCGCTCACCGTGACGGTGTTCACCACGCCCGCTTGGCCCGGCACGGGTCCCGACAAGACGAGGTTCTGGCATTCGTCGGGAATCGAATCGCCGTTGGCATCGAGGCTCGTTCCGCGCGCGATGTCGGTGGCGTCGTCGATGCCGTTGCCGTTGCAGTCGGCACAAACGAGGTCGGTGACCTGGAAGTCGTCCACCGCGGCCTCGATGATCGAGCCGGCTCCGGCATCGCTCGCGACGAAGCGAACTCGAACGCGCGACGTCGGCGTCACGAACGCGGCCACGCGGAACTCGTGCGCCACCCAGCCGCCCGACGTGTCGGGGCCGGTCGGTCCGACGGTTTCCACGTTCGTCCACGTGGCGCCGTCGTCTGCCGAAACATCGACCGTGAAGACGTCGGCGTTCGGCGAGCCGCCTCCCGTGTTCGAGTACCAGCGCCAGTACGAGACCAACGGGTCGTGGAGACCCGCCAGGTTCAGCTGCGGAGTGCGAAGCGTCGTCTTCCCTCCGTCCACGTCGGCATCGCCGATCCCGCCGCCGACGCCCCCCTGCCCCGTGACCCAGCAGCGCGTCGCTGCGCCGGCCGTGTGATCGTCTTCGGGCTGCGCGCCCGTGCCAACGGGATCCACGCGCGTCCAGATGCCGGTGAGGGCGTTGTCGTCCACCGCACCCACGACCCAGCCGCGGTCCACCTCCATGTCGTCGCTGAACGAGACGAAGCGGCCGAGGCCGATCGTCAGCGTGAAGCTCCCAGCGCTCGGTGCGCCGGCCGGATCGGTGATCGTCGAGCCGCTCGTCGAGCGCGCGGTGAACCAGTAACGAACGGTCGCGCCGCACGGCAGCGACGGGAACGTCGCGTCGAAGTTCCCCGCACCGCGCGAAACGAGCGGCACGTCGACGACGCCCGCACCCCCGTCGTAATGCAGCATCGCCGTACCCGCCTCGAGCTGCCCGCCGCCCTGCTCGGCGATGTGCACGACGAACGAGCCGCCTTCCGGCGAAATGAGACTCGGCTGCCCGTTCGGATAGGAGAACGCGAGCGGCGCGGTACCGAGCCGCCACACGAACAGCCCCTTCTCGATGTCGCTGCCGATGATCGTCCCGCTCGGCAAGTACGGGTAGTTGTTCCACAGGCCGTTGAAGTTCGGCAGGTCGTCTTCGGGCCACGTGTCGAAGTACGCGATCTCGGTGGGCGCGAGCGGGTTCGTCGCGTCGTACACGCGGATGCCCGCGCGATAGCTCGCCTCGAAGATCAGATTCCCCTTCACGTAGAGGTTGTGGCCGATCGACGAATTGCCGTTCGTGAAGCGTCCGACCTCGTGTGGGTTCGAGAGGTTGCTGACATCGATGGTGATCGTGGTCGTCGGGATGCCGAGATTCTCTTCGTCGAGCTCGTCGTCGATGTAGAAGTACTGGCTCGACGCGTCGAGCCAACCCTGATGGCAGAACTGCGCGCCCGTGTACTCGTGGTGACCGAGGACGCTGATCGCCGACTTGTTCGTGACGTCGAGGATGTCGAGGCCCGTGTTCGCGAAGCCGCCGTTGAACCCGCCGCAGCAGAACGCGATCTCGCGTCCCGCGTACGGGCCCGACGTGTACGTGACGACGGTGGCCTCGTGCGTGTACTTGTCCAACCACGACGCGACGAACGTCGGGCTTGCCGGGTTCGCGAGGCTGTAGATGCGAAGCCCGTTGTTGCCGCCGCCGGCGCGATAGAGGTAGCCGCTCGCCGTGTTGATCGTGAGCGTGTGCGTCGCGAGCCCGCCGCCGGTCGTCACGGTGTTGACGAGCGTGACCGTACCCGAGTCGATCTGCGCCAGATCGATGACTTGGATGCCGCCCCCGCCTTCGCTGATGGCGTAGCAGTAGTGGCTATAGGTGCGCACGTCGCGCCAGAGGCTGGTCGGTCCCGTGATGAACCCGACGATCTGCGCGTTGCCCGGATCGGTGACGTCGACGAACCCCGTTCCGTGCGAAAGGCCGATGATTCCGTACTCGCGTCCCGAGGGCGAGACGTAGCCGAAGCACGAGTTCGCCGAATTGATCTGCGCGCCGAACTGGTTCAGCGGCAGCCAGCTCAGGAGTTCGATCCCGAGCGACGGAAACGGCGGAAGCAACGCCTGCGTGCCGGGCGGGCCGTCGCGGTGATAGGCCGGGCCATACATCGGCGGTCGCCGGTCGCGCAATTTCGGGTCGTCCGGATGGGCGAACAAGAGGGCAGCCGACGTCAGCACGACGGAGCCGGCAACGAACGCAGAAAATAGGGTTTTCGACACCGGATACCTCGCAGTTTTCGCCCAAGGGAATTGGCAGGTGTCGAGATTCTAGGCGGACGCGGTGATCCACGCAAGAACAGTTTGAACTCGGCACTTGCGGCGATTGGCAGCACGACGCCCGGCAAGCTACGGCGTCACGGTGACCACGTTGCTCCACAGCTCGTCCGGTTCGCGCGGGTCCTTCGTGAACGCGATTGCGAAAAAGGGCCTCCCCACGAACGGCTGAGGCACGCTGACGGAGGCTCGGGCAACGCCGTCCTCGCCGATCGTGCCGGCGGCATCGGCGATCACGACGCCCCACGACTCCGGGAGCGCATGCTCGGTCGCAAAGGATGGCAGCGACCCCGCCTCTAGATCACCCGGGACCGTCGCCGTCGTCACGTAGAACTGGTAGCGAGTTCTCGCGCGGCAGCCGGAGAGAACGAGCAGACGTTTCGTGCTTCCCGCCGTGGGCGGCTCGACGTTCAACCGCGGCTTCACGGTCAGGAGCGAGAAGTCGAACGCCCGTCCCCCGCCGGCATTGATGGTGTAAGTTCCTACCGCAAGGTCCGGAACCGTGAACGACGTCGAGAACGCGCCGTCGGCGTTCGTCGTCGCCACGACGAGTGGATGCTGATCCTCGTTATCCTGCACGATCTTCACGGAGCCGTTCGGAAGGAAATGAACACCCGTCGCCCGAATCGTGTCGCCCGGTTGGGCGTCGAGCGGCGAGGTCGTGAGCGTCGTACGCGGTGGCCGAACGGTCTCGAGCACGGTCGGCTCACATTCGTCCGACTCCACGACTCGATCGCCCACCCACTCCGCAGCGGCTACTTGGAACGGTACTCGTCGCGAGAGCGGCACGAGCGCCTTCGCCGGCACGGTCACGCTCACGACGTAGGCGACGATGCTGGACGTACAGCCGGTCGGGTCGCTGGCAAACCGTCGCACCGGAAAGAGAGTCGGCGGTGCGATCTCCACGTCCGAGTTCAGCACTTCGGCGGAGGCCGAACCGGCATCGCCCGAAAACGGGTAGTGCCCTCGAAGACGAATCATCACCAGGCGATCGATGCCCTTCATCGAGCCGCGCGATTCACCCGTCGTGTGCGAGTCGTCGGTGTCGCAGCGAACTTCGAATCGAAGATCGAGATCGCCGCTATCGGGGAAGACGTCGCACGGTCGAATGGAAATGTGCAGGCCGGAGTCGTCCAGACTGAGCGAGCCCATCATCAAGTCGATGTATTTCCGTTGCACGTCGAACCGCTTTCCGGTCCACAACGCTCGGATCGGCTCGTCCGGCGCCACGAGCACGTCGCCCACACGACGCTTCGAGTAGCCGATCTGCGCGGCGGCCTCGCGGATGGTCTTGATTTGTTCCTCGGTGAACGTGGGCAGCTCGGACGGCGCGGCCTTCGGCTTGGGTGCGTCTTGCGCGAGCGCGACGTCAGCGAACGAGACGATGAGCGTCGTGGCGGCGATGGCGGTGGCGAAGCGAGCCATGCGGTGATCCCCCAACGAGTGACGACTGGGTGTTCGACCGGCGAATCATCGTAGCTACAGCGGCGAATGCGCGCCACGGGCATGGCGTCACCGCGCGGGCGGCATCTCGGTCAGGCGCGGGTCCAGCGGCTCGCCGGTCAGCGCGCGCAGGAACGCGATGAGGTCCTGCTTCTCGTCGTCCGAGAGATTCAGCGGCAGGAGGATGGTCTCGGGGTGGTGCCCGATCGTCACGCGGCCCTCGAGCGTCGAGTAGAAGTCGACGACTTCCTCGAGCGTCGCGAACTGGCCCTTGTGCATGTAGGGCGCGGTCTCGGCGACGTTCCTCAGGCTCGGCGTCTTGAACTGGCCCCAGTTCTCCTCGCGATTCACGAGGAACGAGAGACGGTCGGCCGCGCTGCTTCGCGCGTCGTCGCTGTAGCGGCTCGCCGAATTGAACGGATCGCGCTTCACGAGGTCGACGCCCGCGTACCGCCCGGCGTCCCGCGCCGGCGCGTTGCCGCGCGACGGCACGCCGGTGTCGTGGAACTCGCCGTCCGTGAAGTTCGGTCCGATGTGGCAGCTCGCGCAAAGCGCACGCCCGACGAAGAGCCGCAGCCCGCGCTGCGAGGACGCCGACATCGCTTCGAGCTTTCGCGAATCGCCGGAGCGCAATCCCTCGACGAACGCGTCGAACGGCGCGTTGCGGCTCACGATCTTTCGCTCGAACGCCGCGATCGCCTTCGCCGCGTTGACGAAGACGCGGTTCGCCGACTCGCGATCGTCCGGCGACATCGAGTCCCACGCCGCGTTCGGTGCCGCGTCCTTGCGCACGCTCGCAGGCAAGGCGTCGCGCGGGAATCGTTGGGCGTCTGCGAGGTCGGGCAACTTCCCGAACACGGCGACGTAGTCCGCGTGAAGTGCCGAGTCCTCGTCCACGAGATGAGTGAGCCGCAACCGATTCCCCGCCATCTCGTGCGGCTGCTCGATCGGCTGCAGCGCTTGCGACCACGTCGAGTCGGCGCGACCGTCCCAGAAGAGCCAACGGGCGTACGCAACGTTCCAGAGCGCCGGCGCGTGGCGAGTCGTCGTGCCGACGCCTTCCGCGAGCGGCTTGCCGTCCGCGAACCCGTGCTTCGGATCGTGGCACGTGGCGCAGGCGATGCGTCCGTTTGCCGAGAAGCGAGTGTCGAAGAAAAGCCTCTGCCCGAGCCGCGCGGCGACTGGATCGTCGGCGACGGAGTTCGTGGGATCACGTGGAAGCGGCGGAAGCGGCGAGAACCGCACGATCTTCGCGATCTCGCTCTCGTTGAACGCCACGCGCTCGTCGCCGCCCAGCGCCAAGCCAACCACCGCCGTACACAGCCACGCGCTCGTCATTCGAGGACCTTCTCGACCTGCGCGCGCTCGGTCAGGCCGGCGCGGGTCACGTCGAAGGTGATCTCCCATCGGCCGGCCATGTGGAATTCCATTCCCGTGACGGTGAAGCGCCCGTCGCCGCGCGGCGTGACGCGCGGCTCGACGTTCATTCCGTGCTGGTGCTCCGGCATGCGCGCGTCGACGGCGAGCGTCACATCCTTCCCAGGTAGCGGGACGGTGCGCGCGTCCAGAACGGAGACGTCGAGCGAGAAGAGCTGACCGAGCGGGATCGGGTCGGGCGTCGGAGTGAACCGGATCACGTACGCGTCGCCGTTGCTTCGCACTTCGTTCGCCGCCGCAGGCGACGAAGGCACGGCGGGCAACGTGCCGCTCGGCGCGCGCGAGCAGCCGACGACGGCAGCGAGCGCGATCGCCTCCCACTGCTTCAGGGACCTCACTCCTTCTTCTCCCGCGACTTCTTGGCCGCCTTTACGTAGAGCCGCGAGCCGAAGGCGTCGATGAACTTCCCGTCCGCGCCGAAGACCTGACCGCGGTGATTCCCCGAATCGATCACCACGATGCGCCCCTTCTCGTCCTGATCGATTCCCTTGGGCTTGAAGAACTCGCCCGCGCCCATCCCTTCCCGTCCCCACATCGTCACGAGCTGCCCGCGCTCGTCGAACTTCAGCACGCGGTCGGCGCCCGCGTCGGTGACGTAAACGAATCCATCGCGACCGGCCACGATGCCGAACGGCTCGACGAGGTCGCCGCCGAACGCGAACGAGGGCTTTCCGTTCGAGTCGAACGCCTGCACGCAACGTCGCGTGGCGTCGACGACGAACGCGAGGTCGCCCGCGCGGCTCCACGCGACGTCGGTCGGATGCGGGAGGCTCGACGCGTCTCCGATCGCACGAACGAACTCGAGCTTCGAGCTCACGGCGATGAGGATCGAGTTTCGCTCGTCGACGAGCCAGACGTTGCCCGCGGAATCGCGCGCGATGGCGCAAGGATCGGGCGTCCACTCGAGAGACGCGGATTTCTGCACGGCGCGGAGGTCGAGCGATCGCACGAGGCAGCTCATGCTCGGGCGAAACTTCAACTCCCCGGGCTCGCGACGATCGAGCCGAAATTGCTGCAGACGACGATTGCCGGCGTCGATCGCGTAGAGGAGCGAGTGCAGAGGATCGAGCAGGACCGCGGAGGGGCGCACGAACTCGCCGAACTTCCTCCCGCGATTCCCGATCGTCGTGATGAGGATCGGATCGCTGCGCGAGAAGTCGAAGAGCTGCAGCGCGTGGCTCTCGGGCTCCGGGATGGCGAGGAGATCGCCACCGAGGGAAAGCGTCGCGCCGAAGTGCGTGAGCGGCTCGCCGCCGAAGAGCGCGGCTTCGTCGAGCGGCGGAATGGAGTCTTTGGGGACGGCCGAGAAGATCTGGCAGCGATTCTCGAACGATTCCACGACGACCGCGACGCGGCCGGACTCGTCGAGCGCCAACGCGTTCGGATAGTGCAGGTGGCCCGCGCCCTCATGCGGCTGGATCGTGTGCACGCCCCATTGGTAGACGACGCTCCCCGATTCGTCGAAGACCTGCACTCGGTGGTTCTGCGAATCCGCGACGTAAACGCGACCGTCTCGACACGCGAGGCCGAGCGGCGCGCCGAGCATGCCCGGGTAAGGCCCCGACGCGCCGAATCTCGCGATCGGCTTTCCGCTCGCGTCGAACACGTGAACGCGATCGGCGTCGGAGTCGGTGACGACGATGCGGCCTTGCGTGCCGAGCGCGACGCCCTCGGGACGCCGCATCCCGTCGGCGTCGTCGTCATCGCTGGCGATCGACGCGACGAACTTCCCTGCGCGATCGAAGACCTGCACGCGCCGGTTGCCGCGGTCGACGACGACCACTCGCGAAGCGTCGACGGCGATTCCGACGGGATCGGCGAACTGCCCCGGGCCCCTGCCTCGGTTGCCCCAGTCGTGCCGGTGCTCGCCCGCCATCGAAAAGACCTGGACGCGATCATTGCCCGAGTCGACGACGAAGATCTCGCCGTCGGGAGCAATCGCGACGCCACGCGGCTCGAGGAGTTGCCCCGGTCCCGAGCCTCGCGATCCCCACGAGCGGATCGGCGAGCCGTCCGCGGCGAATATCGACACGCGATCGCGCCCCGATTCCGCGACGACGATCGTACCGTCGGCCGCGATCGCGACGCCTTCCGGCTCGGCAAGGCCAGCAATCTCTCGCTCGTAGTGCCCGAATCGCATCTCGCTCTTCGGCGTCGCCGCGGAGGCGAACGCGACGAGGAGCGTCGGGAAGATCGAGCAACTCGTGCGAATCATTCGGAGCGTGATTCTAACCGGCAACGCCGTGAAGCAATTCCTTGACGATCACCCCGTCGTCGATTAACGTTCGCCCCCGACTAAAGAGTAACCCGTGATCGGCCCGCGACGATGGGACGTCGCTGGCGCTCACCCCCGACGCGGCACCACTTGGGAACGTCGGTGTTCGAGCGTCGATCGCGGTTGCGCGATTTCGTCGTCGCCCGGAATGGGGGAAATCAGTGCTCGCTGCCGCTCGACTCGATCCCTGAACGGGATCGCTCGACGACTCCGGGAGTCGGCGGCGAGTCCACATCATGGCACACTCACGGACCGCTCCCGTCGTGGCGCGGTGCCTCCGACGCGTTTGGCGTTGGGGACCGCCGCTGAATTGGAACGCTTCGGAATGGAGTCGGGAAGCGAGCGCCGACGCCGAGGCGGCGGCGTGGGAAGCGCTGCGCGATTACCGGCCGTCGGATGCGGTCTCGCTCGAATCGTTCCTTCAGTCTCGGATCATGTCGCGACTCCTCACGCAATATCGCCGGGAATGGCGCTTCGCGCACCGCGTCCAGCCCATCGATGCGCATGGAGTCCGCGGCGATGAAGTTCGGCATCCGCTCGACGAAGCGCGGCCGGAGCAGTCGTTCGCCGTGGCCGAGGCCGTGGCAACGCTCGACCCTCGCGATCGTTGGCTCGTGGATCAGTACTACTGGCAATGCCGCACCGAACTCGACATCGCACGAGAGCTCAACGTGAGCCAGCCCGCGATCGCCAAGCGAAAGCAGAAGATCCTTCTTCGATTGCGGCGCCGGCTCGCCGGGTCGAACGAGGAAAAAGCGCAATCCGGTTATAGGCATCGCCGCACGTTGCAATATCTGTAGAGACAAAACAGGGCATCCGAGGTGCTCGAAGCATCGCCAGGCGATGGCGAGCGCGCTCGGGATCATTCGAGGGAAATTGGGGGAACGCGGGAGAACGCCTCTTCTCGATCCACGTCACCGGGCGAACGACGCTTCGTTTTCAGGTCGGAGCGTGAATTGGATCGACTCCACGTTTCGAAGCTAGCAGGGTGATCTTGAGTTCTTCATTCCTTTCACAGGGGGAACACATGCTCGTTCACAAGCTCTTCACGCGTCTTGCGACGTCGTCGGTCCTGATCTGCTGTACGGTCATCCCCGCGGTCAACGCCGCGGCGGACACCGATGGCATCTTGGTCCATTGCGTGAACAGCGGAAGCGGTTCGTGCCAGGACTCGCACGCAACGATCCAAGACGCCATCAACCACGCCGAAACCGGCGAGACGGTGCTCGTCGGCGCGGGGACGTATACCGAGAACCTCACGCTCAACAAGAGCCTGATAATCGAGGGAGCGCAGTTCGGCGTCGATGCGCGCGGGCGCGTCGCCTCCGAATCGATCGTGACGGCCGCGGCTGGAACGCTGGTGACGCTTCAAACGGGATGCGCCGCATCGCTCATCGATGGATTCACGTTCTCGGGCGCCTCGCGCGGGATCGAATCGACGACCGGGCCGATCAACAGCATCACCGTTTCCAACAACCGCTTCGTGAGCTTCACGGGGAGCGGTCTGTTCCTGAATGACATCGGCGCCGACATCACGATCTCGACGAACCTGATCGACGGGTCTGCGAAGACGACGTCCGGTGATCTCCTCCACTTGGACACGGACACGTTCAATGGGATGTGGATCCTGGACAACTGGATCCTGAACGGCGCGACCGCGACGGGGATCTTCGTCGACGGCAACCGCAACGTCTGAATGAGCGGCACGCGCGCTCCGCTCATCCGCGGAAACCTGATCGATCGCAATAACACGGGCATGAACTCCGGCAGCCGCTCCCTGAAGGACGGCACGATGTCCGGGAACACGTTCAGCAACAACAATTTCGATGGCTTCCAGGGCGGTCCGTTGAACTTCCTCATCTTCGGCAATCGATTCGTGGGAAACCATCGCTCCGGCATGGCGTTCACGAGCTTTGGCAACACCACTGCCGGGCGCGGCGCGCAGTTCTGCACGGTGACCTGCAACACGTTCACGGGGAACGGCTTCTTGCCCCCGGCCGCCGAAGGCCTGTTCCTGAGCACCAGCCAGCCCGTGGGATCGATGGCCACGAACGTCTTCCACAACAACAACATCTTCGCGAACAATCGCGGAGCCACTTACAACGGCACCGAGGCGATCAACGCAGAGAACAATTGGTGGGGTGCCGCGAGTGGACCCACTCACGCGGGCAATCCGGGTGGAACCGGCGACACGATCGTCAATGCGAGCGGGTCGTTCGACTACACGCCGTTCTTGACCGCGCAAGCGGGGCCGACGATCACGTGCCCCGCCAGCATCACCGTCTCGTGCGCGATGAGCGGCGGAACGGTGGTCACGTTCACGACGACCGCGACCGACCCGAACGATCCGAGCCCGACGATCGATTGCTCGCCGGCGTCCGGGAGCCTCTTCCCCGTCGGCACGACGAACGTCTGCTGCACGGCAACCAATGCGGAAGGGTGCCAGTCCAGCTGCTGCTTCAACGTCACCGTGCAGGACACGATCTCGCCGGTGATCACGTGCCCGAACCCGATCTCGGCCGAGTGCAGTTCGCAAAGCGGCACGCCGATCACGTTCACCGTGACCGCGATGGACGCGTGCGATCCGGCGCCGACGATCGTGTGTACGCCGGCGTCCGGCTCGGCGTTCCCGCTCGGTGGAACGACCGTGTCGTGCACCGCGACCGATCACTCGGGGAACATGGCAACGTGCTCGTTCGTGGTCACCATCAACGACACGATGCCGCCGACGATCACGTGCCCGGCGAGCAGCACCGTGCAGTGCAACACGCCGGGCGGCCGCATCGTGACTTTCAGCCCGACGGCCACCGACGTGTGCGACGGATCGCTCACGATCGTGTGCACGCCGCCTTCGGGAAGCCTCTTCCCCGTCGGGGTGACGACGACCGTCAACTGCACGGCGACGGACGACGCCATGAATTCGGCGTCGTGCTCGTTCACGATCCGTGTGGTCGACTCGACGTCGCCGCAGATCGACTGCCCGCTCTTCCCGATCGTGACGGAGTGTACGTCGCCGGCCGGCGCGACGGTCACCTACACGGTGACCACGACGGACAGCTGCGACGCGTCGCCGACTCTCGTGTGCATGCCGCCTTCCGGCGCAACCTTCCCGATCGCGACGACGACCGTGAGCTGCACGTCGACCGATCACTCCGGGAACTTCTCGACGTGCTCGTTCAACGTGACGGTCGCCGACACGACGGCGCCCGCGCTGTCGTGCCCGAGCGACTTCACCGCCGAGTGCGACAGCCCGGCGGGCAAGATCGTCACCTACGCGGTCACCGCGACCGACGCTTGCGACGCGTCCCCGACGCTCACGTGCTCGCCGCTCTCCGGCACGAACTTCTCGTTCGGAACGACGCAGGTCTGCTGCACGGCAACGGACGACACGGGAAACTCATCCAGCTGTTGCTTCCGCGTCACGGTCGTCGACACGACGCCTCCGACGCTCACCTGCCCGGCTGAGGTCACCGTCGGCTGCGGCCAGCTCAAGGATCCGCCGGCGACGGGGACCGCCACGGCGACCGACCTCTGCGGACCGCCGGTGGTGATTTCGTTCACGGACGATCGCAGCGGCCTCACCGGATGCAACGCGACGGGAGTCATCCTGCGCACCTGGTCGGCGCGCGACGCGACCGGCAATACGTCGACCTGCGTCCAGCGCATCACGGTCGTCGATACCGATCCGCCGACCTTGACCGCCTGCCCGCCGAACACGACCGTCGATACGGCGCCGGGCGTTTGCAACGCGGTGGTGAGCTACACGGCGCCGACCGCGACCGACAAGTGCTACTCGGAAGGCTTCGAGAACCCCGACTTCAGATCGGGCAACTTCGTCGACACGCCGTCGACGGATTGGAACGACTTCGATAGCCACCTCACGCGGGTGCCCTCGGGAACGAACGGCGTTCCGTCGCGCACCGGCGGCTTCCACGGGCTCGTCGACTCGACCACCTTGCCGCCGTCGCCCGACGACTTCACGGGCATCTTCGCGCGGCTCGGCGGTTACACGACGGCGTTCGGCACCGGGTTCACGTCGTCGATCGACGTCTACATGAATCTCAGCGATCCGAACGTGCTGAACAACACCTATGGCTGGGATTGCTCGACGGCTGCGAGCACACAGACGAACGCGCATCGCCGCGACTTCATCTTTCACACGGCCTCGAACGCGCTCGGCCAGATCCTCGTCGCCGGCAGCAACAACTCGAACTTCACCCGGCGAAACGATCTCGCGAGCATCAACCATTACACGATCACGTCGACCGGCTGGTACCATTTCGAGTGGGTCTTCCGCGACAACGGGTCGGGAGCCCTCGCGGTCGACCTGAACCTCTACGACAGCCTCGGAACGCACCTCTTCACCGAAACGCGCTCCGATCCGTCGGACCTCATCGCGACGATCGTGGGCGGGAACCGCTACATGTGGTTCACGTTCCTCGAGGTCGACCATCTCGCGATCGACAACACGTGTCTGTCGCGCAACGCCCCGGTCACGTGCAGCCCGGCGAGTGGCTCGACGTTTCCGCTCGGCGGAACCGCGGTCACTTGCTCGTCGACGGACCTTTGCGGAAACGCCGCAAGCTGCAGCTTCACCGTGACGGTCGTCGACAACCAGAACCCGACGATCACCTGCCCGGCGAACATCACGACGGAGTGCACGGGACCGTCCGGCACGCCGGTCACGTTCACTGCGACGGCCGCGGACAACTGCCCGGGGGTCACGTTCGTCTGCAGCCCGGCATCGGGCAGCTCGTTTGCGCTGACGACGACCACGGTCAGCTGCACGGCGACGGACGCTGCGTCTCGGACCGCCACGTGCTCGTTCAGCGTGACGATCGTGGACACGACGCCGCCGTCCGTGACGTGTCCGGCAAACATCGTCCGCGAGTGCACGGGTCCGGCCGGCGCCGTGGTTACCTTCGCGCCGACGGCAACGGACATCTGCGATCCTTCGCCGATCGTCTCGTGCACGCCGCCTTCGGGGAGCACGTTCCCAATCGCCACGACGACCGTGGTCTGCAGCGCGACCGATCACTCCGGGAACGGCGCGTTCTGCTCGTTCACGGTGACCGTGCGCGACACCGTGGTGCCGTCGATCACGTGCCCGGCCGACGTCACGCGCGAGTGCACGAGCCCCGCGGGCGCCGTCGCGACGTACGCTTCGGCGACGGCCACGGACTTGTGCGACACGACCCCGACCGTCGCGTGCGCTCCGGCATCCGGCAGCACGTTCCCGATCGGCTCCAACGCGGTGACGTGCACGGCCACCGACGATTCCGGCAACTTCTCGACGTGCACGTTCCACGTGATCGTGCGGGATACCGTTTCGCCCGTCATTGGAGCGTGCCCGGCGAACATCACGCGCGAATGCACCGGGCCTTCCGGTGCGACCGCAACGTTCACGTCGCCGACCGCGACCGACGTCTGCGACACCACACCGACCGTGGCGTGCGTGCCCGCTTCCGGAAGCACGTTCCCGATCGCGGTTACGACCGTGACGTGCACGGCGACCGATGACGGCGGCAACTCGTCGAGCTGCACGTTCACGGTGACAATCCGCGACACCGTGGCCCCGACGATCACGTGCCCGAGCGCGATCACTCAGCAGTGCACGAACAACACCGGCGGAGTCGTCACGTTCACGCCGACGACCTCGGATCTGTGCGACTCGACGCCGACGATCACGTGCAATCCACCGTCTGGAAGCACGTTCCCCTTCGGCTCGACGAACGTCGTGTGCACCGCGACCGACGATTCCGGCAACGTCTCGACGCCCTGCTCCTTCACGGTGACGGTGGTCGACACGACCGCGCCCGCTCTCACCTGCTCTCCCAACCTCACCCGCGAATGCACGAGCCCGAGCGGCGCGGCCGTGACCTTCACCGTGACCGCGACGGATGCGTGCGATCCGAGCCCGACCGTGACCTGCGCGCCGAGCTCGGGAAGCACGTTTGCGATCGGAACTACGACGGTCAATTGCACGGCGCGCGACAACCGCGCCAACCAGTCCACGTGCTCGTTCACGGTCACGGTTCGTGACACCGTGGCGCCGACGATCAATTGCCCGGCCAACTGCACGGCCGAATGCCAGAGCCCGAGCGGAGCGGTGGTGAGCTACACCGTCACGGCGACCGACACGTGCGACACGACGGTGCCGGTGACGTGCACGCCCGCGTCGGGAAGCACGTTTGCGCTCGGTGCGACGACGGTCACCTGCTCGGCAACCGACGACTCCTCGAACACGCGAACCTGCTCGTTCATGGTGACGGTGTCCGATACTCAAGGGCCGGTCGTGAGCTGTCCGGCGAACATCACGCGCGAGTGCACCGGAACGACGGGCGCCGCGGTCACGTTCACGGCAACGGCGAACGATGCGTGCCAGGGACCGCGACCGGTGACGTGCGTCCCGGCTTCCGGCAGCACGTTTCCCATCGGAACGACGACGGTGACGTGCTCGTCGACCGACACCGGCAGTCACACCGGCACTTGCTCGTTCTCGGTGACGGTGCGTGACACGACCTCTCCGACGATCACGTGCCCGTCGAACGTAACCGCGGACTGCCAGAACTCGGGCGGCGCCATCGTCACGTTCAACGTGAGCGCCACCGACGTCTGCGACTCGACCGCGACGATCGTCTGCAGTCCGTCCTCGGGGAGCCTGTTCCCGATCGGCATGACGACGGTCACTTGTGTCGCCGTCGACGATTCGAGCAACAGCTCTTCATGCAGCTTCAGCGTGTCGGTCGGTGACGTGACGATCTCCGCGGTCTTCCCGAGCGACGGCTCCGAAGCCGGCGGCGACGTGATCAAGATCCAAGGCTGCAACTTCACGACGATCCCCGACACGACCGTTCTCTTCGGTGCCGCATCGGCCACGGTCCTGGCCGTGTCGTCTTCGCAGATGACGGTTCGCACGCCCGCCGGAACCGGCGTGGTCGGCGTCACGGTGACGAACTCGAACGGCAGCGGCACGCTCCCGACCGCCTACTCCTATCTCGATCCGGTTCTCGCTGCGCGCCGCGGTCAGGTGAACGTGTGCCGCGGCCAGCGAGCCAACGTGCTGTTCATCAACAGCTCCATCGGCGATCCCGTTCGCCGGGAGCTGACCGTTCATTATCAGCAGCCGATCTCCGGGAACATCATTGCGCCCCCGGGCCGCGCGGCGTCGCAGTTCGTGATGTACGCGTGGCGCCGGCCGGCGAACACCGGCCCGGGCCTCGCTAACTTGACCCCGCAGATCCTCGGCCCGAACAACTTCGGAGTGATGGCGCTTCCGACGCCGGTCTCCGGCGGATCACCTCAGCCTTTGAAGCGGTGGAACAACTGCTGCAACCCGATCGACTTCGGCACCCCGAACCTGCCGTCGAGCGCCGCGCCGTCGGTCCTCTTCTCGAGGGCGGGCGGCCTCCGGGTTTCGCTGACCGCGGTCTTCCAGGGGTTCATCATCGACGACGGTGCGAACAACGCATTCGGTCTCAGCATCACGAACGCCGTGGTGCTCTTCATCGTTCCTTGAGGGAGCTGTCACACAGCTCCTCCCGCGAATGGGGGCGGCCACCCGGCCGCCCCCGACTTTTTTCTGCGGGATGCGAATCGTGACGGCGTTGGTTGCGCTGAACCCGATCGATCTCGCCGCGCCGTTGTCCTCGAGAAACCCCTGCACCGTGAGCACGATCGGCCCCGGGAATCCGGCGTGCGTTCGCACCATAGACTCTAGGTCGCATTGCGCCACACCTGTCGATGCCGTCGGGCACTTCCGGATCGGTCCCCTACCGGCGGTGTCCATCGGGCTCAGCGTGGCGTCGAAACGGTAGGATCTCTCCGTTCGGTGTGATTCGCGGCAACTCCGGGCGGGCGAAACGTTCGACGTCGGCGCCATTCGCTTGGATCGAGTGGCCGAAACGGAGTTGATCGCCACGCTTCACTTCCCGCCGGGGGAGTCACCATGGGAGTTCTGGTTGAGCGGAATACACGATGGGCGGAACTTCGAATTCCCACTTCGCGCGGATGGCAACGTCGGTCGCATGACCTTGCCGTGGATCGGTCACTACCACGCCGTCATCTACACGAGCGGTCTCGCGAGCGATGAAGTCGACTTCGATGCTCATGCACCCAGCAAGACGCGCATCGACGTCGAGCTATATCCGGGATCCGCCATCATCCTTCGGCTCACCGAGAGCCCAGGCGTGCCGCGGGCTCGCGACGCTCACGTCGTCCTCCGAGACGACGGCGGTCGCATCGTTCGGGATGTCCACATCGGTCGCGTCGGAAGCGGGCTCAGCACGGTGTTCGGACTCCGGCCCGGCTTCTACCGCGTCGAGGCGACGACCGATTCGGCCCTCCGCGCCGACGGCACGATCGAGAGCGCGGGCACGACCAACGCATGGATCCTCGTCGATCTCCCGCTGCGCTGAACGATGCCCAACGGATTCGGGTCAGGCAGCCGTTCTCGCGCCTGCGCTCGCTGCGGGCACGTCCGCCAGGATCGAGAACTGCGCGTAGAACCGATACAGCGGGAGAAAGACCGCGGCCATCAAGAGATGCCAGACCGAGTGGCCCGTGAGGATGTGGTTGTTCGGAATGCAAAGGATGCGCGCGACGTCGAGCCACCAGAAGAGCGTCGCAACGGCGAGGACGAGATAGCTCACGAGATACATGCGGTACCGGGTCACGCGACGATCACGAAAGAAGAGGCGCAGCTCAATGATCCAGCAGGGACTCCCGAACGTGAAAAGCCATCGCTCGCTTCCCGGGAATGCCACCATCGAGCCGAGGAAGAAGAGCGTGATCCCAGCGAACACCAGATAGACCGGCGCCCACGACCAGCGCAGCCATCGCCTCACGTTGAGAGCGACCATGACTCCCGAGGCCATGAACGTCCCCGCGTAGTCCGCGAGCGACCCCCAGTACGTCCCGGATGCGTGATAGAAGGTCGAGCCGAATCCGATCACCAGCGCGACCACTGCGATCGTGCGCAGGTGCAAGCGCCCCTCGCGTCGCGCGAGTCGCCAGATCCAGATCCCGACGACGATGAACCCGATGTTGGACCACGTGTTCGCCGGCTGCTTGACCCATCCGTGGAGCACTTCCTCGCAGAAGTCGAGCGGCGCTTGACGCCACGAGTCCCAAGGGCAGCTCGGCGGGATCACTCTATTTCTCGACTCCAATCGGCCCGAAACGCGATCGGCAAACGGGCCGACAACCTAGCACGAGAAACGACGGAGACGATCCGGTCCGAGGGACCGCATGGGGTCTCGCGAATGCAAATCGAGCTGGATCCACCGCTGCGCGGAGGCCCGCGCAGAGCGGGCGCGATCGGCGTCGCGCGAAAAATGCGGTACGGCGACTCGCCCGACGGCTCCAATATCTCCAGTCGCTGGAAGGCGGGAGAAGGATTCGATTCGTCATCCGCGAATCGCATCTTCGAACGCGCGGCTCAGAGATCAGCACACACGTATCGCGACAGCAGTTGTGGTGCCGACGTGGAACGAGTTCGTGGCCGCGCGATCTTGGTTGAAGGTCTATCGGTGGCCGCTGAACAAGAGTGCCGATCAGCAAATCGGGTAAGCCGACGTCGAGGTACCCCGTAGCTGGAGGGTGACACGAGGCTTCATGGGAACGAGATCTCGGCGTCTTCCGTTCCGCGACGCGGGTGGATCGAAATCGCCTTGTCCTTCACCTTCCCCACGTCACAGTGCACGACCAGCTCGAGAGGGTCCCACGTCGCGTCGCATCGAAAGACGAACGCGCCATCCTTGCGAACAGACACACGGTCTCCAGAACTTTCGTGGGTCGTGCGCTTCTTTTCGTCCGTGCTGTGAACGGTCACCTGCAAGGCATCGAGCGGGCACGGATTCGCCACGGCCCAGTCCGCGTCGAGCACGATCGTTCCTCGATACACGAACTCCGGGCCGAGCGGTGCGGTGATCGTGCCGATGTCCACGTCCCCTTCTCGATGAGCGAGATCGATGGCGATCGGCTCTAACGGAACGCGTGGGCGCGGAACTCCACCGACCCGATCCGTCAAGTAACCCTCGGGCTCGATCAAGAGCACGATCGGCTCCGACGCGAGTCGATTCATCTCGAATCGTCCTTCCAAGTCCGTGAGCGCGATGCCGACGCGCGATGCGTAGTCATCGACGTGTCCGTCGACGTGCCAATCGGCGCCGAGCTGGAACAGAACGGCGAGGTTCGCGACCGGATCCCCCGTTTCGCCGACCACGCGTCCGCTTACTCGTCGGTCGCCACTGCCGAGATGCAAGCGCAGTTCTTTGGCATCTCCTTCCGCCAGATCGAAGTCCTGCGGCAGCGGCATCGACGTCGTCGCGTATTTCGGCGATCCGTTGCCCCCCACCAACCCAACCATCGTGCGATATCGGCTCGGATACACCTCGCGCATCGCGAAGTCGCCGTTCACATCCGTGATGAAGTCTGAACAAAGCTGCTGAAACCAGGGCAAGATCGACGTCACGCGCACGCCGATCCCGGCGAGCCCCTCGCCCTCGAGCCCGACGACGCGTCCCGTGACCATGGCCGCGCGGAAGACGTGCAGGTCCGCGACGACCGGGTCGGCAGAGTCCGGCACGCTCACATCCGTCGGGTAGAAACCCTTCGGGAACATCTCCGGATCCGACGCGCGCGATGCCTCTTCCTGATGCCACGGCGGCAAGTACCCTGGCGGCAACGACTCCTTGTTCACGACGAGTCGATACGCGCCCTGCGTCTTGCCATGGAACTCGAAGCGGCCGTCGTCCGTGTGGGTCCAAGCGACGTTTTGTAATTTGCAAGGATTCTGCGAATCGATCTCGCCGAGCCCGACGTCGACCGGAGCCACCGGGTTTCCATTTCCGTCGACGACGCAGCCGCGGACGATCCCGCGGGTGACCGTCGGTGCGACCGGCGCATCGCCGACTCGACGACTCTTTGGAGCAGAGACCACTGGGCCGATCGCGGGCGGCGGAGTTGAGTGCATCGACGGCGCGTCCCGCATCGAATGGCGCGACGGCAGATCGGCGACCTGGGTCGATTGCGGCGAGACGAGCGCGACCGGCGGCTCTCGATGAAAGGCAACGTATGCAACGACCGCCAAGATCACGGCGACGGAAATGGCTACCGCCGTCCTCGCTGCAGTACTCATCGATGCGATGACTCTCCATGCAGCGCGCATCGCCGTGCCGATGCCTGCGTGCGCGGCGGACCGGCGCGCCCATGTCAACGGCGTGACGGCTATGATCCAACCGTCTCTAGAACCGTAGCGATCGTCGAGGTGGCTTCGAAGCCGGTCGGACGCGCGCTTCAAGCGCGTGCGCACCGTCTCGACGGGAACGCCTAGGCGCTCTGCGATCTCGCGCGGCTTGAGGTTCTCGTAGAAGCGAAGCAGCACGACGGTGCGATACGGCTCTTCGAGTCCCAGGATGGAATCCACGACATCGCGCCGCGCCGCCTCGCGCTGAACGACCTCCTCGGCGGACGCCGTGAACTCGGGCCGGCTCGCGGCCTCCTCGTGCCGCGAGCGTCGTTGTTCGTCGTGATGGCGACGGCGAGCGAGGTTTCGGAGCACAGCGCTGAGCCAGCCGCGCGGCGACGCATCGTTTTTCGGCGGATGCTGAATCGCGACGAGCCATGCGTCCTGCGCGAGATCGTCGGCAAGGTCAGCTCCTGCAACCAACCGGCTCGCGACCGCATGAACGAAGTCGGCGTGAGAAAGGAGCGAGCGAACGTCGGGCATGATCTGCATGATGAGTACCTCCGATCATGGAATCACGCCGGGCTGGTTTTCGGTCCAAAGAAATCGCTTTTCGGGCTACTTCAGCCGGCAGATGCGTGCGGGGCGCGTTGGGGAAGAACGGGGCGTGCAGCTTCGTTCGACGGCACCTGACGAAGTCGCTCGCCTACTTCGCCGCAACGATTGGCTCGCCCGGGGTCGATGCGACGATCGCGTGAGTCGTGCGGTCGACGACGAACAGGCGTGAGCGGCCCGCGGGCAGTGGCACGTCAAAGGACTTTCCGTCGACGACGACGCGGCGCGTCGCGGCCGCCGACGTCTCGTTCACGCAGACGACGAGCGCGGCCTTCGGTGAGCGCAGCACGCGCGCGGTGAGCGGAACGTCGCTCGGCTGGGTCTCGACGCCTGCCGCCGCGAGTGCAGCGGCGAGGAGCGAGCGAATGGGCGCTGTGTCGCGGGCGAGGTCGAGCGGGAGCGGCTCGTGCCAGACGTTGCCCTCGAGCTTCGCGAGCGGCGCGCATTCGCTACGACGCAGGCTCTCGCTCAGTTTGCCGTCGAACGTCGCGAACCCGCCGTCCGCGGCCCATCGCGTCGGCTCGCGAAGCGCCACGGGCCGACCGCGATCAGCGATACCGAGCGCGGAGAGCGCTTCCCCGATGCGGCCGTACGAGTCGCTTTCGATCGCGCCGGTGACCAGCACCTTCGTGCCGGCGCGCGACGCCGCGAGCAACGCGCGCGAAGCGCCGTCCTCGAGCGTCTCCGGCGACGGGACGATCACGAGCTTCGAGCCGCGCAGGCGCTCCGCCGTGAGCCGCAGCTCCGAGAGCGCCGCCGGCACGACGCCGAAGCGATCGGCGAGCGTGCGCACGACTTGCTTCACGCCGTTCATCGCGCGCGCGCGACCCGCGAAGAGATTGCCGTGCGGCAAGACCACGACGACCGGGTCGGGCTCGAAGTCGTCGAGGAGCGGCGCGGCCGCGCGGAAGAACGCAGCGAACGCGGGCAGGACGTCGCGCTCGGGCTTCGCGGTGCCGTCCGGCCGAACGAGCCCGATCACGGACTCGTTGTCGAGCGGTTGGTAAGGGTTGACGTTCCACGCCCACTCGACCGCGCCGGCGCCGCGCGCCGCGAACGCGAGCGCGAACTTCCGCTCGAGGATCGCCGCCGCGTCGTCCGGCGAGCGCCACGGCATTCCGTCCTTGTCCTCGAGACGCATGAGTCCGGTCTCTTGGATCAGGCTCGCCTTCTCGGGCGTCTTCGTCACGACGCCGTCCCAGAGCAAGTCGTCGTCGTTCCACCACGTGTGGATCGCCGTGTAGTCGACGGAGTCCGCGAAGAGCGGCTGCGCCGGACGCGTGTCGGTGCCGCCTTCGTCCTCGCCGAGCGTGACGAGCGAGTCGTCGCCGGCGGCGGCGCGAATCGTCGCGCGCAGCGTTGCCGCCCAACGCGCGACGACGTCCTGCGAGAACTCGGCGAAGTCGCGCGCCTTTCGCGGACGCTTGCCGTCGCGCACGCGCGCGGACGAGAGTTCCTTGGGCAGCGGCAGCGACAGCGGATCGTCGGACGCGTCGCGCCAGAGATCGCGCCACACGAGCGGATCGTCGCCGTGGCGCGCGCGGACCCACGCCTCCCACGCGCGGCGCTCGTGCGCGTCGCCGATGGGACGGTTCTCCCAGAGCGCGTCGGCCGGCGTGTACGACGGCTCGTTGATGAGATCCCAGTGGATCCAGCTGACGCCGCGATAGCGCGACGCAATCGCCGTGACGAACGCCTTCTGCCCTTCGAGCGAGCGCGGGTCGAGGTACGGGTTCGTTCCGCCGAACGCCGGCGGGAGGAACGCGAAGAAGGTGAAGCAGACGGGGATGCCGTGCTTCGCGGCCGTCAGCACGTAGGCGTCGAGCGCGCGCACGACGCCGTCGTCGACGGCACCGACGTCGAGCATCGCGCGCGACCACGCGGTCCAGATCCCGGTTCGCACGAAGTTCACGCCCGCCTTTTCCATCGCCGCGAAGTCGCGATCCCAAAGCGCAGGGTTCGGCTCGAAGAGGAACTTGCGATGGACATCGGATGCCATGTACGTCGTGCCGACGATCGGCAACGCGTGACCGTCGCGACGCAGCCAGTCGCGCGAGACCGTGAGCTTCGGTCCCGATGTGAGGAGCTTCGCGTCGCGGACCCAGAAGCCGGTCGTCGTCTCGCGCGGCAGGAACGGCACGTCGGGCACGCGAACGACGACGCGATGGAGGCCGGGAGTCAGCGGCTCGAGAGTGCGAATCGCAACTTCCGCGACGCGCGATTCGATCGAGCCCGCGAACGGCGCCTCGCCCTCGAACTCGACCTTTCCGCCGCTCATCACGACGACCCGCGCGACGCTCGGCCGCATCTCGTCGGGCCCCGCGGAGGGACGTCGCACGACGACGCGAATCCGCGCGGTCTCGCCCGGCTCGATGCACGCGGAGATCGGTCGCGCGTCGATCTCGCTCGCACGCTGCAGCGCACGAACGACGCCCGCGCGAATCCACGGCGCGCCGAGTTTTGCGTCCGACGGCGCGAAGACCCACCGGCCGCCCGCGCCCGCGCCGCGCAGCCGATCGATCTCGAGCAGCGGGCACGCGCGCGCGACGCCGGCGGCGTCGACCGCGTGAATGAGCGGTCGCAGAACGGCATCCCGCGGTCCGGCGGAGCCATCCTCGTCCTCGAAGTCCTTGCGCGTCGCGAACCGTACGGTTAGCGCGTACGTCGTCGTCGCAATCGGAAACGCGCCGAGCGAGGGATCGAGACCGCAGCCGTCGAGCGGTCCCGTACATCGAAGCGCCGCGCTCTTGATCGGCTCGGCGGGGCCGACGAGCAGTTCGTGCGCGAACGTCGGCTGGCGCGGACCGAGGACCCAACGGCCCGACGCGTCGAGACGAACCGGCTGATGGAACGGCGCGCCGCCGAGGACGACGAGCCCGCCGCCCGTGTCGAGAAAATGGCGAATGGCGTCCCACGCACCGAGAGGGAACGCGCTCCCGTACGGCAGAACGAGCACGCCGCCGTCGTTGGCGGTCAGGCGAGCGCGAAGGGACTCGGTCGTCGCGCACGTCTCGACGGAGAAATCGCGGAGCGATTCATCGAGGGTCGAATCGTCGATCTCGGGTGCGTCCACGGTCGGGAATCCTGCCGCGCGGAAGAGCACGACTCGACGAGTCGCCGTTTCGTGCGCCGGGGAAGACGGCGTCGCGCGTTCCTGCGCGAGACAGCTCGGCGAGAGCGCGAAAGCCGCGAGGAGCGCTTCGGCGAGGCGATGTTCGATCACGGTGCGATGGTAAGCGATCATTTCGATCAATCAAGCCGACCTTCTCAATCTGGTCGGTGCGGTTTCTCACGCTGGCGTCTTCACCGTCGCGAGGCGGCACGATCCGCGTCGAACGCGAACGATCGGGTCGTCGAATCTCGCGGCACGTCCCTTGCGATTCCCCCGGCATGATCAACAACGACGACAGGAGTAAAATGAAGAGCCAGAACATCCGACCGCTAGGGGTATTCGAGACGTCTTCGAACGACGAGTCGCTTCAGTCGAACGCCTTCGAGAAGCAGGCGATTGGTGACGGCGCGTTCACCTTCGTGAAGAAGGAAGAGTCGCTGCCGGCCCTCGACGTCAATCGCTACGCGAAGTTCACGTCGACGTGGACGAAGCCGAAGAACGCCGCGTAATCGACGCGACGAAGGGGTTGCCGGCGAACGCAGCGGGCTAACGCCGGATGAAAAGGGAAACGAGAAGGACCAAGCCGATCGCGGTCATCCAGATCGCATCCGAGACGAAGTAGGGGAACACGAGAAGGACCCCACCAATCACCATCGCACGGACGTGATCGTTCTTCTTGCCGTAGCGAAACGCGACCATTCCGCACAGGCTGAAGAAAGCGCCGAGAACGAACGCGGTCATGCGTTCCACATCGACCGGAATGCCCTTTCGAAATCAGTGACTCGAACGGTTACGCCTTTCGCGCGAGCACGATCAAGAACGGGTTGAGGGGCGATCGACGCAGCCAGCGAAGACCGGGTCGATCTTGCAGCCAGATGGCCGCTCGGGCCGGACCGAGCAGCGCTCGCATTGCCGCATGTCGCCGCACGCGCTCGAACTGGAAGAAGCCGTCGATCGATTCTGCCGTCGACTCCGCGAAGCGCGGCAGCGGCTCGAAGAGCGCGCGGATTTCACGGTAGCTCGGCAGGAACGATTCGCCGGGACCATGGAAGTGGCCGCCCATCACGAACGGGCCGTGCCAGACGTCGATCGGACACAAACGGTTCGGAGTCGCCATCAAGACGAAACCGCCGGGTTTCGTCACGCGCCACAGCTCCGCAGCGTATCGGCGTCGCTCGTCGCGGAAGTCGGGGCGCAGCTCGCGTCCATCCCCCACGGCGCCGACGTGCTCGATCACGCCGATGGAGAGCACGAGATCGAACGTGGCGTCACGAAACGGGAGCCGCGTCGCATCGGCTAGAACGAACGCGCCGGGGTTCGTGCGCCCTCGCCACTCGACACTGCGATAGCCGCGGTCGACGCCGAACGCGCGATGGCCCGCTTCGCGAAGCGCGTCCACTTCTTCGCCGTTCCCGCAGCCCGCGTCGAGGATCGTCGCCGGGTGGGCGCCGAACAGTCGCCGACATAGCGGCACGAGATAACGCGTCGCTCGAATGCGGTTCTTGTGGCGCTCGCTCGTGAGTTCGCCGCGCTGCCACTCCGAGAGCGGGCGCGACGCGGCGACGCCGGGTGGGGAATAATCCGGTGGATTCGACCCTGGCTCCGTACGCGTCACGGCGTGGTCTCTACGGGTGGGCAATAATTCGGAACGAATGAGCCAGGCTCGGCACGCGTCATGACAGCAAGGTGGAGAGGCGCTGGAGGTCGACGTTGCCGCCGCTGAGGATCGCGACGACGCGCTTTCCGCGCACGTCGGGGATCTTGCTCGCGAGGAGGGCGGCCGTGGCGGCGGCGCCGGCGGGCTCCGCGAGGAGCTTGCAGCGCTCGAGCAGAAGGCGCATGGCCGCGATGATCTCGGCGTCGGTCACGAGGACGACGCCTTCGGCGTGCGCGCGAAGGTGAGCAAACGTGAGCTCGCCCGCGAATGGAGCCGCCAGGCCGTCCGCGATCGTATCGATGCGGTCGAGCTTCACGGCGTGGCCTTCGGCGAAGCTGCGGTGCATCTTCGGCGCGCCTTCGGGCTCGACGCCGATCACGCGCGCCGCGGGGCGAAGCGCTCGCACCGCAACGGAGACGCCGCCCGACAGTCCTCCGCCGCCCACTCCCGCGACGACGACGTCCACGTCGGGTAGATCCTCCATGATCTCGAGGCCCGTCGTGCCGGCGCCGGCGAGGATCGCGGGCTCGTCGAACGCGTGCACGAACAGAAGCCCGCGCTCGCGCGCGATCTCGTGGCACTTCGCGAAGATTTGCTTCACGTCGCCGTGGAGCACGACCTCGGCGCCGTATCCGCGCGTTGCGTCGACCTTCGACCGAACGGCGGCTTCGGGCATCACCACGACGCACTTCACGTTCGCGCGCGCGGCCGCACACGCGAGCGCCTGCGCGTGGTTCCCGGCCGAGACCGTGATCACGCCGCGCCGCCGCTCGTCATCCGTGAGCAGTGCCATGCGATTCAACGCGCCGCGAAACTTGAACGAACCGGTCCGCTGAAAGCTCTCGAGCTTCAAGTGTAGGTCGCAGCCCGCGAGTCGACTCAGCGTCTCGCTTCGCACGAGCGGCGTTCGATGCGCGACGTCGCGGATCCGCGCCGCAGCCGCACGAACGTCCCCGATCCCGACGAGCGTCATCCCATCCATGCCGTCGCGAGCCTACTCGCCCCGGCTAAAAGTGTCAGTCACTTTCCGACGGCTGACGGTTGCCAGGCACGCGCCGCCGGCGACGCCGCCTACGTTCATCCCGTCGTCCGGGGTCTGACCCCGGACGACGGTTGTTGTTGGGTATCTGACAAC
>JACOTG010000256.1 GCA_016178505.1 Planctomycetota bacterium
CGATCACGGACGAAGACGTCACGTTGGCCGTTGGTGTCGGCATGGACGAGGTTGGTTGCCAGGGACTCGAAGGCGACGAATCGTCCGTCAGCGGAAACCGCGGCCTCGATGCTCGAAGAGTTGCCTTCGGTGCCGTCCGAGGTTGTGCTGACCCGCTCGATCGCGCCGGTAGCGCGATCGCGAACAAAGACGTCATACAGGCCGTTCTGGTCGCCCGACACGAGGTTCGACGCAGGACTCGTAAACGCGATGAAGCGGCCGTCGGCCGAGATCGCGATGCCACCGTACAGACCGCTCGACTGATCGCCTTGGGCACCTTGGGAATTCACGCTCGCCCGTTCAGTCGTTCCGGCGAGACGATCGCGAAGGAATACATCGGTCGCCTGGTTTGTGTCTGCACTTACCAGGTTCGGAGCGTCGTCTGCAAACGCAACGAAGCGGCCATCCGCCGAGAGCGCTGAACCAAAGGATTGACCGAACGCCTGTCGCCCTGTCGAGCTGACGCTCACGCGTTCAGTCGAGCCCGTAAGCCGGTCGTGGACGAATACGTCTCGCGCACCGTTCCCGTCATCGGCGACCAAATTTCCGGCAAGGCTCGCGAAGGCGACATAGCGGCCGTCGGCCGAGATCGAAACTCCTGCGGTCCCGGATGCGATCGAACCGCTGTGATCATTCGCCTGAATGCCGTTTGAGTCGACGCTGACTCTCTCGGTCAACCCAACCATGAGATCGCGAACGAACACGTCATATTTGGCGTTTGTATCCCCGGGCACAAGTTCGTACGCGGCACTCGCAAAGGCAACGAATCGCCCGTCCGAAGAGATCGAAGGCGTGTCGCTTGATCCATAAACCTGCCAGCCATTCGAATCAACGCTGACCCGTGTCGTCGTCTGCGCGATGGAGGCGCGGGGAAGAAGCGCGGCAACGATGCCGGTGGTGAGGCGGAATAGGCGAGAGAAAGAGGAAGCCATGGTTCTCCTGACCGGCAGTTCTCCGAATCTGCCCCGTGGATCTCCTAAGGGAGAATTCCCACATGAGGGAAACCTATCGCATGAAGATGCGGCCCACAAGTGGGAAACCTCGCCAGACGACTCGCCAAGCGGCTCGTGGAGCTGCGCGGCGAGACTCCGCAGTACCTCTTCGCTCGCAAGCTCGGCATCTCGAAGTCGTCATTGAACCGCTTGGAGATCGCGCAGCAGAATGTTTCGCTGCGGACGATCGAGCGCATCTGCCAGCGGCTGAAGATCGACATCACCGAGCTCTTTTCACGCGAGTAGCGCGTGACTTTCGGCTCCCTCGCCGGGACGCCGCCCCCTCGATTGCCGTGGCGACTCTCTCGGTCAAGAAACGCCGCATCGCAACCGCCGTGATCTGCACGAAGAGGGCGAGCTCGCTCGCAACTTCGGCCCGGAGGCTCCGACGGCGCCGAACCTCGCTTCGCGCTTGGCTCAGCGTCTCGCCGATCCCGGCGCCGAAAGCGTGGCAGGCGAGGTGGGCTTCTCGAAGGGCGCGCTCGGCGGCGTTCATGGGCTGGTTCAATCGAGCCCTCGCCACGCTGCGCACCTGCGATGCAAGCCATGGCGGCTCGGCGACGGCCTTTCGCGCGCGGCGTTTCCGGGGAGGCAGCTCCGTCGGCAGATTGAGCTTCGCCGCGGCGTGGATGGCGCCCCCGAGATCGAGCTGCGCCTGGGTCGCCTGCTTTCGAAGCGCAAAGAAGGCGTCCTGAAACGGCCGCGCCGGGACCACGTTCGTTGGCTCGAGATCTGCGAGCATCTCCATGCCGGCGCCGGCGCCCACTTGGATCGAGGTCACGCGATCCACGGCTGCGAGCGTGCAGCGGACCATGTCCGCTTCGTGGTCGCTAAAGGTCTCGCCGGCCTTCTTCGATTGGGTGACGAGCTTTCGAAACTCGGCGTCACCCCACTTCCGAGACTTCATCTCGGCGGTGAACTCGCGGGCGAGCATCTGCAGCGACTCGGACACCGTTCGTTTCTTTCGTGACATCGACCCTCCTGTTTTCGCGCGATGAGCAGCTGCGCGGCGGTGGAACACGGGGCGCTTTTTCGCGACAGGAAGCAAGTGAATCCCAGGACGTGAGCGACGCAGTCTGGGAAACGAGTATCGTACGGGGATGGACCCACTCACGCTCTTCGGCTTGTTCGCGGTCACGGCGATGTTGGTCTGCTACGCGCTTGACGAACGAAGCCGATGGTTTGTCCTGGCGTTTGCGGCGTCGTGCGCACTCGGTTCAGTCTACGGATTCCTGCAGGGCGCGTGGCCGTTCGGAGTGGTGGAAGCGATTTGGTCGTTGGTCGCGATGCGCCGATGGTGGCTCGTATCCCGTCGGGTTCGGAACCGATCAAGCATCGAATCGGCGCCGGACGAGTCACGTTGACGGTGCCGACCGCACTTCTACAATGAAACGCTTCATCGAGGGAAAGGCACCGTAGCGTCGCGGACGGCAACGGAGGAATCGTGGCAACCATCACCAAGCGGGACATCGCAGACCGCATTGCCGAGAAGCTGAGCCAGCCGAAGATTGTCGCTCTAACAGTCGTTCAGGAATTCCTCGTGGAGATGACGGCCGAGCTCACCGCCGGAAACCGTCTCGAGTTCCGAGAGTTCGGCGTCTTCGAGGTGAAGATGCGCGCGGCGAGGAAGGCTCGAAACCCACAGACCGGCGAACCCGTTCACATCGCAGCGAAGACGGTCGTGAAGTTCAAGGCGGGGCGGAAGATGAAGGCGCTCGTGCGGAGCCGTGCTGTTGACGTAGGAGTGAGCACCGCCGACGCGCCGGGCGCACTGCAGCGCAAGGAATGAAACGGCGAGGCGACCCGTTCGATAGAGATCGCCTCGCCGTGATCTTGATCGTCTGATCGCTAGTAGCCGCGACGTCCGCCGCCACCACCTCCACCTCCACCGTAGCCACCGCGACCACCACCACCACCGCCGCCGCCGTACCCGCCACGGCTGCCACCACCGCCGCTTCCTTCGGTCTTCGGTCGCGCTTCGTTCACGTTCATGGTCCGTCCGCCGAGGTCGCGGCCGTTGAGCCCGTCGATCGCCGCCTGGGCCTCAGTCGCATTCGCCATCTCAACGAAGCCGAATCCCTTCGACTGGCCGGTCATCTTGTCCATGATGACCTGTGCCGACACCACTTCTCCAAACTGCGCGAAGGCCTGACGAAGCGTGTCGTCAGTCGTGCTGTAAGACAGATTGCCCGCGTAGATCTTCACCGGAACGACTCCTGAATTGCGACGCATCGACCGGACCAGGGTTCGCGCAAGACGACGCGTCTTGACGTGGGTTCGGCCAGCGGCGGTTTCTAACCGAAAGTGGCTGGCGAAGACAGGTGATCAACACGATTCCGCTGTTCGTTCCAGTTCACGAGCGCGACGACACTCCGAAGCTGGCGTTCGCTGAGGCGAAGCTCGCCGGCGTCGATCAACCACTTGATTGCGTGCA
>JACOTG010000262.1 GCA_016178505.1 Planctomycetota bacterium
AAACGACAGAACCGCAACATCGTCGACTTCATCACCCACGCAACTCAGGCTGATCTCACACATACACGGAAACCGTCGCTCCTCCCACCGGTATCACTTCTCCGAAGCGCCCAGGCCGTCGCATAGGCCCTGAACGGTTACCAAATGGGAATCGGGGAAGAATAGGGATCTCAGCCTCCTCACTACATCATTCGTTGGCCTCGTAGGAGAGAAGTGGGCTTCGGCGTTTCTCATTTGGTACGGGAGCAGCAGCGTGCCTCTGCTGCCGACATCCATCGTTCAGGACTATGCGGCGTATCGAGGAATCGTCCGCGGCTGGCTCCAACGGGACCGAAAGGACCTCGTCCTCGCGTCACTCGACGCGCTGAAGAAATACCTCCAACCCCAACGAACGTACGACGCCGTGATTGCCAACGACGACTACCGAGAAAACGTCCAAGCCTTCATCGCCGATCTTCCTGCCGATCAGGCAAGGTCACTCAAGCAGTGGCTGAAGGAGCGTGACTTCAACGGTCTCCATGTCCCACGGCTTTCGGTGAGGCAACAACGGTGAAAACCCAGAAACCCCAATCGGTCGATGTCGCCGGAGGCGCGCTCAAGATCGCGCATCGTCGCCTCCTTCGTTCAGACCCGTTCCGAGGTCGCTTCGTGGCGAAGTGCCTGTTCGAAGAGAGTCGAGATGTGAAAACGATCGGTATCACCGTTCGGATGGGACGGATTCACCTTCTCTACGATTCGCAGTTCGTCGCCTCATGCAAGTTCGACAGGCTCGTTCGTCTACTCACGCGCGAAGTCAATCGACTTGTCCTTGGGCACACCCTCGTCGCCGTCCCCGAGCGTTCGCCTGGTGATGACGCGGAGACGCGCGGGCGCTCTTCGACTCAATGTTCCAGGACTACACCTGGGAATGCGGGCACCGCCGTACCGAAAACACCCCTCCGAGGACAAAAAAAGTGCTCTCCCGTACCGAAAAACAGCGCCCGTGCACCGAAAAGCTTGCCCGTGGGTGAGAAAAAGTGTCCCAAAGGGCCAACATTCGGTACGGCAAGCGGGGAAATCGGTACCGAAGACCCGAGAAAGGACGGCAAATCGGCTTCTATCGACGATCATGGACCGGCGGGCGAGTCCCACGCCGAGCGACAACTGAACGAACTAGCAGTACGGGTCACAATCCGGGCGGCGGCCGACGCGCTGACATCAGAAGAGAGAAGCGCCCTCCCCTCTTCCATTCAAAAGCGCTTGCGGGAAATTGGTTGTGGAGATCAGCCCGGGATCGATACCGAAGCGATCCCTCGTCTTGATCGCTGGCGTAGCGAAATCCGCTGGCAAGAGATCCTGCGACGCATCGTGGGCGGAATCCCACAGATTCGACCGAGTTTCACTCGACCTCCGCGCCGCAACCCGAAACTCGTCGGGATCGTTCCGGGGCGAGTCCATCGGAGAGGCCCACCGAAAGCGACCGTCGTCGTCGACACGAGCGGCTCCGTAAGTCGCCGCGACCTTCAAGAGATCAGCGCGGAGCTTGAACAAATGCGGCACGTTTGCGAGATCACCGTCGTCGAGTGCGATTGCGAGATTCAGCGGATCTACCCCTTCCAAGGTGCGATCACGGCTGTTCGAGGCCGCGGCGGCACGGATTTTCGCCCACCGCTCGAGAGAGAGTTCCTCTCTCAACACCGACCCGACATCGTCATCATTTTCACCGACGGCGTCGGACCGGCCCACGCAGCGCCGCCGCCGATACCAGTCGTCTGGTGTCTCACAGAGGGCGGACAGAAGCCCGTCTCGTGGGGCGTCGAGATCCGGATGCATCCCGGTTGAAATCTGACTAGCGGCTACGTTGGCGCATTGCGCCGCTGACACAGCGGCGGTTCGAATTCCCAGCCGTTCGCGTCCGAGCTCACCAACGACGTGCGATCGGTTCCGTTCTCGCGGACGAGCGGGGCGAACTCAACGACGTCGCTTGCTTCCACGCGGCCGATCACTCCGTCGTCCACGGGGATCTCCCGCTCGTCAGGGGTCGGACCTCGATGAATCGCGATGATCTCGACGCGCACGCCGCAGAGGCCATCGTGCGCCGTCCCGACATAGCGTCGCACCGAACCGATCCCTCGCTCCATCGGTTCACCTCCGCGCGCGCACACTACGCTCGTTGGCGACGCAGGGCGACTCGAATCTGTCATCGTCGACGACTACCACCCAGGAGGGAAAATGCCGAAGTTTCCCAGTCCAGGAGGTCGGGCGCGATAGCTGACTCCAAACCGCACACCCATCGGTTGAATCGCTCTAACACCCCAACAGCCGAGGGCTAATGCAACGACTGTGTCGTCATGGTAACCGCCAGGTGCACCCGTTCTTACGTTACCATTGTCTGTCACACTGTATTCGAAGCTCTCCAACTCGTCGACTAATTCCGCACACAGATCGGCGCGCGGCAGTGTTAGCTCACGCTTTTCGAGCATCATCGCCAGATTATCGACCAGCGCGGCTTTGCTCTTCGACGTGAATGTGTAAGGCTCAACATACATTCCCGTTTTGCACAGCGCCTCGTAGATCGGCTCGCCCTGCCCAGTCGTGTCGCAATACACGACTGCTCGATTGTATCGCTCTGACGTCGCTCTGATGCGCTCGATCTGTAGACCCCAGTCAATTCGATTGAATCGATCGACGTGGACGACCTTCTTCTCACGATCGAGGACGACGATGACGGAATAGTCTTCGACTTTTGCCAAATCGAGACCGATCACATAGCGCATTCTCGGATCTGGTTCCTCGAGTTCGCCTGTCGCGGCCTCCCTAATGAACCTGAACACTTGACCACTTCCTTCGAGGAATTCCGCGCCGAATTCCTGCCTAAAGACGCGCTCTGGCAGTCTGTGTCGCTCAGCCTCA
>JACOTG010000245.1 GCA_016178505.1 Planctomycetota bacterium
AGCCGCTTCGCGATCGACGACGCGGGCTCGTCCTCGAAGAAGCGCAGGAGGAGCGTCGTGCGATACGGCTCGTCGAGTCCGAGAACCGCGTCGACGACCTCGCGACGCAGCGCCTCGCGCTCCACGACGTCCGCCGTCGATGGCAATCGCTCGGGACGCGCGGCACTTTCTTCGCGCATGCGGCGCCGGCGTTCGCCTCGCGACGCGACGCGCACGACGTTTCGCGCGATCGCCGCGAGCCAGCCGCGCACGTTCGTCGCCGTGCGCGGCGGATGCTCGAGCGCGGCGACCCACGTCTCCTGCACGGCATCGTCGACGCGCGCCTCGTCCGCGAGGAGCTGCCGCGCGATCGCGCGCACGAAGTCGCCGTGCGTCAGCAGCACCTCGGGATCGATCGCGCGCGGCACCGGCCACCTCCTCGCTCTCCCAGCAGAATGCCGCGGCCGCGCGAACTGGTTCAGCGACGATCAGGGAACGTCGAGCCGCACCGACATTCCCGGCGCGTCGATCCGAACGGACTTCTCCACCACGTCGGTGCCCGGGACGAGCGCACGTACCGTGTAGCGGCCGTGTGGCACCCTCGCTTGATAGATGCGGTTGTCGCGCACGTCGGTCATCGCCAACGCGATTCGGCCGCGCTCGTCGACGAACTCCACGCGAGTCGATTCTCCGACCCGCCGTTGTTCGTCGGTCGCGACGCCACGAACGGGCGGCAGCCGAGGAGAACGCACGACAACGCCCACGTCGATCGCGGGATCGATCGTCACGTCGAAGTTCAGATCGCCCCCCGCTGAAGGCACGGTCAAGCTCGCGGGCGGGCTCGGCAGATAGTCCACGGATTGCGTGATGAAGGTCCCCACCTTGACGACCGGCTGGTAGTCGCCGGCCTCGAGCCCGCTGAGCGAATACGAGCCGTCGCGCTCGAGCCGCGCACGCGGCGCCACAGCGGCGACGTTGCCCGCGCCCGGCTTGACGAACAGGATCAGCGCGTCGTCGAGGCTCGCGCCGTTCGCCGCGCGGACGACGCCGCGCACCGTCGAGAACCGATCGAGCTCGATCGCAATCGGCGGATCCTCCCGCTCGGTTCCCGTGACGGTCAAATCTTGAACGCGCGTCGGGTAGCCCGGCGACTTCACGGTGAGCGTCCACGATCCGGGGACCAAGCCCACGATCCGGAATCGGCCCGGCGCCAGGCGATCGGCATAGATGGAATCGGCACCGTTTCGGAATTCGGCGCTGAATCGCAACAGCGGCTCGCCCGTGATCGCGTCCGTGACCCGGCCGCCGATCGTCCCGCGCTGCGACAACGACGGCTCGGCGATCGTCAGCACCACGTCGTTCGTGTTGCTCCGGACGTACGCGTGCCCCGTGCCTCCATCGATCCACGTGCGATGGGCGCACGCCGCGACGTCGTACGATCCGATGGCCAGATCCCGAAACTCGAACGACCCGTCTTCGGCGGCGAGCGCGCTCCGGGCCGACGCGCGAGCACGGGCGGCCGCGACGCCTCCGCTGCCGGCGGCGACGTCGGCATCGACGGCTCGAACGAGCGCACCGGGCACCGGCGACCCGTCGGCGAAGACCACCGTGCCCGAGATTCGATGCTCCGGCCCGAGCACGACGCGTACGTCCGCCGGCACGTCGCCGGTCAACGGGATGTCGGGCGTGACGGTGCTCGCGCGCCCCGGCGACGCGACGGCCAACCGCACGCGGCCGATCCGCTCGATTCCCTTGTCGAGGCCGATATGCACTCGGCCGCTCTCGTCGGTGAGGCCGGCCCGCGGGGAGAAACCGCCGGCCGAAACGGTCGCGCCTCGGATCGGCCGCTCGTTTTCGTCGGTGACCGTGACCTGCACGCTCGGACGACGGCGCGACACGACGATGTCCGGCGCCGCGACCGTCTCGCCGGCACGGACTGTGACCGCGACGTGCGATTCGGCGTCCGGCGACGGCGACGGCTCGGCTGTCGAGGACACGCGAACAATCAGCGGGACGCCGTCCGCGCGCCGGCTGCCGGTCACGCGCGCCGAGTAGCGTCCGTCGCCGTCGGTGAGCGCGCTCAACCATTCGGCGACGTGCAGCGCTTTCGGCAACGCACCGATCCCCCACTCGTCCGGCTCGACGGCAAGCCTCGCCCCAGGAATCGGCGCGCCCTCCTCGTCGACGACGCGGCCGGTCACGGTCGCAGCTGGCGAGCAGCGGATCTCGACGTCCAGCGTCGATCCGTCCAACGCCATCCGCGCCGCCGTCGCTCCCGGAGCGTAACCGTCCGCGATCGCCGCGATCGTTTCGACGCAATACGTGTCGTCGAACGAGTCCTTGTCGAACAGGTAGAAGCCGAGCGCCGGTTGGTTCGAGAGCTGGAACGTTCCGTCGCCCGCAGCGTTCGTCTCGCCGAGGACGCGCGCGCTTTCCGGATCATCGGCGTACTCGCCCGAGCGGCGCATCCACGTGGCGCCCGCGAACATCCACGCCACCACTCGAGCGCCGGCGATCGGCTCGCCGGAGTCCGCATCGAGCACACGGCCGCGGACCGTCTCGCCGCGCACGAGGACGAAGTCCCGGCGATCCTCGCCGCGCGGGCGCGCCGGGTGCAACGAGTCGACGGCCATCAACACGAGAGGCGAGAATCCCTCGGCGTGCACGTCGAACATCGACGAGAACCCGCCGTCATCCGGCGTCGGTTGGCGCACCGCCGGCAATCCGTCCAAACGGTACGAACCGTCGGCGCCCGACGTCGCAGTCCGCGTCAGCCGACCGGATGCGAGCCAACCCACCCACGCGATCGCCGCGCCGGCGATCGGCGCGCCGTCCTTGTCCGTCACCTTGCCGACGAACGCGAACTCGTGGTCGAGCTCGATCACGACGTCGTCGCCCGCTCGGACGCCCGATCGCGAAGCGGGAGCGAATCCCCGTGCCTCGGCGAAGAGATCGAACTCCGTCGCGCCTTCGTTCAGCGCAATCTCGAAGCGACCGGAGCGATCGGTTCGCACCGCATCCGGCGATCGGGCCAGATCGACGGCCGTGGGCTCATCGATCGCATTCGCGAACGCGCCGACCCGCGCATCGACGATGGGCTGACCGGCGCGATCGACGACGACGCCCGTCGCTCGCGACTTCGGGGTCTCGATGCTCGCTGCGGTGGACGGCGGCTGTTCGCCCGTTGGAGTGACCGGCAAGCGAGCGGGCGCGTCAGGCTCGCGAGTTTCGACCTCGCGCTCGGCCATTCGCGATTCGACGCGAGCCTTCGGCTGAACAGGCAACAGCGCGCGCCACGCGAGGATCGAGATCACGAGAACGAGGCCGATCCCGACCGCGAGCTGGGCGGCTCTTTTCATGGCGATTCTCCAAAGAGTCGCGAATGAGGATGCACGCTCGTCGCCCGGCGCGCAACGCCGAACTCCTCGATGAAGCGCCCCCGAGGAATGAACCAATGGAGCTCGAAGAGATCTGGAAGCTCGTTCGGGAGCTCTCTCGAGCGGGAGCAGCGCGAGCGCGATTCCTCGTTCGCGCGCCGCTCGAGCCAAGTCGTGTCTCCGAGTCCAGATTCGATCGAAAAATGGACTCGGTGAGTGCAAATCTCTGCTTGGTCAGTTCAGCGATCGCAGATTCGTTCGTGAAACGCGCTACGACTTTTTCTTCCGCAGCTCGGCGAGAAAGTCGCGAAAGTCGGCGCGCTCGGAGAGTGCCGCGAAGTCGGGATCGTGCGGCGTTTTCTCGACGGTCGAATCACTTGCGAAGTAGCCCGCGGCCGCGGCCTTTCGCAAGGCCTGAAGCGCATGCGCAGCGTGATCGTCTGCCAGCGCGCGCCGCTCCGTCTCGGGCCGCGTATCGTCCACGGCGACGGCTCGGGCGCTCTGCGCGTACGCGGCGGCGAGCGCGTAGAGGTCCTCGCCCGACGTCAGCAGTTTCGACGCGGCCTCGCTCGCGAGCGCGAGCGCCTTGCTGTGGTCGCCGAGGCGCGCGAGCGTCAGCGCCTTGCCGATCCGGATCGCGGGATCGTCGCGCGCGTCGAGCTCGATCGCGCGATCCCAGTGCGCAAGCGCTTCAGCGTTTCGCCCGAGCTGGCCGAGGCCGCGCGCGATCCACGATTCGGTGTAGCTCGAGTAGTAGATCGCGATCGCGTGCTTCGGCTCCTTCTCGAGCACGCCGCGAAGCGCATCGATCGCCTTGCCGAGCCACTCGAGCCCGGCCGCGGGCTCGCCCTCGCGACACTCGAGTTCGCCGAGATTGCAGTAGCTGCCGGCGAGCGAGATGCCGTAGTCGAGCACGACCGGATGTTCGCGCACGAGCTTGTCGCGCAGCGCGAGCGCCTTTCGATGCGTGCGCCTCGCGTCGTCCAAGCGACCGAGCAGCGTGTACACGCCGCCGAGGTTGTTGTCGGTGGCCGCGAGATCGTTCTCGTACTCGGGCATGCCCGGGTGATCCTTCACGAACCGCTCGTCGATCGCGACCGCTTCGCGCAAGAGCGGCTCCGCGTCGGCCGCGCGTCCGGTCGTCGCGAATCGCGCGGCGAGGTTGTTGAGGCTCTTCACGAGCGCGTTTCGGTAGTCCTCGTTCTCGGGATGATCGGTCGCGAGCTTCCGTCGAATGGCGAGCCCGTCTTGGTGCGCGGTCTCGCCCTCGGGGCCGCGGCCGATGCGCACGTACATGGTGGCGAGGTTGTCGTGAAGATTGGCGATCTGCGCGAGGCAGCCCTCGTCCGCTCGTGCCACCGGCGACGCCGCGGCCGCATCGAGCGCGCGCCGGAAGAGCGCCTCCCCTTGCTCGGGGCGACTCGTCTCCGAGTAGAGGAGCGCGAAGTTGTTCGCAGCAAGGAGAAAGTCCAGCATCGCGCTCGCCGAGCCCTTCGACGTCTCGAGGATGCGCGAGTAGATGTCGAGCGCCTTCTGGTACGACGACTCCGCCTGCGCCGCATCGACCATCTGACGATCGATGAGCCCGAGGTTCACGAGCGCCGACGCGAAGTCGCGGTTCAGCGACGTGTCGTTTGATCGCTCGCGCAGGAACTCCTCGTAGAACTCGCGTGCAGTGCCGAGGAGCTGGCGGCGCAGCGGCTCGAGGCCGTGCGCTTGCAGCTCGGGGCTCCACGCGACGCGCGTGAGGTACTTATCCACCGAGTCGCGCGCGAGGCCGAAGTTCTTCTCGGCGCGAGCGCGCGCCTGCTCGATCTGTCGCTGCTTGCCGGCGACGATCTCGAGCCCGACCGACAGTGCGACCACCGCGGTGACGAGCAGCATCGCTGCGCTGGCGACGAGCGTTCGGTGACGGCGCGCCCAGCGACCGAGGCGCTTCGTGAGGGGCTCGGGGTACGCGGCCACCGGCTCGTCCGCGAGGAATCGCTGCACGTCCTTCGCGAGGTCGCTCGCCGACGCGTATCGGTCGCCCTTCTTCTTCGCGAGCGCCTTCTGGCAGATCGCCTCGAGCGCGGGCCGCGTCTCGGGCCGCAGTGCGCGCGGCGCGATGGGCGCCTCGCGTTGGACCTGTCGCAAGACCTCGATCGTGCTTCCGCCGCGAAACGGCGGCTGCCCCGTCAGGATCTCGTAGAGGATCGCGCCGAGTCCGTAGACGTCGCTTTGCGCGTCGACGTCCGCGATGCGACCTTCGGCCTGCTCCGGCGACATGAACGCGGGCGTGCCAATGACGTCGCCTTCTTCGGTTCGCTCAGGCGCGCTGTCGACTGCGGACTCGGCGGGCGCGACGACGTCGCCGTCGGTCGAGTCGCCGAGCGCCTTCGCGAGCCCCCAATCGAGCACGATCACTTCGCCGTAGTCGCCGAGGATCACGTTCTCGCCCTTGAGGTCGCGATGGATCACGCCTTTCGCGTGCGCGAACGCGAGCGTGTTCGCGACGCCGATGAACGCCGTGAGGAGCGATTGCATCTCGAGAGCGTCGGCTTCGCCGGGCGCGTACTTCTGGTGGTAGGCGCGGCTCGCCTCGCTGAGCGTTCGGCCGCGCACGAAGCGCATCGTGTAGAACGGTTGGCGGCCGTCGGCCTTTCGCGCGACCTCGTAGATCGGCACGACGCCCGGGTGGTCGAGGCGGCCCGTGAGCCGCGCCTCTTTCAGGAAGCGCCCCCAGCGTCGCGGATCGTCGGCGTGCTCCGGCCGGATCTCCTTGAGCGCGACGTCGCGATCGAGATCGACGTCTCG
>JACOTG010000006.1 GCA_016178505.1 Planctomycetota bacterium
GAATTTGGCGACCTTCGCGGGCGGCTTGTCCGCGGGATTGAGCGGCGTCCATACCGGCCCCGGAGCGACGCAGTTCACACGAATTCCCCGCTCGACGAGGTTTTTCGCCAGTGACTTCGTGAACGCGTGGATGGCTCCTTTCGTCGACGAATAGTCGAGGAGCTGTTCGCTTCCCTCCAAGCCCGTGATCGATCCGGTATTCACGATTGCACTTCCTTTTGTGAGATGCGGAAGCGCCGCCTTCGCCATGAAGAAGTAACCGTAGATGTTCGTCTTGAACGTGAGATCCCATTGGTAGTCGCTGAGTTCTTCGAGCCCGCGTTGGTGCTGCTGGAACGCGGCGTTGTTCACGAGGATGTCCAGCTTGCCGAACTCGTCGACGGTCGATTCCACCGCGGCGACGCAGAAGCTCGGATCTCGGACGTCTCCGGCTATGGGAAGGCAACGCCGACCCTCGGCCACTACGGCCTTCCGAGTCTTCTCGCCGTCCGCTCGTTCTTCCGGAAGGTGAACGATGGCCACGTCGGCCCCCTCGCGCGCGAACAAGACCGCGACGGCTCGACCGATCCCCGAGTCGCCACCCGTAACGATCGCGACTTTGTCTGCGAGCTTTCCCGATCCTGCGTAGAGCGGCGCCCGATACTTCGGACGTGGCAACAGATCGGACTCCAGTCCAGGCTTCCGAAGGTGCTGCTTTGGAAACGGCGGCCGCGGCTGGCGCGTCGCCGGCGACTCGTGACGTCCTCTGCACTTGGTTGGGCGCTTCGTGTCGTCGCGGGCGCCGTTCTCGCTCTGACCGTTGCCGTTCGCTCGTTCGCGTCCGCTCATTCGAGTTGCATTCCGCTCCCGCGCGACGCGGGACGTCTGCGCGGACCCTTTCGGTCGTTCTCGGCTGATCACGCGCTCCTCCGTCTTCTTGTGCTTGCCAATCGAGTACTTCGTCGTCCGGCCGATCGCTCACCAGCCGCGATTCCCATCGACTGGCGTGTCCTCGGCACTGCCTCGTGCCGCGAGAGGCGATGGCCATGGAATTTCGCAAAGCGCGTACCCGCTGGCGGGACGTCGCGTGGGGCGGGCATGGGCATTGCGCAACGCGGGAGCGATCCAACCCAATTCGGTGTCACGTGCCGAGGAGGCAACGGTGGAGGAAGCGAAGCGCGTCAGAAGAACAACGGTGGACGAGAAAAGAGCCTCTGACGCGATCGCAGCAACGGCGGCCGCGGGCCTTCGTTGTGTGTTCGACCGGGACCCCGGCATTCGACGCCTTCGCGTCGGCGACGAGTTTCAATACGTGAGCTCCGATGGCGAACGAATCGGTGATTTCGAGACACTCGCGAGAATTCGCTCGATCGCGATTCCTCCTGCGTGGACGGACGTTTGGATCTGTCCGACGGCGAGCGGGCACATCCAGGCGACCGGGCGCGACGCGAAACATCGAAAGCAGTATCGGTATCACCCGAGCTGGTGCGAACGCCGGAACGAGACGAAATTCGGGCGGATGCTCGCATTCGGCAAAGCGCTGAAGCGCGTCCGCAAACGCACGGCGCGGGATCTCCGACGTCGGGGTCTGCCACGCGAAAAAGTGCTCGCCGTCGTCACGAAGCTTCTCGAGCAAACGTTCATTCGAATCGGGAACAGCGAGTACCGTCGCTTGAACGATTCGTACGGTCTCACCACGTTGCGCGCCCGGCACGTGAGCGTGACCGGCTCCCGTCTACGGTTTCAATTCCGAGGCAAGAGCGGAAAGCAACACGTGATCGACCTCTTCGATCGGAAGATTGCTGCGACCGTCAAGCGATGCCGGGAGCTCCCAGGATACGAACTGTTCCAATACGTCGACGAAGACGGCAAGCGTCAGAAGATCGATTCCGGCGACGTCAACGAGTACCTGCGACAGATCACCGGCCGGAACTTCACGGCGAAGGACTTCCGGACTTGGGGCGGAACCGTCATGGCGGCCCGCATGTTTGCCGAACTCGGGCCCGCGACGTCGAAGTCCGACGCAAAGCGAAAAGTCGTCGCGTGCATCAAGCGCGTCGCCGAGAACCTCGGCAACACGACGACGGTTTGTCGGCGCTACTACGTTCACCCGGCGATCGTTGAGGCCTACGAGGGCGGATCGCTTCTGAAAGTGCTGGAACAGGAGAAGATGGCCTCGGGATACCGCGCTTCCGGTTCCGGATCGATCGAGGCAGCGGTCTTCGAGATCATCGAGCGATGGACCGAATCCTCGCCGGAGTCGACACCCGACGACGGAAGTTCGAACTCGCACTCCGCTCGAACTCGGGGCGTTCGCCTCGGCGACCACCGTCGTCGGATGCCCGCGTAGGCGAGGCGCCGAGTTCCACATCTGACGAACGCTTCGCCGTGAATGCCGGTACGCCGCGGCACGCGCCATGCGTTCTCGCTCGTCACGCGCCGAACGAAAAACGGCGTTGGCGGGCGCGCTTCGTGGTGCCATCGTCGTCAGGTTTTCAATCATCAATCGATCATCAGGAGGTTCCGATGCCCAGCGGCGACAAGTCGAAGTACTCGTCGAAGCAGAAACGACAGGCTCGACACATCGAAAAAGGTTACGAGAGCCGCGGCCTCAGCGAAGGTGAAGCGGCGGGACGGGCATGGGCGACGGTCAACAAGATGACAGGCGGCGGTCGCAAAGGCGGTTCCGGTCACAAGTGGACGAACAAGGGGCCGGCGCGCCGGGGCGGCCGCATCGGCGGCCGGGCGTCCGCAGCGCGACCCGCGAAGGCGAGATCGGCATCCGCGCGCAAGGCCGCGAGAACGCGCGCGCGACGACGGGGGTGAGCGAAGCGTCCGGCTCTCTCGCACACGTCGTTACACTGTTGCCAATTTGCATTCCATCGCGAAAGAAATGCCTCCACTGAGAAGCCTCACGCGCGCGAGGAATGCCGAATGACGCGCGGGAGTGCGAAGGCATTTCGATTGCAGGATCTACCGCGTGTTCTTCCAATCGTCGCGCGTTCGATGGTCCGTGCTCGTCTCGAATCCGGTCACAGACGTCCGGCGATGCTCGCGACGAACATGATCAGCTCGGAGGCGTCGACCGGCTTCGCGACGTGCATTTGATATCCGGCTACGTGATGCGTGCGCCGCGCGGCAGCCGCGACCGACTTGCCGCGTCGCGAGTATCCCCACGTCGGTTTTCGCGTGACCCTATTCCACACCCTTCAGAACGACGAGCGACCGGTCGCTCACCGTCACGGGTTGGCCTTCGTCGTACGACCGCCCGCTGCCGCCCGCCAGTGGGTTCGCGGTATCGAGGACCTCCAGCCACTTGTTGGCCCAACCACGCGCCGGCATCGCGAACTCGATCGATTCGTAGTGAGCGTTGAACAGCAAACAGAAACTGTCATCGACGACGGGCTCTCCGTGCATCGTGACGGCATCGAGAGCTTGGCCATTCTGATAGACGCCGAGGCTCTTGGCGAACCCCGTCTGCCAATCATTGTCGTTCAACTCTTCTCCATCCGGTCGAAACCACACGACGTCGCCCACCCCTTCGCCTCGGATCGGACGATCGTGGAACCACCGTCTGCGGGAAAACGCCGGATGCCCGGCACGCAAGGCAATGACACTTCTCACGAATTCGAGTAAGTCCTCGTCCGCGTTGTCCCAGTCGTGCCACGAGACGCCGTTGTCCTGGCAGTAAGCGTTGTTGTTGCCACCCTGTGTGCGGCCGATCTCGTCTCCACCCAAGATCATGGGAATGCCCTGCGAAAGGACGAGCGTCGCGAGGAAATTGCGCCTCTGCCGGGCGCGCAGTTCGCGAATACTCGGGTCGTCGGTGGAACCCTCGACGCCGCAGTTCCAGGACCGGTTGTTGCTTTCACCGTCGCGGTTTTCTTCGCCGTTCGCTTCATTGTGCTTTTCGGTATAGGAGATGAGGTCCTGGAGGGTGAAACCGTCGTGCGCGGTAATGAAATTGATGCTCGAGAATGGCCGGCGTCCGGTTTGCCCGTAGAGATCCGGGCTCCCGGCGAATCGGTTGGCGAATTCCGCCAATCCGCGGTCGGCTCCTCGCCAGTAGTCGCGGGCCGTATCGCGGTACATCCCGTTCCATTCCGACCAGTACGGAGGAAAATTGCCGACTTGATACCCGCCCTCGCCAACGTCCCAGGGCTCGGCAATCAGCTTCATCTGGTTGATCACGGGATCCTGCTGGATGAGATCGAAGAAGGCCGAGAGGCGATCCACGTCGTGTAGCTCTCGCGCGAGAGTCGCGGCGAGGTCGAACCGAAAGCCATCCACGTGCATCTCGAGCACCCAGTAGCGAAGAGAATCCATGATCAACTGGAGAACGTGCGGGTGTCGCATGTTCAGGCTGTTACCGGTGCCCGTGAAGTCCTTGTAATAGCGCCGATCGGTTTCCATCAGGCGATAGTAGGCGGCATTGTCGATGCCCTTGAAGCAAAGCTCCGGACCCAAGTGACTTCCCTCGGCGGTGTGGTTGTAGACCACGTCGAGAATGACCTCGATGCCGGCTTCGTGCAGCCGCTTCACCATCCGCTTGAATTCCTGGACTTGTTGGCCGCCTTGTCCGATCGAGGAGTACTCGTTGTGTGGCGCGAAGTAGCCGATGGAGTTGTAGCCCCAGTAGTTTCGACTTCCTCGTTCGAGCAAGTGTTGGTCGTGTACGAATTGATGCGTCGGCATGAGCTCGACTGCCGTGATCCCCAAGTGTGACAAATAGCCAATCGTCGCCGGATGAGCGAGGCCCTCGTACGTTCCGCAAGTTTCCGCGGGAATCTTCGAACTGCGCGCGGTAAGGCCCTTGACGTGAAGCTCGTAAATGACGGTCTCGTTCCACTGTCTCCGAGGATGCCGATCATTATCCCAATCGAAGAAGGGATTGATGACGATGGATTTCGGAACGTAGGGCGCACTGTCGAGACCGTTGGGCGGACCGTCGTGCGCGTCCAAGTCATGACCGAAGACCGCCTCGTGCCACTGGACTTGCCCTTCGATCGCCTTTGCGTACGGGTCAAGGAGGAGCTTGGCAGGATTGCAGCGGTGGCCTTCGTTCGGCGCCCAGGGACCGTGAACGCGGAATCCGTAGCGCTGACCGGGTCCGATGTTAGGCACGTAGCCATGCCAGCAGTAAGCATCCATCTCCGGTAGGTCGATCCGAGTCTCGCTGCCGCTCTCGCCGAACACGCAGAGTTCGACCTTCGTTGCGACCTCGGAGAAGAGGGAGAAGTTGGTGCCGGTCCCGTCGAAGGTGGCGCCCAGCGGATAGGGCACCCCGGGCCAGATCTTCATGAACAGCTTCGACCAGCAACCGGCGATCCATGTGAATGAGTCGATGGCAAAGAGCCGCACTCAATTGCCGACGGGACGGCGCGGCGGCCGGCGACCGAGCCGCGGAGGTCCTGCGCGCGTTTCGACGGGAACGATTGCTTTCTTTCAAGACGAGTAAAAAAAGGGACGTTCCCAACGAGCGAGCGCGGACGAGTCGCAGCCCCGAAGGATCGCGAGTCCAGATTGGAGATTCGACGAAACCTCGATCTGGATGAACGACGTCGACGTGAATCAATCGGAGGTATGGCCGTGGTCTGCCAGTTGCTGATCGACCACATGACATTCGGCGAGGAAGGGAAGGCGCTACAGTCATGGAGGTGCCGCAATGACCGCGAACGATATGCATCGACACGACCTCACCCGAGCGAGCGCCATCAATGGCCGCGATGTGCTGAGTGCGGTCGGCGACGCCTTCGCACGAGTCGAGGACGTCGTCGTCGATCTCACGACCGGACGGATCGCGTTCGCGGTCGTCGCGCTCGACAACTCCGCGAGGTCGAGCGACACGCTATATCCAATTCCCTGGCGCGTGCTCACCCGAAATGCAGACCGGGACGAGTACGTTCTCAACGTCGACAAGGAGAAGCTCGAAAACGCTCCGAGCTTCGACCGGAGACGCTGGCCGGACATGGCCGATCGGGTTTGGGCCGCGGAGATCGCGACTTACTACGGGCACCGGCCGTTCTGGGAAGTCGTCGTGGGATGACTCGGACAGAATGGGCAGACGCCCGGTGAACACAATCGAAATACTGCCGTCCGACGGTGAAGTGTGGAGGCCCGCTACTCCATCCGTTACTCCCCTCCTGGCTACGCCTCTGCGCTTCACCGTCGGAACGGACGAGCCTTCATTCCAAATCGATGGCGACAGCGTCGGAACTCACGGGTGGAGCTGCGAGAACGGATTCAATGACGCAAATATCGTGAGATCGGCGCGTGTGCGGAAGACGGCGTCCCGCGCTTTTGCGGTCCCGACGAACGTCGTTTGCCGAGCACGCGCTGATCTTCTCTGATGTCGGGCCACTCGTATTCTGGTCGTCTCCCGACGAGACGTGGCACGCACGTTGCGATTCGACGGTCGACGATGTTCGCGCCGTCGGGCAACGATATCGCGAACGGCCGGAGGCGCCCATGGCGTCGTGACGAAGGCATGCAATCGTGGCGACGTCGTCCGCTGAAGCGGCAATCTCGCGTGTGCGTTGGCGTCATGTCGAGTACCTGCGGAGTGAAGGAGGTGAATTCATGCAACGGCACCCTGTGCATTCGTTCCTGATGGTCTGTTTCATGATCATGGCGGTGAGTTGTGCCGGTTTCAGGGGCGACACCGTGGTGAAGTACGAGAGTGGAACCGCGCCAATCGTGTCGCAGGCCCCGACGGGCGGTACGTACGAACTGTACGACAGTACCGACATGTCGCCGAAGGTCTCGGTCGTCCTCGATAAGGGAGACCAGATCGGGTTCGAGAACGGTGGCCCGGGAGAGATCGTTGCAATCGCCCATAGCCAAAAGGTGCGCTTGTCGGCGACCAAGAATTACTACTGGAAGCGCGTCTGAGGCTGGCAAAGGCGTCGTTGGACGCTGGCGGACGAGTCCGAACGAGAAGAGTGGCTCCAACTCGTCCGCCATTCGTTTTTCGTCAGGGGCAACGATGCCCACGACGTCCGGCGTGAGCCCTGTCGCCGGGCGATGCCGCCGTAGCGAATCCTTCGAATGTTGACCAGCCCCAACGGGCCGTCGCTCTCGGGCGCCTCCGTTCGATCGCCGCTCGTCGAAGCTCGCGGGTGCGCAGCGATCGAACGAATCCCTCTTGCGCTGACACGCCGGCGCGATCGACGATCCCGCCGGTCGCATGCGACGGCCGACCGCGGTCGCGCAGTAGACGCTGGGTCCAAACCGGCCGCGGCACATACAATGGTCCGCCATCATGGAGCGCGAAACGCAGATGGGCGGGCCGAACGGGAGCTTCCCGGTCACGCACCATTCGATCATCGTGGACGTGCGCAGCGGGGACTCGGGCGTGCGGCGCGCGGCGTTCGACGCGCTCGTCGCTACGTACTGGAAGCCGGTCTACAAGTGCTTGCGCGTGAAGTGGCGCGTCTCGAACGACGACGCGAAGGATCTCACGCAAGCGTTTTTCGCGCGCGCCCTAGAAAAGGGATTCTTCGATCGCTACGACGCGACGAAGGCACGGTTCCGTACATTCCTCCGCATCTGCCTCGACGGCTTCGTGGCGAACGAGCAAAAGGCAGCGGGAAGACTCCGTCGCGGCGGCGGCGTCGAGACGCTGCCGCTCGACTTCGACGAGGCCGAGGGCGAACTCGCCCGCGCGGAGGCACGCGACGGCGTCGACGTCGACGAGTACTTTCGACAAGAGTGGATGCGCAGCCTCTTCGCGATCGCGGTCGAAACGCTGCGCGGGCGATGCGGGCCCGTTGCATTCGCGATCTTCGAGCGCTACGACCTCGACGACCGGAACCAGGGCATCACGTACGCGAGCCTTGCGACGGACCTCGACGTCCCCGTGACGCAGGTCACGAACCATCTCGCGGCGGCGCGCCGACAGTTCCGCGGCATCCTCCTCGAAAAGCTGCGCGAGGTCTGCGGTAGCGACGAGGAATTCCGCGACGAAGCGCATCAGCTCCTCGGAGTCGACGTGCCGTGAAGTGGCTCTCCGACTCCGCGATCGCGAGGTTGCGTGCAGTTGCCGATCTTCCCGATCTGCGCGGCACGCGCTACGAGATCGTCGAGCCGCTCGGTCGCGGCGGGATGGGCGCGGTCTACGTCGCCCAATATCGCGAGCTCGACCGCAAGGTCGCATTGAAGGTCCTCGTCGCCGCCCACTCGGGCGCGGACGCTGCCCTGCGCATGCGCCGCGAGGCGCACGTCATCGCGCAGCTCGAGCACCCAGGCATCGTGCCGGTGCACGACGTGGGCACGCTCGTCGATGGTCGCATCTACTACGCGATGAAGCTCGTGCGCGGCAGCCGCCTGGACGAGCACATCGCGACGCCGCGGCCGCTCGCCGAGCGCCTACGCATTTTCGAACGCGTGTGCGAGGCGGTTGCCTTCGCGCACGCGCACGGGGTGATCCATCGCGATCTCAAGCCGCAGAACGTGATGGTCGGCGCGTTCGGCGAAGTGCTCGTCATGGACTGGGGGCTCGCCAAGGTGCGCGGCGACGATTCCCCGGCGCTCGCATCGATGGAGGGCGGCGCCACTGTCCCGGGGGCGACCGAACACGGGACCGTCCTCGGCACGCCGGGCTTCATGGCGCCGGAGCAGGCGCGCGGCGACGTCGCGCACATGGACGAGCGCACGGACGTCTTCGCGCTCGGCGCAACCCTTCGATTCCTCGTCGATGCCGACGCGCCGCCGCCGTTGAAGGCGATCGTCAGAAAAGCGATGCAGGAGGAGCCGGGTGACCGCTACGCGAGCGTCGATGTTCTGCGTGCCGACGTCGGTCGGTTCCTGGCCGGCGAGCCCGTCTCGGCCTTTCCCGAAAGCATTCTCGTGCGCACGCGGCGTCTCGCGCGGAAGTACCGGACGGCCATCCTCTTGGTGATCGCGTATCTCGTCGTTAGAGCGTTGCTTCTCGCTTTTCTTGGGCGCTGAGATCAAAGGAATGCCATCGGACGTGTAATAGGATGGCGTCGATTCACTCATTCGGAGGACGGACGCAATGACCAAACCGGTGTTGGGCCTCGTGTTGGGCGGCGTGCTCGGCGCATTCGACGGACTGACGGCGCTCTTCTCGGGGGGCCCAGAAGTGAAGGCTCAGATCGTCGGCATCGTCATCGGCTCGACCTTCAAGGGACTCGTCGCGGGCGTCCTCACCGGGTGGTTCGCCCGCAAAGTGAACTCGCTGGCGCTCGGCATGTTGTTCGGACTGTCCGTCGCCGCGCTCTTCGCCTTCCTCGTTGCGTGGAATCAGGCGGCGCACGGCGAGCCCTACTACCTCGCGATCATGCTTCCGGGAAGCCTGGTTGGACTCATCGTGGGGTACACGACCCAGCGGTACGGGTTTCGTCCCGCACCGGAACCGGCAAAGTAAAAGGAGACTCACCATGAATTGGAATCGCATCGGGGCTTTCGTCGTCGTCGCAGCCGGGCTCGGGACTCCCGCGTGGGCGGGCGAGCTGGATCCGCTCGGCCGCATGATTGGGAACTGGGTCACGAAGGGCACGTGGGACGACCCGTCCAAAGGCGGCATTCGCGTCGAGAACGAGTGGGCGCTCGACGGCCGCATGGTGAAAGGTCAGAGCTACCTCATCACCGAAAAGGGCGAGCAGCTCGTCTACGAGAGCGTGTTCGCGTGGCATCCGGGGAAGAAGAAGATCGCCTTCCAGAGTTACTCGACGTGGGGCGACTTCTACGACGGCGTCTGCGAGACGAAAGGCGACGGGCTCGAGCTGACGTGGACCGGGTTCGCCGCGGACAAGGCGACCGAGTATCGCGAGACCCTCGCGTTCCCCTCCGCCGACTCCTACGTCTGGACCGTCTTCGAGAAGAAGAACGACAAGTGGGCCGAGATCAAGAAGAGCACGTTCGAGCGCGCGGGCCACGCGGACGCCGGCGCGGGAAAGGCGGCGTTCGAGCGCATAAAGACGCTCGCGGGAACCTGGCACGGGAAGGCCGGCGAAGGAGACGGGAACCAGGACGCGGTCGTCGAGTACAAGATTTCTGCTGCGAACAACGTGGTGATGGAGACGCTCTTCCCGGGATCGAACCACGAGATGATTTCCATGTACTACCTAGTTGGCGACGAGCTCGTCATGACGCATTATTGCGCCATGGGAAATCAGCCCCACATGCGATTCGACGCGCGCGCCTCGAAGCCGGACACGCTCGTGTTCGCCTTCGACGGCGGCACGAACTTCGATCCGAAGAAGGATGCGCACATCCACTGCGGCCAGATCCGGTTCGTTGGCAGCGATCGCATCGAAAGCCGGTGGAATCATTGGGGAGGTGGTAGTGATCAAGGGTCGATGGGATTTTCAATGACGCGAAAGGAAAGGTGACGCACATGGCCAGTTCGACGAAGGGAGTTCCGGCGGGGTCGCACACGGTGACGCCACACATGATCATCAAGGATCCCGGGAAGGCGATCGAGTTCTACAAGAAGGCGTTCGGGGCGACCGAGATCATGCGCATGAACGGACCCGGCGGCGTCGTCATGCACGCCGAGATCAAGATCGGCGACTCGATCGTCTACCTCGCGGGAGAGAATCCGCAGTATGGCTGCAAGTCGCCGCAGACTCTGCAGGGCACGCCGGTTTCGTTGCACCTCTACGTCGAGAACGTCGACGCGTCGTTCAAGCGAGCGGTCGAAGCGGGCGCGACAGTGCAGATGCCCGTGACCGAGATGTTCTGGGGCGATCGCTTCGGTAAGGTCGCGGACCCGTTCGGCCACGAGTGGTCGATCGCGACGCGCGTGAAGGACATGACGCCCGCCGAGATGGCGAAGGCGCAAGAGGCGTTCTTCAAGCAGATGGCCACCGCAGGGAGCTGCAAGCCCTGACACCACGTCGACACGAGTGAATCGTCGGCGCACCCCCGAATCGTCGAGGGTGCGCCGACTTCTTGTGATCGGAGCGTCGAGATGCCTTCAGCGTTGTTCGCGCACGGCCGGCGGCTCTTCACGACGGCGTCGATCCTCACTGTGCTGACCGCGATCGCGCACTCGCTCGGTCACTTTGCGCCGCCGCCCACCGACGAGCCGACCCTCAAAGTTCTGGCGGCAATGGGGGAGTACCACGTCCCGCTCGGGTTCGGCATGTCGCCGTCGATGTTCCAGATCCAACAGGCGCTGAGCTTGACGATGGGGATCACGTTCGCGGCGTTCGGCATACTCGGACTCGTGCTCGCCGCGAGCCGCGACGTGCCGACTTCGACGCTTCGCCGCGTCGGCTGGGTGAACGCCGTGTGGGTGGCGGCCGCAGGCGCGACGTACGCCTACTATCGGATCCCGCCGCCGCTGATCTCGACCGCGCTGATCGAGCTGGCGACGCTGTCGTGGCTCCTCCTTCCGGCGCGACGCGAAGCGTGACCGCGCGGCCGTCGCTGCTGCGTCGCTGGCTCACGATCAACGACGTGACGACCGGCGAGTCGGCGGCGTATCCCGAGCTGGAGCCGCGCTGGTACGAGGCTGCGCCAGCAGTGGCGTTCGCGACAGCGCGCGCCGTGTGCGACGACGTCCCTCGAGTGCGCGTCGTACGCGAAGACGGGGCCGCGCGGACGATCGATGCCGAGCATCGCACGGCACTAATCCGCTTCGTCGACGACGTGACGATTCGCGTCGTGCCCGACAGCGGCGGCAGCCACGTCACGATCCGCTCACACTCGCGCCTCGGCCGCGGCGACTTCGGCCAAAACGCGCGCACGATCCGCGCGTTGCAGGCCGCGATGGATCGGCGGCTCGGGCGGTAGGTACGGCAGCGCGTCGACTTCCGCGCCAGCGTCCGGCGGCGATGAAAATCGGTCTCGACGTCTTCCCGTTCCTCGTCGTGAGGGTCGCAGAATGCATGGACGACGGCAGCGGTTGCTTCTCGAGTTCGTTCGCGAAACGGGTCTCGTCCTCCGTCAGCAACTCGGGAATGAAACGTCGCGATAGACGGACGATCCGCAATCCAACGTGCAGCGAATGACGTTCGGCCATGCTCGGGAGCGACAGGGTCGCGAGCCGCTGGCACAGTTTGTGGCTGTCCAGCGCGAGATCGGCCTGACCACGCCGTGCACCGCGCCATCCATGAGTCGGACTGAGTTTTCAAGCGCACGGACTCAGGCGCATCGACAGGAGTTCGGGATCGCCTCTGTCTCCGATGCAACGGCGGGCGACGTCATCGAGAGAACGAGCGGCGTCGGGACTTTCCAGAATCTCTTCGATTTCCTGAGTCAGGCGCCGGATCGCGTCGGCGTCGCGCTCGATGAGTTCTTGCCGCTCGGCGTGTGGGTCGTTTGGCAGCAGCAATCAGAAATGGGACCTGTGGGGCCCTGAAAAGGCACCTGCCCTGATCGAATCGGCCATGAGCCTGCCGCCGCACGCTCGAGGCCGCTTCGCCGGCGTGTCGTTTCACAGAAAATCGTAGTGGTCTCTCGTCTGGGTCGAACTCGAGTGACGGGGAGCGGCACGTGTTGCGATTCTAGGTTGGCTTTCATTCGCCGAGGCGCTCGACATCGTGAATTCACGGTTACGTTCGACCCTGGTACGACCCTTGCTAAGCCGATTCCTCGCCGGTGCCGAGCCACTCTCGATCTTCGAGGTGGGATGCCGACGCCAGTGCACCACGGAGAGGAGTTTGAACCTGCGCCGCATCGAGTCTGCTCGCCGCGAGGGAGTCTGCGTTTCTCACGTCGGTTTCCCAAGGAGGCTCCAATGCAATTGCCCCGCACGATCGGATCGTCGACCCCACGGTGGTTGAAGGCTGACCGTCGTGGTTCCCCGGCGCATCACCGCGTGTTGGCCGGAGTGCTTCTTCTGTGCGCGGGACTCGCGGTCGCGCCTCCGGCGCTTCCGCAGACGTTCAAAGGGTTGCGGTTCCCGCCAGGACAGACGACATCGGCCAGCCGCGCCGTGAGCGCCGACGGCTCGGTGGTGGCAGGCGATGGAGGTGTTGCCTTCGCGGGCCGTGCCTTCCGCTGGACCAACGCTCGGGGCATGGAGAATCTGGAGCTGCTGCCGGGCGGGACATACTCGTTCGGTGCGGGCATGAGCGGCGATGGCTCCGTCGTCGTGGGCTACGGAGACTCTGCCGTGGGGCAGCGCGCTTACCGCTGGACCCGCGCCGGAGGAAGCGAGATCTTGGGCGTTCTGCCTGGAGGGATTCAGTCGTTGGGCAGCGCTGCCAGCGCCGACGGTTCGGTGATCGTGGGAACCAGCGGATCGGCAAACGGCTACCGTGCTTTCCGCTGGACCGGAGCCGGCGGCATGGAGGACCTCGGCACGATGGCGGGAGGGGCGATCTCGCTCGGCTACTCCGTGAGTGCCGACGGCTCGGTGGTCGTGGGCGACGGCTACTCTCCCATCGGCGACGTCGCGTTTCGTTGGACCCGCAGTGGCGGCATGGAGAACTTGGGCGCGCTGCCCGGCGGAGCGTTTTCTTTCGCTTACGCCGTGAGTGCGGATGGGGCGGTAGTCGTCGGCGACAGCGATTCGTCGCAGGGCGACATCGCTTACCGCTGGACTTGCGCCGGCGGAATGGTGAGCTTGGGGACGCTGCCAGGCACGTGGGACTACATGGTCAGCAACGCCGTCAATGGCGACGGCTCGGTGGTCGTGGGCGCCTCCGTCGGTCTCGACGGGAAGGCTTTCCTATGGACCTCCAGCCTGGGCTTGGTGGATCTCAACCTGTACCTGCCCACACTCGGGATCGATCTCACCGGTTGGTTGCTGACCGACGCCGGCGGCGTCAGCGCTGACGGTCGCACCATCGTCGGCACTGGAACTCACAACGGCGTCGCGGAGGCGTGGCTTGCCACGCTCTATCCGTGCCCCGACCGGAGCCGATGCAGTGACGGCACGGTGAATTCCTTCCAATGCACCACGGACGTGCTCTTCGTCAACGGATCGCCGGGCGACGCGAATCGAGTCATCAATATCCCGATCGGCTCTCCGATCCAAGTAGCCCTGAACGCCGCACCGGCGGGCCCAGGAGGTCCGGGCGATAGCATCGCCCGCTACGTCATCTGGGCGTGGACCAGCGCTCCGAGCGGTTCTTTTCCCCTCACGGCCACAGGTCACACCCTGGGCTGTACGGTGAATCCAACGCCGCTTCACCGGCCGAGCGGACCGCAGCCGTTTCGGTGCCTTCACGGAACCGGATTACCGCTGGCCGTCTGTGCCGGAGTCCCCGTCTCCGCTTCGCCGGCGCGGGCACCGTGGAGCGTCGCTCGAGGTCAGGGGTTTTCGCGACCTCTGGTCCTCACGCTCCAAGGTGTCCTCGAGGATGCAGGCGCCGCGAACTCGACGGCATTCAGCGTCACGAACGCATTAACCGTTGTCGTGCAGTAGACCGGCATCGACGCGATTCCCCGTGCCTCAAACTCTTGCGGCTCGTGTGCGCGCCGCACGAGTCGAAACGAGTATCGATTCCGTGATCGAGACCGAACCCGGGCCCTGAACGTCGGCGAGTCGGAGAGCTATCGCGCTTTACCTCGAGCGTCAGGGACTACGGCCAGTAATCGTGGAGAATCGGCGCGCTGCTTACGTTGAGCGGGTCGTGCCCTCATCGATTCCACCCGAGTCCAAGGTCGAGCGGATCGTGCCGGCGAAGTCGGGTCCGATCCACGACTGGTGACGGCGCACGAGCCGGTCTGAGACGATCCCGAAGTTCGTCCACCGCTATGCGAGTCCAGCTACGGCTTTCCGGGTGATCTCGGTCTCCGGCGTTCGCCGCGGCGACAAGTGCCTCGTCGGTCGAGGTCTCTTCGAAACTCATTCGACACCTCGCAGCATCGTCGTCACTCGATCGCTCCGTCGATGCCCCACTCGACCTTCCACCAGCACGTCGTCCGACGTCACGATCAGTGAGCTGTCGGCGTCGGCGTGCATCCGGCGCAGCTGCGCCTCGAACTCGGCATTGTGCACGATCGGATCCGACTCGTTCGCGTCGACGTGCGGGTCCGTGTAGTTCGCCACGAGCGCGGGCCAGTCCTTCGCGTTCCACGCCCGAACGAATCGCTCGGCGATCGCTCGGACGTTGGATTCGTCGCCATCCATCGATTCCCGGGACGCCGCCGCGCCCGCGGTCTTGCGCGCAGTGAGGTTCGCGGCGATGGAATCATCACTCATTCGGATTGCCTCCTGATGCGCTCACGACGAGCGCAATCGGACGAATGAGACGACGGCCGCGACCGATCGTGACGGAACGCCGGAGAAAATTTCGGCGGCGCTATTGGATCCGAAGCACGACCGCGTTGGTGACGCTGAGGCCGTGCGAGTTCGTCGCGCCTGAGTCCGCGATCACGCCCTGCAGCGTGATCGTCAGCGGCTGCATGAACCCCTGCGCGCGCGTCAGCGACCACGGCGCACTTATCGGCGACCCGCCGAGGGTGGGAACCGACCCGCAGTACAGTGCGCTGAAGCCTCCCATCACACAGCGAAACGGCTGCGGTCTCGGGAGGCGCGGATTGAGGGGATTCGGATTCGCCGCGCAGCCGATCGGATCGCCGTTCACGAGAACGAAGAAAGCGTTCGTCGGAATGCCGCGCCACGCCCACACCACGTAGCCCGGAAGATCAGGTCCGGCGGGTGACGGATCCAATGAAACGGTGATCGGTGCGCCGGTGGAAGCCGACACGACGTGGGTCGTCGAGTCGCCTGACGAACCATTCACGTGCAGCACGTTCGTCGACTGTGCGACGTCGCCACTCTCGCAGTCGAGCCGATCGCGGACGAAGAGGTCCATCCGTCCGTTCGTGTCGCCAGGGACCAGGTTCGTGGCCTTGCTCGGATACGCAACGAATCGTCCGTCCTGGGAGATCGCGATCGTCGGCGATCCGAAGTACTCCGACGCGCCGCTTTGGTCGTTAGACTCTTCACCGAACGCACCGACGCTGACGCGGCTCGTCGTGCCGGTTTGCCGGTCGAACACGAACACGTCTTGGCAACTCGTGTCGGGGCTCGGGCAGTGGTTCGTGTCGCCCGGGACGAGGTTGCTCGAGAGGCTCGAAAAAGCCACATATCGCCCGTCCGCGGAAAGGACCGGGAAGTAGCTCCCTTCATTGGCCTCCGCACCGGCGAGCCCGACGCTCACACGTTCGGTGACGCCCGCTTCGAGATCTCGAACGAAGATATTCGCTCGACCGCTCGTTGCCGGAGCGACGAGATTGCGAGCCGCGCTCTCGAACGCCACGAATCGCCCGTCCGCGGAGATCGAAGGGTGTCTGGACTCGGCGTTCGCTTGTACGCCGCCGGCCCCGACGCTTGCGCGCATCACCGCGCCGGTCATTCGATCGCGGACGAAGATGTCGCCAGCGTTATTGGTATCGCCGCTGACGAGATTCGTCGCATAGCTGTTGAAGGCGACGAATCTCCCGTCCGCCGAGATGGCAACGCCGAAATTCCCGCTGGCGCTGTTCCCGCCTTGCCCGGTCGCGTTCATGCTCATGCGAAGCGTCGTGCGAGTAACCAAGTCTCTCATGAACACATCGGTCGTACCGTTCTGATCGACCGCGGCTAGATTCGACGCGTAGCTGACGAACGCGACAGTGGAGCCATCGGCGGAGATTCGCGGCGATCCGCTGTCGTTGTTCGCTTGCTGGCCGCTCGACGTGACGCTCACGCGAATCGTCGTCGCGGTTTGTAGGTCGCGGACGAAAACGTCGCCGCAGTGGTAGTGAACGATGTTGTTGGGATCTCTGTCGTCGACGCACTCGTTCGTGTCGCCCGGGACGATCTCGTTCGAGTGGCTCTCGAACGCGACGAATCGCCCATCAGCGGAGATCGACGGATTGGCCCCGCTTCCCGGGATGCCGAGGAGCGTCACGCTTGCGAGCGCGACGCTGCCGCTCCATCGATCGCGGACGAAAACGTCGGCCACGAGCGGCGTGACGTGTGGGATCAGGTTCGTCGCGCCGCTGAGGAATGCGATGTAGCGGCCGTCGCCTGAGAGCGCGGGCGCAACGCTATCGAAGTTCGCTTGCGCGCCACTCGCCGCGACGCTGACGCGCGTGGTCGTTTGCCCCACGCACGTGAGCGCAACGCTCGAAACGAAGAGTGCGACGCGCCCAATGGACGAAACCAATCGGTTCATGACGATCTCCCGTGTTGCGGATCGAACGGCCGCTGCCTCCGACGATCACGGACGAGTCGTGGCGCGACGGGATCTCCAACATTCAATGGCGAAGCGAGACGCGGAGACGAAAGCGCGACGTCCACGTCGGCTCTCCTGGATTCGGTGAGGGTGCTGACCTCGCGTCGAGGACGACCATGCTACGCCCGAGCATCGGGCGCGCACAAGCGCTAGCGCGACGCGCGGCGGGACCTCGCACGCGGCGTTCTTGGCGGCGTCCCGCACTGCGCTTCGTGGCGAAGGTGGTGATCGACGAGCACGAGCGCGACCATCGCTTCGACCATCGGCACCGCGCGCGGAAGCACGCACGGATCGTGGCGGCCGCTCGCGGCGATCGTCGCGCGCCGCCCGCGTACGTCGGCGGTCTCCTGCTTCTTGCGAATCGTCGCGGTCGGTTTAAAGCCGACGCGCACGACGACGTCCTCGCCGTTCGAGATGCCGCCCTGCACGCCGCCGGAGAAGTTGGACTTCGTGCGCACGCGACCGCGCACGACTGTGAACGGATCGTTGTGCTCCGAGCCGCGCAAGCGCGTCCCGTCGAAGCCCGAGCCGATCTCGAATCCTTTCGTCGCCGGCAGCGACAGCACGCCCTTCGCGAGGTCGGCCTCGAGCTTGTCGAAGACGGGATCGCCGAGGCCGGGCGGAACGCCGCGCGCGACGCACTCGATGACGCCACCGACCGAGTCGCCGTCGTCGCGCATGCGCTCGATGAGCGCGATCATTCGCGCCGCCGCTTTGCGATCGGGACAGCGCACGATGTTCGACTCGACGTCCGAGAACTTCACTCGCGCCGAATCGATCGCCGCCTCGATTCCGTGAACCCGCTTCACGTACGCGAGAATCTCGGTCCCGAAGCGCTCGGCGAGGATCTTCTTTGCGATGGCGCCGGCCGCGACGCGACCGATCGTCTCTCTCGCGCTCGCGCGGCCGCCGCCCTGCCAGTTGCGGATGCCGTATTTCGCCTCGTACGTGAAGTCCGCGTGCGACGGACGATAGCGGTCCTTGAAGCTCGCGTACGCCTCCGGCCGCGCATCCTCGTTCCAGACGACGATGGCGATCGGCGAGCCGAGCGTCTGTCCTTCAAACGTCCCCGAGACGATGTGCGCGCGATCGGCCTCGGCGCGCGGCGTCGTTACCGAGCTTTGGCCCGGGCGACGTCGATCGAGGTCGCGCTGCAAGTCCGCCTCGTTGAGCGCCAGCCGCGGCGGGCATCCGTCGACGACGACGCCGACCGCACCGCCATGCGACTCGCCGAACGTCGTGACGCGGAAGACGTGTCCGAACGTGCTGCCCATGACCGCTCCTGTTCGAAGGGTGGGGCATTATAGCGACCCGCGTCGCGAGCTCCCGCTGCGCGGTTTTGTGATTGCGCCGTGACCCGGCGGCCTGCTAATGATCGACGAGTTCGAGGCCACCGAGGAATCGAGGCGGGATCCTCATGAGAAAACAGGGCATCGCTGTGACGAACGGCATTCGCACTCGAGTGAATCCGTAGCGCGATGGAAAAAGCGATCGGCACGCGCACGCTCGAGGTCGTGGAGACGGACATCACGACGCTTGCGGTCGACGCGATCGTGAACGCGGCGAACGATCACCTCTGGATGGGCGCCGGCGTCGCGGGCGCGATCAAGCGGAGGGGCGGCGTCGACATCGAGAAGGAAGCCGTGTCGAAGGCACCGATCGCGATCGGCGAGGCGATCTCGACGCGCGCCGGCAAACTGCCCGCCGCGTGCGTCATCCACGCGGCCGTGATGGGTCAGGACCTCGTGACCGACGCCGAGACGATCGAGCGCGCGACGCGCAGCGCCCTTCGTCTGGCCGAGAAGCTCGGCTGCCACTCCGTCGCACTCCCCGCGTTCGGAACGGGAGTCGGCGGGTTTCCGATCGACGCATGCGCCGCGCGGATGGTGCCGATCGCCGTCCAGGCCTTGCGGCAGGCGAAGACGCTCGATCGCGTGGTCTTCGCGTTGTACGGGCGCGCGGCCTACGATGCTTTCGTCGCGGTCGTTGTGAGCGCGATCGCCTGAACGAGTGCATTGCCGAAAGCGGTCGCGGCCTGCGGGCCGTTCGCGGTGATGACGTTTCCCGAGACGATCACGGGCTTGTCGACGAATCGCGCGCCGCCTTCCGAGAGCTCGGCGAGCGAGTCGGGCGTCTTGTAGACCGTGGCCTCCTTCTCGCGAAGCACGCCGGCTCGGGCGAGCGCCGCACCGGAGAGGCAGATGCCGCCGATGACGCGTCCGGCTGCGAACGTCTTTCGAAGCACGTCGTGCAGCGAGGCGTCGCCCCAGAGGTATTTCGGCGAGCCCATTCCGCCGACGACCACGACGGCGTCGTACTCGTCGGGCCGAGCGGCCGACAGGACGAGGTCCGGCTTCACCGTGGCGCCGAGCATTCCCTTCGCCGCGCTCGCTTTCGTGCTCGCGACCTTCACGGTCGCTCCGGCCGTCTCGAGAATGCGCTTTGGCTCGAGCAGCTCTTCGTCGCGGAATTGGTCGGGCGCGACGACCATGAGAACTTTCTTGCCCGCGAGCTTGCCTGCCATGAGTCTTCCTCCGTTGGGTGAGGTTGGTTTGATACGTTAGGCCCCATCGTACCCGAAGAGAGGCCGGCTCGATGCGACGACGATTCAAGGACCTGTCCGCGCCCGAAGTGCTCGCCCTCGCCATTTCGGCCGAAGAAGAGGATGCCCGGCTCTATCAGGAGTTCGCGCGACTCCTCCGGCCGCGCTTTCCGAAGGCCGCCATCGCGCTCGATGGGATGCGAGACGAGGAAGACGGACACCGACATCGACTGATCGAGCTGTTCCAACGAAAGTACGGGAATGAGATCCCGCTCCTTCGCCGCGACCACGTGCGGGGATTCGTCCGCCGCGAGCCCATCCGTTCGCTTCGACCGCCGGGGCCCGACGAGATCCGCCGCCACGTCGCGCTCATGGAGCTCGAGGCCGAGCGTTTCTACATGCGCGCCGCGGACGAAACCACCGATGCCGACGTGCGCCAGCTTCTCGGCGACCTCGCCGCGGAAGAGCGTCGCCACGAGGAGCGATCGGCGGCGCTGGACCCGAGCCGCCAGCCTGCGGCCGACCGCGAGGAAGAAGCGCGAATGCAGCGACAGCTCTTCGTTCTTCAAGTTGTTCAGCCGGGGCTCGCGGGCCTGATGGACGGTTCCGTGTCGACGCTCGCGCCGCTCTTCGCCGCCGCGTTCGCGACCCACCAGACCTGGGAGACGTTCCTCGTTGGGCTTGCCGCGTCGGTGGGGGCGGGGATCAGCATGGGATTCGCGGAAGCGCTTTCCGACGACGGCAGCCTCACGGGCCGAGGTCATCCGTTCCTTCGAGGCGTGATCTGCGGGTTGATGACCTTCCTCGGCGGCGTGGGCCACGCGTTGCCCTTTCTGATTCCGCACTTCAGGACGGCGCAGACCGTTGCCACCGCGGTCGTCGCGCTCGAATTGCTCGTGATCGCGTGGATTCGCAACCGCTACATGGACACGCCGTTCCTCGCCGCTGCGTTTCAGGTCGTCGTCGGTGGGATCCTCGTCTTCATCGCCGGCATCCTCATCGGAAGCGCCTGAATCGTCTCAGAAGCTCTGCGGCTCTCTCACGAGCGAACGTAAGTACGCCCTAACCTTCTCCGGCATCGGAATGTTGGAGTTGCGTGCCTGCCACGCGACGACCTCTCGACTGACACCATACCGACGGCGGAGGTATTTCACCGTCTGCGCCGGATCCGACGACTGAGCAAGAGCGCTACCAGCGGTGTCGCGCGGCAGAAGCAGCTCCGCTGCGAAGGCGCGTGCTCGAGCTTCTGCGTCTCGCGGAGTGCGACCACCTAGGACCTCAGCCAATGGAAGAGCATCCGTCCGATCGATGAGCAGGTGGCATATCTCGTGAGCCAACGTAGCTCGTCGACCTGCCTCTTCCTGAGCATGTGGTCCGGCCGGGTTAATCAGAATCGCTGGGCCGTGACGTGGTCCCCAGCATGAGATTGCATCGATCATTCCACTTCCGGCATTCGCTTGTTGAACCTTGACACCCCAGTCGCGAAGGATCGTCTCCGGATCCGATCGGTCGGTGTTTTTGATCAACTCAAGCCGTGAGCGCAGCCATTTCGCTAGTGCGTATCCTTGGTCCCAGGGCGGACCGGACAACGTGACGTCGGCCGCTTCATGTGCGATCGCGTCCAAGACAACCGTCGAACGCTTGGCCACGCGACGAATCTGATTGATCACGGCCCGCGTCTCGTTCGGCGTGAGAGAATTTCCAATCATTCGGGCTGCGGCCAACAATTCGTTTGGCTCGAGCTGGTTTCCGATCTCCCACGTGTCGTCGATGGAACGCCCGTCAGCGACTTTGAGTAAGTGATCCGGGGCGAGACCAGTTGCGACCTCGATAAAGTGGGATGGTCGGACCGACCGACGATTCTCCCATGCCTTTCTGACCATGAACTGGCGTTGGTCCTTCGATGATTTCAACCGATCGAGGACAGCGGTCGCGAAGTCTTCGAGGGTTTCGAGGACTTCCGAACGCGGCTGCCTTACGCGCTCTCCTTCTCCGCAAACGAGAAACGCATTGCCTTGTCGCAGCAACCACAATGGAGGAGGCCACGCACCCTGAATGCCAGCGGCGAGGTTGTGGGAATGTTCGAATGCCCACAACTGCTCCTCTTCCTCATCGCGTCGCGAGGCTGGAGATTGCCTCCAACGCTGTTCGGCGTTTAGTCTCAGGAACTCGGGTGAGTCCTCCAGTCCAAGAGGATCTGCCTCTTCCCATTCGAGGTACGGCCAAACCGACGCGATGTGCTCGAGCAATTCGATCCAGGTCCAATCGAAGCCTTCGGATTCGCCGACGCTAGCGTGACCCCAGACGACTCGCTCTCGAACGCGCGCCACAAGTCGACCCTGCGTTGCTTCGGCAGCGGTTCCCTTCGGCTCAGACGTTTCCCATTCGAGGTCGAAGGAGAGTCCAGACTGCTTTCCGAATCGTGTCACGAGTTTACCCATCGGCGCACTTGTGCGAGGCAGCCCAGTTTGTCGGCCAGCGACAAGACCGCCTGCCGAACGGTTGGCGGCAGACGTCGAAAGTCTTCGGCCAACTCCGGAAAAGCGTGGAAGGAAATCCCCGGCACGGTTGGCACGGCACGGTAAACCACACCCTGGTGAATCGTGTAGATACGCTTCGGTGATGGAGTCGCGATGCGTGGCAAATCGACGACGACGCCGGCATTCAAGATTCTCTCGGCTTCTTCACGGCTGATGTTGTTGGGGCACTTGCCTACCGGGACGCCGCGCACAAGGACGAATCCCGGTTCTGGCTTATCCCAGTGGTGTCTCTTTTTTGGCAATGCGTCGGGCTCATAGCGCCATTGCCGTAATCCGGCCGACGTGCTTGCGCGAGGCAAGCTTGGCTTCGAACGACGATTTCGGCGCGCTCCTCCTCGCATGCGGAGGACGAGAGTACCGGACGGCTGACCGATCGTCCACATCCATGAACGGTCTGCCTCTGAGGTTGGGAGCGTGGACCGCTCCCGACATTGACTGTTGCCCGGGCCCTGCCGCCACGGTTACGATCTGGCGCGCTCTCGGGGATATCTGAACCACTGCTCCGCTCGAAGGAGCTTGCCGCGACGCGATTCCATCGCCGCGGCGGCGTTGCACCCGAAGCGTCGTCCTGAGAACGCGTTGAAAGGATCGATTCGTGAAACAGTGGGTGTCTGTGCTCGCGCTGTTCGGCGGAATGACGGCAACGGCCATCGGACAGGTGGTGGACGGCGATCTCACCGATCTCGCGGCCGTCGCTCAAATCACCCGCGCCGATTCGATCAACGACGTCTGCTCGACCGGAAAGAGCGGTTTCGACTTTCGAAACGTCCTCGTCTACTACAACGTCGCAACCGACCAGCTCTTCATCGGACTCGACGTCATGGACGTCCCGCCGGGTCAGGGAAACAGCGGGCCCGGCGTCCCCGGCGACGCGGACGGCGACGGCAACCCCGACACCGTCACGCCGGGCAATTGCATCCGGCCTCCGTTCACCGATGAGCTCGGCGTCGGCCCGAGTGAGGAGTACAGCTTCTTCCTCGACACGGACGGAAACGGGCAAAACCGGGACGCCGTCGACGTGCACGTTCGGTACCAGGGCAACACGCTCGGGATCCTCGCGGGCAATACCGACTTGCCGATTCCGGGCGCGACCGGCGTGATCAAGCTCGGGACCGCGGGAGCCGGCGGCATCAACACCGGAATTCCGGATGCGGACGAGAATACCGCGACCACCGACGTGGAGCTTCGCATCGACCGATGGAGTCAGCTCGATCTCGAGCCGTGCTCGTTCAACCTGCTGGTGCGCTCCGGCTCGCTCGTCGACGGCATGGTCGAGGACAACTCGCAAACCGTTCCCTTCGACATCAACCGTCCACCGACGATCACGTGCCCGCCGAACGTGACGGCCGAGTGCGCCGGACCGGGCGGCGTGCGCGTCGACTACACCGTTCGCGCGACCTCCACCTGCGATCCGAACGTGAACCTCACCTGCGTACCGCCGTCGGGCGGGACGTTTCCGCCGGGCACGACGCAGGTTTGCTGCACCGCGACCGATCGCGGCGGGCGCACGGCGCAGTGCTGCTTCGACGTCACCGTGAGCGACGACACGCCGCCCGTGATCACGTGTCCCGCGGACATCACGATCGACGTCAAGGACGTGAACGTGCCCGTCGACTTCGACGCCACCGCGACGGACATCTGCGACCCGAACGTCATCGTCCAGTGCAATCCGCCCGGCGGTTCGACGTTCCCACCGGGATGCACGACCGTCGTGTGCATGGCGACGGACGATGCCGGGAACAGGGCGCAATGCAGCTTCGAAGTGTGCGTTCGCCCGTGCGTCAGCTTCGATCTCACCGGCGCGGGCGCGCTCCCGGAAGGGACGATCGTCACGGATCAGTACCAGCCGCTCGGACTTCACGTCTCGGCGATCTCCGACACGGGCCACGTGGGCGCCATCGTGATGCGCCAGGGACCGCCCGGTTCGACGACGGACGACTTGATCCCGGTCACCGGGCCCAACTACCTGCAGACGATTCCGGGCGACGGCACCAGCGACTCCGGGGTCATCACGTTCACGTTCGTCGATCCAGAGCTGGGTGGGCCGCGCACGTCGTCGTACGTCCGGCTCACGTTCCTCGACATCGAGGAGTCGGGCGGCGGTCACACGCGCCTCGAAGCATTCGACGAGAACGGCCAGCTCGTGGGAACGGTGATCGTCCCCGTGGGAGCGAACGGAAATCAATTCACCGCCCAGATCGGAACGAGCGGCGGGCCGCTGCGCATCGCGCGCGCGGTCGCGACGATCGGAACCCGCACGGACTCGGGAGCCGTCGACGAGCTGTGCTACTTCCCGAATCGCCCCGATGTGTCGCTGGCGATGATCGGGCCGGGAAAACCGATGCACGCAGGCGAATCGTTCGACGCGTCCATTTGTGTTCGGAACAACAGCGGTCGCGCGCTCTACGTGAACTCGGTCGCATACGCCGCGCTTCGACAGGGACAGCCGCTCCACTACATCTCCCCGAGCGCGGACCGCGTGATGCCGCGCCGTTTCGATCGCTTCGAGCGACCCTATCGGTTCTCGTTTCAAGTGCCGACCAACCGACCGCATCTCGTTGGACGTCGCGTCTACATCTACTCGTCGGTAACCGAGCTGGTGACGAACCGCGTGCTCGCGCAGGACCAGTTCAGCTTCTACATCGTGCCAACGACGCCGTAGTCGGAAGCTGGATCGATCCCATCGGGCAGGTCTGCAGCGACGCTCATGGCGACGACGACTCGTTCGAGGTCGACATCTTCTGCGGTCCCGCAATTCCAAAACGAACCAGAGCGATCGAGTCCAAACTGGATGATCGCCGTTCGCCGATTCTGCGACCCAGGAGTGAATCGGTGTGACCGGCCGGCGACAAACGACCGGTCCGCGTAGGGCGCAAACGCCTGGAGCCGATTTCATTTTTTGTCGAGGGACGCTACCGTTGAGCGCGTTGGGGGTTAACGAATTTGATCTCGGGTGAATTCCGATGCCAACCGGGCTTCTCCCGCCGCTACGGTGCTCAATAAGGAAGTTCTCGCATGAACAGCAATGATTCCTGCTCGTCCTGCGGTGGCAAGGATCACGTGGTTCCCTTCTCCCGCCGCGAGTTCCTGTACGTCGGCTTGATCGGCGGGCTCGGGCTCACGCTCGGCAAGTACCTCGGCATGACGAGCGCATTCGCCTCGGAGAACGGCGTCTACCTTCCGGGTCAGCTGACGGCGACCGAAGGCAAGGCGAAGGCCGTGATTCAGATCTTCCTTCCCGGGGGGATCGCCGGGCAGGAGTCGTTCGATCCAAAGCCGCTCGCTCCGATCGAGTATCGCGGTTCGCTCGGGACCGTGAACACGAAGATCACGGGAGAGGTGTTCTCCGAGGCGCTCAAAGACACGGCAGCGATCGCGGACAAGATCACCGTGGTCCGTTCGATGACGCACGGCGAAGCGGCCCACGAGCGCGGCACGCAAAGCATGTTCACGGGCTATCGGCCGAGCCCAGCGATCGACTACCCGAGCTTCGGCAGCATGGTCTGCGAGGAGTTTGGCTCGCGAAATTCCTTGCCCGCGTACGTGTGCGTTCCCAACATCCCGAATCCCTACGCCGGCTCCGGCTACCTCAGTTCGGCGTACGGCCCGTTCAGTCTCGGCTCGGACCCGGTCAGCAACGGCTTCTCCGTGCGCGACCTTGCGCTTCCAAAAGGCATCGATGCCCCGAGATTCGAGCGCCGGCGCGATCTCCTCGCCGTCGTCGATCACCACTTCCGCGCGCTCGAGAAATCCGACGTGCTCGATGCGATGGATTCCTTCTACCAGCGCGCCTACTCGATGCTCAGCTCGAAGGAGGCGCGCGAGGCCTTCAATCTCAAGGCAGAGCCGGATGCGATCAAGGACGAGTACGGGCGTAACGAGGCGGGGCTTCGAATGCTGCTCGCGCGTCGCCTGGTCGAAGGAGGCGTGCGCTTCGTGAGCCTGGTCTACGGCGGGTGGGATCATCACACCCAGATTGCTCAGGGTGTGCGCGGCCAGCTCCCGAACTTCGACCGTGCATTCGCAACCCTCATCCGAGACCTCGATCGGCGCGGCTTGCTCGACTCGACACTCGTGATGGTGTCGACCGAGTTCGGACGCACGCCGAAGATCAACCCGGGCGGAGGCCGCGATCACTGGCCGCGCGTCTTCAGTGTGGTGCTCGCGGGCGGCGGCATCAAGAGAGGCTCGATCTACGGGGCCTCCGACGCCACTAGCTCGGAGCCGGCCACCGATCCGCTCAGCGTCGAGGATTACGCGGCGACGATTTACCACCAGCTCGGGATCGACCCGGCCAAGCGCCTCCTCTCGCCGGGCAACCGACCGGTCGACATCGTGCGGGGCGGGAAGGTCGTCCCAGAACTACTGGCGTAATGGGATCGATCCGATGAAACGCTCGACCGTCCTATTTCTCACAGTGGCTCTCGGTCCGGCCGCGACCGGGCTCGCGGCGAGTCCGGAGGTGAGCACGGTCCTGCCACGCGGGGCACAGCGCGGCACCGAGGTGGATCTCGTTCTCAACGGAGCACGCCTCGCCGATGCCCAGGAGATCCTTTTCTACTCGCCCGGCATCCGCGCCACGACGCTCGAGTCGGTGAGCCCGACCCAGGCGAAAGCTCACGTGCAGATCGACGCGGATGCGCGGATTGGCGAGCACTGCCTGAGGCTCCGCACGCAAAGTGGCATCTCGGAGCTGAGGACGATCTACGTCGGGCCGTATCCGCTCGTCGCAGAGAAAGAGCCCAACAACGATCTCGAGCACGCGCAGCCGATCGACCTCAACGTGACCGTGTTGGGCGTAGTGACGAATGAGGACATGGACTACTTCGTCGTGGATCTGAAGAAAGGACAGCGCCTCACGACCGAGGTCGTCGGGATGAGGCTCGGGTCCACGCTCTTCGATCCTTCCGTCGCGATTCTCGATGCGAAGGGCGTCGTGCTCGCGAAGTCGGACGACACCGCACTCGGCGTGCAAGATCCGATCGCGTCGCTTCTCGCTCCCGCGGACGGCAAGGTCACGATACAACTTCGAGACTCGTCGTACGGCGGCACGGCGAACAGCTCGTACTTGCTGCACGTCGGCACGTTTCCGAGGCCGAGATGCGTGTATCCCTGCGGAGGCAAGGCGGGCGAGGATCTGGCGATCCAGTATCTCGGCGATGCCGCTGGCCCATTCGAAGGGAAGCTCGAGCTGCCGGACGTTCCCGCCGAATCGATCGATCTCTTTGCCGAGGCCGACGGCCTCGTTGCTCCGTCTCCGAACCGCTTCCGAGTGTCGGCGTTTCCAAACGTACTCGAGGTGGAGCCCAACGACGATGTCGCGAGCGCGACTCCGAGCCCGATCGATCCGCCGCTCGCCTTCAACGGCATCATCGCGAAGACCGGCGACGTCGACTGCTTCCGTTTCAAGGCCACCAAGGGAAAGCCGCTCGACGTGCGCGTCGTCGCACGCGCCCTCCGCTCACCTCTGGACTCGTCGATCACGATCTATGACTCGAAGGGCGCGACGCTCGCGGGCAACGACGACTCCGGCGGACCCGATAGCTACGTGCGATTCACGCCGGCGGCCGACGGGGAGTTCGTTCTCGGCGTCATGGATCGGCTTCGCGCCGGCGGCCCCGACTTTTCGTACCGGGTCGAGGTGACCGAGCCGTCGCCGTCGCTCGTGCTCACGATTCCTCAGGTGGCGATCAACTCTCAGGAGCGACAGGTGATCGCGGTGCCCCGAGGAAACCGATTCGCGACGCTCGTTCGCGCGACGCGCGCAGACTTTGCCGGCGAGGTCGCACTCTCGTCGGGCGACCTTCCACAGGGCGTCGCGCTGCAAGCGGACAACGTTGCCTCCAATCTCGACGTCGTGCCCGTCGTGTTCGAGGCGGCTGCCGACGCACCCATCTCAGGCAAGCTCTGCGAACTCACCGCCGCGTGCGCAGATCCCAAGGTGAGCGCGCGCGGCCATTACCGGCAGCCGGCGGAACTCGTGATCGGTCCCAACAACCAGCCGCTCTATTCGACGAGGGTCGACAAGCTCGCCGTTGCCGTGACGCAGGAGGCGCCGTTCAAAGTCCACCTCGTTCCTCCGAAGGTGCCGATCGTCCAGGGAGGAACGATGCAGCTCCAGGTGACCGTGGAGCGATCGCCCGACTTCAAAGCGCCCGTCTCCGTGCGGTTGCTCTTCCGTCCACCGGGGGTCGGCGCGGCGTCCGCGGTGGACATCCCGGCCGAACAGACCGAGGTCGCATACCCGATCTCTGCCGCAGGCAACGCCGAGACTCGGAAGTGGAAGATTTGCGTCCTCGCAACCGCCGACGTGAACGGGCCTCTTTGGGTCGCGTCGGAGCTGTGCGATCTCGAGGTCGCCCCGCCGATGCTCGCGATGAAGATCGGGATGACGGCGGCAGAGCAAGGGAAGACCGCTTCGATCGTTTGCACGATCGACCAGAAGCAGAAGTTCGAGGGACACGCGACCGCGAAGCTCCTCGGCCTCCCGGCAGGGGCCACCGCCTCGGACAAGGAAATCACCTCCGAGGACACGCAGGTGGTCTTCGACGTCTCCATCGGCCCGAAGACGCCGGCAGGCCAGCACAAGACGCTCTTCTCCCGGGTCACGGTGACGAAGGACGGCGAGCCGATCGTCCACGAAGTCGGCCGCGGCGGCGTCTTGCGCGTGGATCCACCGGCAACGCCGCCGAAGGACGCAGCGGCTACGTCCACGCCGCAACCCGTGTCGCCCGCTGCCTCATCAGCGAAGCCGATGTCGCGCCTCGAACAACTCCGCGCCGCGCAGCGCGCGGAAGAAGCGGCAAAGCATCCGCAGACCAAGTTGGAGGTGTTTCCGTCGGAGGTTCACCTCGAGTGCGCTCGGGACGAGCAATCCCTCGTCTGTCGCATCGTGCAGCCCGACGGCATCACGCGAGACGTCAGCTCCGAAGCGACGATCGCCACCTCCGATCCGCCCCTCGTCAAAGTCGAGGGCCACGTGCTGCGTCCCGTCGCCGATGGCGACTGCAAGGTTCGCGTGAGTTTCGAGGATCACTCGATCGAGGTTCCCGTGCGCGTGAAGAACGCGGCCCAGGATCGTCCGATCAGCTTCAAGCTCGACGTGATGCCCGTGTTCGCGAAGGGAGGCTGCAACAGCGGCGGATGCCATGGATCTGCGCGGGGCCAGGACGGCTTCCACCTCTCGCTATTCGGCTACGACCCGGACGGGGACTACCAGCGGCTCACGCGAGAAATGCCGGCGCGTCGAGTCGACCTAGCGGAGCCGAAGGAAAGCCTGATCATCGAGAAGGCTCTCGGCCGCGTGCCCCACACCGGCGGCGAGCGATTCAAGGAAGAGAGTCCGCTCTGCCGGACGCTCCTCACGTGGCTGGACGCGGGAACGCCGCCGGATCCTCCGGCCGTCGCGCGCGTCGATGCGCTCGAGGTGTTTCCCAAGAGCCTCCTCCTCGAGGGCGAAGGCTCGGGACAGCAGCTCGTCGTTCGGGCCCATTACTCGGACGGCACCGATCGTGACGTCACGAAGCTCGCGCTCTATCTCAGCAACAACGACGCGACCGCAAAGGTTTCCGACAGCGGCCTCGTCTCCGCTGGAAGCCGCGGCGAAGCGTTCGTGATGGCGCGGTTCGCGACGTTCACGGTCGGCGCGCAGGTCCTAGTGATCCCGAAAGGACTCGACTACCGGTTCCCGCCGGAGATCCAGGCGAAGAACGAGATCGATTCGCTCGTCTTCAAGAAGCTCGAGAAAGTGCGCGTCGTCCCGTCGCCTGAGTGCAACGACGAGACGTTCTTGCGCCGGGCGTTCATCGACATCGTGGGCTTGCTCCCGACTCGCGAGGACCACGATCGGTTCGTCTCCAGCGGCGATCCGAAGAAGCGCGAAGCGCTCGTCGACGAGCTTCTCGGTCGGAAGGAGTTCGTCGATCTCTGGGTCATGCGCTTCGCGGAGATGCTCAAGATTCGATCGAGCAACGATGTGAGCTACAAGTCCGCGCTCCTCTACTTCGAGTGGCTCGCCGACAAGCTCGGCCACGACGTGCCGATCGACCGCATCGTGCAGGACCTCCTCACGGCGACCGGCGGCACGTACCATAACCCGGCCGCGAACTACTTCGAGGAAGAGCGCGACTCACTCAAGCTCGCCGAAAACACCGCGCAAGCGTTCATGGGAATCCGCATTCAGTGCGCGCAGTGTCACAACCATCCGTTCGATCGCTGGACGATGGACGACTACTACGGCTTCGCTGCGTTTTTCGCGCAGGTGGGCAGGAAGCCGGGCGAGGATCCGCGCGAGGCGATCATCTTCGACGCGGCGTCGGGTGATGCTCACAACCCGGTCGACGGGAAAGTGAGAATGCCGAAGTTCCTCGGAGGGGCCGAGCCCGACGTCGCCGGACGAGATCGCCGCGAGGTACTCGCCAAGTGGATTGCCTCTCCGGACGATCCGTACTTCGCGAAGAACCTCGCAAACGTGGTGTGGGCGCACTTCTTCGGCAAGGGCATCGTCGATCCCATGGACGACGTGCGCGTGAGCAACCCACCCGCGAACCCGGAACTCCTCGACGCGCTGGGGAAGCTGTTCCAGGACGACCACTACGACTTCAAGAAGCTCGTCCGCGCGATCTGCACGTCGCGGACGTATCAAACGGCGAGCGAGACCAACTCGACGAACGAGAGCGACGATCGCAACTTCTCGCATGCGGCCGTGCGGAGGATGCGCGCCGAGGTGTTGCTCGATTGTCTGAGCGAGGTCACCGAGACGCCGGACAAGTTCAAGGGCCTACCCATCGGCTCGCGGGCGGTCGAGATCGCGGACGGCGAGACCTCCAACTATTTCCTCACCACGTTTGGACGCGCGAAGCGTGATTCGGTCTGTTCGTGTGAGGTGAAGATGGAGCCGAACCTTTCGCAGGCGCTCCACCTGTTGAATGGCGAAACGGTGCAGAGAAAGATCGCGTCGAGCCCCGTAATTGCCCGGATGCTCGCAGATAAGAAAACGGCGGGCGAGATCGTGGACGAACTCTACGTTCGCTGCTTGTCGCGAAAACCGCTTCCGGACGAAAAGGCGGCACTCGATGCGAAGCTTCCGCAGGACGACAAGGGGCTTCGCCAGGCGCTCGACGACGTCTTCTGGGCGCTCTTGAATTCGCAGGAGTTCCTCTTCAACCATTGATCCATTGATTCATTGATCCATTGATCGCAAGCAACATGAATCGATCGTTCCACGATGTCGCGCTCGTCTTCGCACTCGGGACTCCGATAGCGCCGATCGCTTGGGCCGAGGAGCCGGTCACGTATCAGGAGCACATCCAGCCTCTGTTTCGAAACGAGTGCGTTTTCTGCCACGATGCGGACAAGATGACCGCAGGTCTGGACCTGAGCACCTACCAGGCCGTGATGGCCGGGAACGGTGGCGGCCCCGTCATCTCTCCCGGAAGCCCCGACGAGAGCCGCCTCTACCGCGTGGTCATGCATCTCGAGGAGCCGTTCATGCCCAAGTCGCGGAAGGAAAGGCTTCCCGACAAAGACCTCGACCTGATCCGGCGTTGGATCCAGGGCGGCGCTCTCGAGCGTGCGGGCGCGAAGCCCGCTGCGCCGTCGCGGCCCAAGGTCGACCTCGCGCTCGCACCGACGACGCCCGGAAAACCTTCGGGCGCGGCGGCGATGCCGAAGGATCTCCTGATCGAACCGGTCGTTCACAGCCGTCGGGCTCGCGCACTCCTCTCGCTGGCGGTGGATCCGCAGGCGCCGATCGTGGCCCTCGGGGGCGAGCACCAAGTGCTCCTCTACCACACCGAGAGCCTCGACCTCCTCGGCATCCTTGCCTTTCCCGAGGGTGAGCCGTACGCGCTCGAGTTCAGCCGCAGCGGGTCGCTCCTCGCCGTCGGCGGAGGCCGATCGGCGAAGTCCGGACACGTCGTTCTCTTCGACGTCGCGAGCGGAGCGCGCGTTGCCGAGATCGGCGACGAGCACGACGCCGTCCTCGCGGCGAGCCTGAGCCCCGATCAGTGCCAGGTCGCGGTCGGCGGTCCCTCGAGGACGCTCGAGGTCTTCTCGACCGCGGACGGTGAGCGCGTGCGCGCGATCAAGAAGCACACGGACTGGATCACGGCCGTCGCATACAGTCCGGACGGAGTGCTGCTCGCGAGCGGAGATCGCGCGGGAGGTCTCGTCGTCTGGGAGGCGAAGTCCGGGCTCGAGTTCTACGTGCTCACGGGGCACAAGGGTGCGGTGACGAGCCTTTCGTTTCGGGAGGACTCCAACGTGCTCGCGTCCTCGAGCGAGGACGGCACGGTGAAACTCTGGGACCTGCAGAGCGGCAAGGAGGCCAAGAGCTGGCCGGCTCATCCGGGCGGCGTCCTCTCGGTATCGTTCGGTCGCGACGGCAAGCTCGTCACGTGCGGACGCGATCGCCTCGTTCGAACGTGGAAGGGCGATGGCACGAAGCTATTGGACTTCGAGCCGCTCGGCGACATCGTGCTTCACGCGGCATTCGATGGCGCCGCCGGCCGCGTCATCGCAGGCGACTGGTCGGGAGCCGTGCGCGTGTTCGGTGCTGTCGACGGCAAGCGAGCCGGCGAACTCGATGTGAATCCGCCCACGATTGCCGAGCGGATGGATCGCGTCCGAAACGAGCTGGCTCTTCTCGAGCCCACGAGGGAGAAGGCGGCGGCCGATCTCGCGCGGGCCGAAGAAGAGTCGAAGACCTCGGGCGCGACGGCCGACTCGGCCCCCCCGACTACAGAAAAGGCTGCCAGCGATGCGAAGCTCCAGCTCGACCAGGCCACGAGCCGAATCGAGGCGTTGAGGCTCGAGATGATGAAGCTCGAAGCCGCTCGGCGAAACGTCGAGGTTCAGGCCGCCAGGGACGAACTCAGTGCGTGCGAGGCTGAGGCGCAAAAGCTCGCGAGAGTCGTCGATGCGGCGAAGGAGGCTGCCCGAAAAGCGGCGGCCGATCTCGCGGCACTCGAAGCGGCGGTCGCGAGCGCACCGGCCCGGATCGAACAGAAGCAAGCGCTCGTCGCGAAAGCGACGGAAGATCTCGCCGCGGCCCGGCGAGTCGAAGAAGCGGCGAACGCCGCCGTGAGCGAGAAGGAAGCGCTCGTGGTGCAGGGGACCGACCTTGCCCAGAAGCTCGCCGAGATCGCAGCGAAGGCGCCCGACGAAAAGTCCCTAGCCGAGGCCGCGGCGCGGGCGAAGTCCACACTCGATGCGCTCGCTACCGGCGTCACAGCGGCGAAGCAACTCGTCGTTCAGCGCGAAGCGGAAGTGAGAAGCGCGGGCGAGCGAGTCGCTGCTGCGCAAGCCGAAGAGGCGAACGAAAGAAATGATCTCGAGGCGGCTCCCGCGAAGATCGAGGTGCTCGAGCGAGCCGTCGCCACGGCCGAAGCCGAAGTATCAGCGCGCGAGGCAGCGTGCGTCGCCGCTTCGAATGCAATCGCGGCCGCGCGCGCACGTTTGGACGCGAAGCTCGGGAGCTACGCGGATCCGAAGAGATGATCGAGATGCGAGCGCTTCCGAACCCATCGTCGGGGGTCGCTGTTCGAGGCTGCGCAACACGGTCGAGAGATTGCAGAGTCGAGTTGCCGAGTGATTGAGGGGCTCCACTTCGTGGGTGGGACGATGGCGCCCGGATGCGCCGAGACTTGCTACCGCGACCCTGTGGCTGCCGCGCTCTCGCTCTTCGAGCCCTCGTTCTTCCACCAGAGCGCCCACGCGTCGGGGTGCGGGCCGAGGTTCTTGCCGGTGAGTTTCGAGAGCGAGCGGGTGGCGGCGTTCACCTCCGCGACGGTGATTTCTTCGGTGACGCCGATGACCTTCACGTCGAGGAGTGCGCCTTGGAACAAGACGCCGACGTCGGGGTCGGCGGCGAAGGCGTTCTGCGCGACCTGAACGTCGAAGTCGCGGACGTAGGAGATCTCGCTTCCGCTCATGATGAACGAGTGCGGGTTGCCGGAATCGGCGGCCCCGCCCTTCGGCAACTGGATCGCTTGCACGAGGTACTTCACGGCGCGCGTGTCGCCGATTTCGCCGAGCGCTTCGGCGGCGCGAATGCGGATGCGTCCGTCCTTCAACCGCAGCGACCTCACGAACGGAACCGCGAGCTTCGGGTGCCCGATCCGGCGCGCCGCGGCGAACGCGGTGTCGCGAACGCCCTCGTCCGGATCGCGCAGCGAGAGATCGATCAGAGGGTCGAGCGCGTCGTAGCTTCCCAGCAGCCCGAGGCGGAACGCGGCGAATCGTCGCACTTCCGGCTTGTGATAGCGAAGCGCGTCGGCGAGCGGTCGAAACAGATCACCGTTCTCCATCTTTTCCAGGTCGGAGATCGCGTCCATTTCGCGCTTCGAGTCGCCGATCCGGTGGAGCAGGACGGTCGCGTGCTTCACCGCCGCGTCGTGATTCGCCGCGTCCGACGTCTTCTCGATGAAGAGTACCTCTTCGCGGCGGAATCGGCGCGGTCCGGTCGGCGTCGTCACGCTCACCACGTCGCCGGCTTCCTTGACGGTGCCGTGCACCGAGAAGTCGCCGACGATGTGGACGACGTCGGCGCGAGCAAAGGCGAGCGGGACGCAGAAGAGGGGCAGTACGAATGCGGGCGTGAGATTCATGGCCTTTTCCTCTCTCGGTGACGCGTTGGCCAGGATAGGCGAGCGGCCTTGTACAGACAAGGGGATTGTGTGTCCGACGCGAAGTGTCCCGTTCGCGTCAGCGAGCTTCCGCGGTCGACCTCGTTCGACGGGAGAGGAATAGGATCAAGAGTCCAGTGCCGACGAAGAGCGCCACGCCGCCGAGGATCTTGAGGACGCCGCCGAGTCGGTCAGCCGGCGCAACGCTCGAATCGGGCACGACCGCGAGCACGCAAGCGCCGAGCGTCGTGAGAAACCCAGTCGCGGCGACGGGAATGGCGATCGCGGGTTTGGCGCCGAGCCGCGCCGACGCGAAGTCTCGCTCGCGCAGGATCAGTACGACGAACGCGACGAAGAGATAAAGGTAGGGGATGAAGTAAACGAGGATCGTGAGCGAGTTCAACTGGTCGTACCAATCGCCGAACTTCTCCACGAAGAACCCGGTCGCGATGAAGACAGTCGTGATTCCCGTGATCCAAAGGATCGCACCGTACGGTGTGCCGTGGCGCGAGTGCATCGCGCCGAAGCTCTTCGGCAATGCGCGATCGACGCCGCCGACATAAGCGACTCGCGAGCAACCCGCCAACCACGCGCCGACGCCCCCCGCGCCCGCGATCGCGAGGAGCAATGCCGCAGCCCATCCGAGCCAATCGTTTCCGAGCGTCTGCACTCCCTGTACGAGACCGGAAACCTTGTCGATCTTCGCCTGTGGAATCCCAACGAGGATGGCCGCCGTGCCGCCGACGTAGACGACCGTGATCAATCCGCCGGCGATCCACGTTGCCCGCGGGATCGTCCGGGCTGGATCGCGCGTCTCACCAGCGAGGGTTGGCGCCATTTCGAATCCTGCCATTGCAAAGCACAGATTCGAGAAGAACACGAGGCTTGGTAGGGACGCGAGATCCGGCTTGATGGTTGACGCGTCGATGCGATTCGCCGATCCGTTTTTCGCGAACGCGACGGCGCCAAGGGCCATGAGCCCGAAGATCGGCAACCATGTCGCCCACGCTCCGACCGTGTGCAATCGCTTCTCCGGGCGGAGGCCGCGGATGCTGAGCCAGGCAATCAACCAGAGGATCGCAAGCGACACTCCGCAGACGAACGGCCCGCTATCCTTGAGTCTGTCGGCGTGCGTCGGCCAGAGAAAAGCCAGGCCGCCCGCGACCGACGCAAGCAGTGTCGTGAAGTAGGTGACGTTGTTCGTCCAGTAGCACCACCCCGAAACGAATCCGTGCGACGGACCGAACGCGCGCTTGATCCACTGGTAGAGCCCGCCTTCCTCGGGATAGCGGCGCGTCAGCTCGAGCACGACGAATACTTGCGGCCCGAAGAAGAGGACCACGGCGAGCGCCCACAAGACGAGCGACGACGGGCCTGCTGCCGCCGCCTTCGCCAGCCATCGCGGCCCGACGACGGCGACGACGTTGAGGACGACGAGATCCCACAGTCCGAGCTCGCGCTTCAGGCTCATGCGCTTTCCGCCGCTCCAGTGCGAAGCGCGGCAGCATAGGGAGGCGCGACGCCGCGCACAAGGCTCGGGCTTTGCTCCCCGTCCACCGTCCGGGCGGTGATCCGGCTAGAAAAGGAGACGGCACATCATGGGACGAACGCATCGCGTTCTTTCGGCTTGTCTCGTCGCCGTGGGGATTTGCGCGGGTCGTGCGGAGGCGCGCGTTCCGCAACAGATCGGCGTGGAGCTTCGGTGCTCGGGCTCGAGCGCCGACGGGTTGACGGTTTATGTGAACGTCACGTCGGCTCCCGTCTTCGCCGGTCGGCCGTTCGCGATCGCGCTCGCGGCCGAGCGAACGGCCCCGAACGAAACGCGCTTCCCGGAGATGGCGCGTCCGGCGGTCGTGCTGACGTCGCGCACTCCGTTCCCCGCGCTCGATTCGAACGGGTCGGCGTGGATCGCGCTCCAGCTGCCGCGCACGCTCGTGCCGCTGCCCGATCAACTCTTCTTGCAGGCCGGGGTCCACTTCCGCGATTGGATCGCGTACTCCAACGTGCTTCCGTACACGCCGCGCGGAGAGAAATTCGTTCGCGTCGGCGATCTCCTCGAGGCCCGTTCGAACCACACGGCAACGCGACTCGCCGACGGGACCGTGCTCGTCACGGGAGGATTGGGCACGGGGTACGCAGCGCTCGGGACCTCCGAGCGGTTCGATCCCGCGGCGTCGACGTTCGCGTCGGCCGCGTCTCTGTCCACGCCTCGATTCGATCACACCGCGACGATGCTGCCGCGCGACGGGCGAGTCCTCGTGATCGGCGGCTCGACGTCGATTTCGGGTCCGGCCACCGCAAGCGTTGAGGTGTACAACCCGATCGTCGACCGCTTCAATTCGATTGGCGATCTGACGCTTCCTAGAGCGCGTCACGCGGCGATCGCGTACGTCGATGCGAAGTCCGGTTGGCAATGCGTGCTGGTCGCCGGCGGAGACGGCGCCGCCGCGAAGACGGCCGAGGTGTTCGACATGTCGATCGGGAAGTTCAAGCTCACCGGCAAGGTTCCGCACGAGCGCATGGGCGGAACGCTCGTCCCGCTCGCCGACGGCCGGATCGCGTTCGCGGGCGGGACCGACACGCACGGCGGCGCACGGCGCGACGTCGACCTTTTCGATCCCGCGACGCTCACGTGGAAGTCGTCGGCGACGATGCTGCTCCCGCGCGCGGGCGCGACGATCGCGCCGACGCCGGACGGCACGTTCGTCGTCATCGGCGGCGTGGTCGACACGCCCGGCTGCCTCGAGTGTCCGACGCGATACCTCCACCGCATCGAGCGCTTCGACGCCAAGACCGAATCGTTCCAATTCGAGTCGGCAACGTGCACCGCATCTCGCTCGGGTGCGTGCGCCGCGCTCCTCGACGGAGGGCTCGTGCTGATCACGGGAGGCGGAGAATCGTCGGAGGTGTACGACCCCGTTGTCGGGTTCCAAACGGTCGGTTGCCTTTCCGCTGGCGCGGGAGAAACGGTCACGCCGCTCGCGAACGGACAGGCGCTCGTCGTGGGGGGCGTTTCGCTTCGCCGCAGCGCGTGGATCTTCACCGGACGTTGAGCTTGTTGCGCGCCAAGAACTCCTTGGCTCGCACGTCGTGCCCGGCTAGAATCGGCCCATCGCAGCGCGTCCCACGCTGATCACTTCGACGACCGAGTCCGTCCTCTTCACCTTCGGTTGTCGAAGCCGACGACTGGGGTCGCCGGTCTCGCGGGTTCCCTTCGCGAGCCGGTGCAGTCGGGATCGTGCGATGAGGAGTTGGGGTAAGTGCTGACGTCTCGTTGTGTCCCGGCCCGAGCGGCGGGTGTGGTCCTTGGAATCTTCGCGTCGGCGTCGCTCGCCGTTGCACAACCGAACCCGGGCGGCGCGGGCGCCCCGCCGCAGTCGAATCGAAAATCACTCTCGGATGAAGCGATCGCGCTCCGCGACGCGCGTTGGCGGGACTTCCTGAAGCGAAACGGCGACGGCTTCAGCGTCGTCTACGAGACCGATTCCATGCTGCCGCATTGGATCCTCGCGCCGGCCGTGTCAGTCGGCACCCCGCCGCTCGACGCGAACACGGTTCGCAACGCCGCGGTCGCCTTCGTTCGCGCGAACGATTCGTTCTTCGGAACGGCGGGCCTCGATCTCGTGGGGATGCCCGATCTCGTCGGCGACGTCTGGGCCATGAACTTCCAGCTCGTCGAGCCGCACTCGATCATTCCGTTCGATCGCTGGTCGAGCATCAACGTGCGCTTCAAGGACCGTGCGGGGGCTTTGTCGGCGATCGTGTTCGACCGCATTCCGCTCGTGATCGAACCGGCCGAGATCAGCGTCGACTTCGGCGAGGCCGTGACCACGGCGATGGCCGCCGTCCCGGCCGGCGTCACGGACGTCACGCCCGGCGCGTCGAGCCTCGAGTACGTCGTCACCGAGGACGGCACGGCGCGGGTCGCGTGGCGATTCACGATCCACAACGGCGACTTGCACGCGCCCTACGAACACGACTTCTGGATCGGCGCGCGAGACACTCCGGACGTTCTCCGCGATTGGGACGACATCGGGTCCGTCGACGTGGCGGGCAGCGTCACTGGCCGCGGGCATGTTTGGGATCCGACGAGCACGCTCGAGAACTTGCCGCTCGCAAACTTGCTCGTGTCCATTCAGGGGGGCGGAAAGGCGTTCACCGATTCGGAGGGCAAGTTCCGCATTCCGAACGCAGGCTCGACGGCCGTCACGCTGTCTGCGGCGCTCGCGGGACGGTGGGTGCACGTGCACGAGTACGACGGCTACGATCTGTCGCTGACGACTAGCGCCATGCCGGGCACGCCGACGAGCCTCGTCTTCAACGACTCCGACGGTCCCGCGACGAGCACGAGCCAAGTCGACGCCTATTTCCACGCGAATCGCGCGCACGACGAGATTCGTGCGACGACGGGCATCTCGTCGATCGACACCGTCCTGAACGCGAACGTGAACTTGCCGCAGACCTGCAACAGCTACTACAGCCACCAGACGCGCAGCATCAACCTCTACGAGGGAGGAGATGGTTGCCGCAACGCGGCGTACGACACGGTCGTCATCCACGAGTACGGCCACTTCTTCGACGACATGACGGGCGGGATCGTCGACTGGGGTCTCTCGGAGGGACTTTCCGACATGGTCGCGACGTTCATCACCGGACAGCCGCTCGTCGGCGAGTCGTTCTACATGGACGGCCGTCCCGTTCGAAACGCGGACAACCAAGCGACGTATCCGGCCGATCGGTGCTGGACCGAGTATCACTGCATCGGCGAGGTGTTTTCGGGATTTGCATGGCACACGCGCGAGAACCTGATGGCGACCCTCGGCTTCGACGACGGCGCAACCCTCGCGTCACGCCTCTTCTTCAGCGCGATCGCGATGAACCCGCACGATCAGCGCGACGCCGTGCTCGACGTCTTCCTGCAAGACGACGACGACGGCGCCGTTTCGAACGGGACGCCGCATTGCAGCGAGATCGAGGCGGCGTGC
>JACOTG010000259.1 GCA_016178505.1 Planctomycetota bacterium
CTCTTCGCTTGCTTTGCGAGCTCCTGTTGCTTCTCCGCAGCCTTTGCGAGCGCGTCGTTCTGCTTCGCTTCGAGCTCGGCCTTCTTTTGAGCGATCGTGTCCGCGGCCTTCTTCAGGCCGTCGAGCGCCTTCTGCTCGTTCGGCGCCGCCGACTCCGGATTGCCGGACTCGAGCGACTTCGAAGCCTGCTCCATCGACTCGGCGGCTTTCGCCAGCTCGGACCCCGCCTTTGCTTGCGGGCTCTTGTCGTTCGATCCTGATTCGTCGGGTGATCCTTCGGAGCCCTTGGACCCGTCGGGCTTCGATCCATCGGACTTCTCGCCCCCGCTCTTCGGATCCGACTTGAGGTCGTCGGCGATGTCGGACGTCTCGGCGGCGAGATCCTTCTGAATCTTCTCCAGCTCGAGGAGCTTCTTGCCGTTCTCGCCGAGCGCCTGGTCGAGCGCTTCCTTCGCTGCCTCGAGTCGCGCTACGGCTTCGGCGTCAGAAGTCTTCGTGTCGTCCGCCGGCTTTCCTTCGCGCAGCGACTGGCCGGCGTTTTCGAGCGCCTTCTTCGCCGACTCGGTTGCTTGGCGGGCCTTGGATGCGGCGTCCTTCGAGTCGCCGCTCGGGGAGCTGGGCGCGGCCTGCTCGAGGGACTTCTGAATCGCTTCTGCGGCCTTGGCCATTTCGTCGCGATGACTCGCTGCCTCCTCGCGAGCGGCGGATTCGCTCGGCGTCTCTTGTGCCGCAGCGTGTTGGGCATCCTCGAGAAGTTTCTCGAGCGCTTCGGCGGCCTTCGCGAGATCGTCGAGTCCCTTCACGCTTTTCGTGTCGCGCGTCTCGGACAGGTGCTGCTCCTGCTTGTCGCGAATGCGGCGAATGGCCTCGTCGGCTTTCTCGAGCCGCGCCAACTCGGGATCGTTCTGCTCGAGAGTTTCGCGTTGCACGGACTCCTGCTCGCGGATCATCTCGTTCAGCTTCTTGGCTTGTTCGCTGATGTCGGCATCCGCGGACGACGAATCGCCTTTCTCGGCCTGCTCCGTTTGTTCCCGGAGCTTGCTCTCTTCGTTGCGAAGGGTCTCCAGCTTCTCGAGGCTCGCCTGGAGTTGCTTTCGCAGCTCGTCGAGCTTCTCGGTGTTGCGCCGGTCCATCAGGATCGCGAGCAGGTTCTCGAGGTTGTCGATGATCTCTTCCTGCTTCGTCGTGGCGCGGAACGGCGCCTCGTCCTTCGAGAGAATCTCCTCGACTTCCTCCATCTTCTTGTCGACCGGGTTCGACTTCAGTTCCGCGATGCCGTTTCGGATCAAGTTGACCGCAAAGGGTCGCCCTTCGCGTTCGAGCTTCGTAGCGACGCGGTCCATTTTCTCGGACAACTCCTGGAGACGGAGTCGGATGTTGCGCTGATCGCGAGCGATGGCCTCGGTGGGCTTGCCGTCGCCGCGGACGACGGGCACGAAGCCCACGAAGAGGGCGACTCCCGCGAGCGCAAACGTCGTGAGAATCGTTCGAATGCGGTGCGCTGCTGCTCTCATGGAACCCTCGACGGCGCGTTCGCGCCCTTCAGTTCGGTCGCTTCGAAACGGGCTTCACTTCTTGATCTCGCTGAGCGTCCGACTTCGAATTGCCTTCTGATCCTCGATGAGCTGCTTCATGGCATCCAGGATGCCCTGATAGTCTTCCCACTCGTCCATCTTCTTGAGCAGGCGGTCGAGCTCATCCAGTATGGCCTGCTGCTTTTCGGCTGTCGAGCGCAGCGCCGGCAGACGGTCGTCTCCCTCGGGCAATAGCCGTGCCGTCGTCAGCGCTCGCGCGGCATCGGGGGACAGCGTTTCCGAGATCGTGAACCCACGAGCCACCATCCCGAGAATCTTGCCGAGCACTTCCGATTCCTCGCCGCCGCCGCCGTTGGCTTCGGTCACGAGCTTGCGATAACCGGCCCAAGCGTCCGCCTTCGGGTCACGGGCGGCATCCACCAGCGTCGACAAGATGCGGTCGGCATACGGACCTTTCTCGAACCTGTTGAAGACGTAGGCATCGAAAAGGTGAACGAAGTCGGTGGTGAGTCGCTTCGAGTCGGTCGTCACGCGGTTTTGTGCGATCTCGAGATCGAGGAGTTTCTGGCGCTCCGCAGGGTCGAGCGCGCGCACGGTCTCCTCGGGCGTGAGGAAGAAGTCGAGGTCCGACTTGGTCTTGTCCTGTACCTTGCGCAGTTTCTTCACGTCGTCCTTGATGCGCAGTTGCCAGTCGGAGAGCTTGCGTTCGAGATCGATGCGGCTCGTCAGCGTGACCCTGAAATCCTGGCATCGTCCGACGTTTGGGTCCGGCTCGCCCTTCGCGGACGTGCGCTCGTCCCGCGCCTCGACACGGAAGTAGAACGAGTCGCCGACGTCGAGCTTCTTGCCATCGCTCTCCGCCGGAAGGTCGGCGACCGCCAGAGTGCGCACCGAGATCGCGCGAATCCCGCCGGCCTGGAACGGCTGCCCATCGTCCGCGATGGAGTCGCCGATGATCGGAATCTCGACCGGCTTCTCGTCGCGCGGCAGCTTCACGAGCAGGCGCAGGTCGGCGATGCCGTAATCGTCCGTCGAAAGCGTCTTCAGGAGCGCCAGGCCCTCGGGGGTCGCGTCGAACTCGTAGACGCTCGGCGACATCGCAAGAACTTTGGGAGCCTCGTCCGGGAGGCCCTTCACCTGGAAGCGAAGCGGATTTCGGTCCGTGAGTCCGTGTTCGCCGACCAGCGTGACCGAGTACGTGAGGTCGTTCCCCACGACGAAGCCTCCGCGGAACGTCTGCTCGTCGACGGGGTCGAGCGCACGAGTGGCGTCCTTCTCGATCACGAGCGACGCGCACTCGACCTTCATGTTCGTTCGGACGAGAAGATCGACGCGCGTCCCGATCGGGACGCGCAGATTGCCTTCCGTGGTCGTGGTCGGCTCGCGCCGCATGTACGCGGGATACGTGCACGACAACGTGAGCGATTCGACGCGCGGCGTCGGCACGACACGCACGAGGAACGAAGGCTTGCCGTCGCGGTCGTCGCCGCCCTCGACGTAGAACGCCAGCGAGTCCGAGACCCCGACGAACGCATATTGGAAGTCGCGCTCGCCGACCTGCGCCATCGCTCTCACCTCCTGCACCGCCGCTGCCTTCGCATCGCCGGTCACCGGCTGGTAGTAGAGCGACACCTTGGGTGGAACTTTTCCGTTGGCCTTCACGCACACCGTGAGATCGTCGCCCTGCGCGACGCTCACGACGGTGACGTCCTTCTGCTGCGTCACGAAGATGTTCTTGCCTTCGCGGAAGTAGACTTCGAGGAACGTCTGCCGCGGCCACATCGCGGCGGAGGAGAGCGCGACATCGCGCTTCCACCAGATCGCCGCGTATTGGCGGAATCCGGGCAACGCGGCGAGGAGCACGACGGGGATCGCGACGACGAAAAGGGCGAGCGCCGCGAACCGGTGAACGACCCCCGAGTCGACCACGGCGTGGAAGTCGAACGTGCTTGCGCGCTTCGCCGTGTCGGCGATCACCATCTCCTGGAGCGACGTCGATTCGCCGTACGCCTCGCCGCTCGCCTTCTTGGCGAACTGAAGCGAGCTGATGAGTCCGTCCTTCATCTCGGGGAATCGTCGCTCGACGAGCAGCGCTAACTGCTCCTCGCTCCGGCGGCCGACGAGCGGCCGGACGAGCCCGCGGTAGACGATGGTGACGAGAAGCGTGATCGAGCCGAAGAGAAGCAATCCACGAACGACGAGCGGGAGCACGAGGAACCAATCGATGAGGAACGACGCGGCCGCCACGCTGACGGACGCGATGACGAAAGCCGCGCCCCCCTTCAATGCGTCCAGGCGGCGGAGGTATCCACCCAACCTCCGCACTCGCTGTTGCAGCTCGCCGACGCTCATTGCTCTCGACCTTTCGCTCTGAAGTCCATCACGGTTGCGTACTCACCGCAGAACCCCGGCCCCCGGGTACTCGTCCGAAGGCTGGGTCGTCGTCGATTCGATTGATTTCCATGGATCGCCATCCCCTCATCGCTGGAAGATGGGGAGATACTTGTAAGGGATCTGGAGGATGATCGTGGCCATCGCGGTGGCGTACGCCTCACCGACGTTGTCCTTCCACGAACCGTCCTCTCGCTGCATGTTCACCAGATCGTTGCGAATCACCGGCCAGTACCAATCCCAGTACGGCGAACCGGCGATGAACATCGCCTGCACCGCATAGTAGTTGCCGTAGTAGAAGAAGTAGTGATCGCGGTAGATCTCCCGCATGAAGCCGTAGTTTTCCTTGAGGTAGTCGAGCCCCGCCTTGATGTCCTCGTCCGCGTAGACGCCC
>JACOTG010000008.1 GCA_016178505.1 Planctomycetota bacterium
CGGCGCTACGCCGGAGGCCGATTCCACGGCGTCGACGCTCGAGAAGGGCATTCCTGCGGCGACGGCCGCTTCACCGGCGCGGACTCCGAGGATGCCGACGGTCACCAGCGCATCCACTCCTGCCTGCGCGATGGCACGGCCCACTCGTCGATGAAGCTCCGCGGCCGCGTCTCCGAGCTCTCCCATCTCGCCGAGGACGACGATCTTTCGCCCCGCGCATGGCAACGTGGCGAGCCACTCGAGCGCCGCCTCCACGGAGGCCGGGTTCGCGTTGTACGCGTCGTTGACGATTTGCACCGACCGGTGCTCGGCGACCTCGAGTCGCATCGGAAGCGATCCTCGCGCGGCGCCGAGAGCGGACAAAGCAAATGCCGGATCGACCCCGCACGCCGTCGCCGCGGCAATCGCCGCGAGCGCATTGGAGAGGTTGTGCCGGCCCGGAAGCGCGAGGTGTCCGTCACCGATCGTACGCCCATCGTGCACGAGGCGGAATCGAATGCCGCTCGCGTCGGCTGCGACGTCGAGCGCGCGAACGTCGGCGGGCTCGTCGAGGCCGAACGTCACGACGCGTGCCGGCGCTTCCCGCCGCATCGCGACAACGCGCGGGTCGTCCGCGTTGAGGACGGCGATTGCTCGCTCCGTGAGTCCGCGAACGAGCGCACCCTTCTCTCGAGCGACGCCCTCGATCGATCCGAGTCCCGCGAGATGGGCCTCGGCAACGCGCGTGACGACCGCGACGTTCGGCGCCGCAATCGACGAAAGCCGTTGGATCTCGCCCGGGCCAGACGTTCCGATCTCGAGAACCAGATGCCGCGTTCGACGATCCGTTCGGAAGATCGTCATCGGCAGTCCCACGTCGTTGTTGAAGCTCTTTTCGGCGGCGACCACCGCGCCTGGCGCGCTCGCCTCCAGAATCGCCCGAAGGATTTCTTTCGTCGTCGACTTCCCCACGCTTCCCGTGATGCCGATCACGGACGCCGTGCTCTCGAGCCTCGATCTCACCGCCGCGGCGAGTGCGAGCAATGCATCGCGAGTCGACCGCACCTGAAGGCAAGACGCACCCGAGACCGCCACCGAGTCCTCGGCGGACTCGACGAGAACTCCAGCAGCGCCGGCGTCGACCGCTTTCGCGGCGAAAGAGCGATGGGTTCCAATTCAGTGCACTCCGATCCGCTCGGCGCAGGCCGCCGGGGAGGACGATGGGACGGCTCGACCGGACTTTTCTCGAATGCAATCGATCGCCGTCAGTCGATCGTCGAACGGGACGACCGTGTCACCGAGGATTTGATAGGTCTCGTGGCCCTTGCCGGCGATCAGCACCAGGTCGCCCGGCATGGCCTCTTCGATCGCCGCGCGAATCGCCTTGCCGCGATCGGCTTCCACCGTGATTCGCTTGCCGTCTGCGAAGCCGGCGACGACGTCCTTGATGATCGAGTCGGGCTTCTCGCGGCGCGGATTGTCGCTCGTGACGAACACTCGATCGGAGAATCGCTCCACGACCGCCGCCATCCGCGGACGCTTCAGCTTGTCGCGATCACCGCCGCAGCCGAAGACCGTGATGATGCGCCCTTGCACGATCAATCGAAGGTCGGACAGCACCGCCTGCAGTGCGCCGTCGGTGTGCGCATAGTCGACGACGACGGCGAAGTCCTGCCCGTCATCGACGCGCTCGAGGCGACCGCGCACTCCGGCCACGCGCTCGAGTCCCGCCGATACGGCATCGAGGGAGACCCCGCGAGCGAGCGCCGTTGCCGCCGCCGCGAGCGCGTTCGAAACGTTGAAGCGACCGATGAGGCTCGTTCGAACTTCCGCTTCGCCCCACGGCGACCGAATTCGGAATCGCATGCCGCGCGTGTCGAGCGACAGGATCTCGCCGCGGACTTCGCCTCGGCCGCGAAGGCCGTATCCCACGACGCGAGCCCGCGTCCGTTCCTTGAAGTAGGCGCTTGCGTCGTCGTCCTCGTTGAGGATCGCCGCGGCGTCCTCGGAGAGAGACTCGAACAGGATGCCCTTTGCCGCTCGATAGGTCGTGGAGTCCTTGTGATAGTCGAAGTGCTCCTTCGATAGGTTGGTGAAGACTCCGGCCGCGAAGTGGACGTCGGCCACGCGCGACTGAGTCAGCGCGTGCGACGAAGCCTCCATCACGGCAACGGGAATGCGAAGGCGCACCATTTCCGCGAGGTAGGCCTGAAGGTCCGACGATTCCGGCGTCGTGTGCGTCGCCGGGATCTCGCGATCGCCGATCGAGTACGCGATCGTGCCGAGAAGGCCGACCTCGTGTCCGGCAGCGCGGAAGATCGAACGGATGAGGTAGCACGTCGTGGTCTTGCCGTTCGTGCCGGTGACGCCGACGACCTGCAAGTGGGACGATGGATCACCGTTCAGCGCCGCCGATGCCGCAGAGAGTGCGGCGCGTACGTCGGGAACGATTCCTTGCGGCACCTTCTTGGAAAGCATGAGCTTCGTCGGGCTGAGGATCGCGGACGCGCCGCGATTCAGCGCGTCGACGGCGAACTCGCGCCCGTCGCGCTCGAACCCGGGAATCGCCGCGAACAAGTAGCCCGGTTCGACTCGCCGCGAGTCCGCGGTGACGCCTCGGATCTCGACGTCGGCGAAGTCGGCGAAGCGCGCGTTTTGTAGACGGACCCACAGATCGCGAAGCCGCATGCTCACCCTTCCCTGCTCGGACGATTACCGGACGCATTCGCGCCCGGCAGAACCCTTATCCCGCCCAACGCTTGAACCCGCCGTGAGACCTACCCCTCGGAAAAACCAAGCAGCCGGGAAAGAACAAGCCCCGGGATCGCTGCCGTCCGCAGCCCATTGCGGAGCGGATAGGCGTCGGCGGAGACGCGTTCTCCTCGACAGCGATCCCAGTTAGGCGTTTGAAACGAAACGGATGCTCCAGTCGTCGGAGGCGGTCCTGCGACCGAAATGGGGTTCCCTCCCCGGCGGGCATGAACTCCACGCACCGCCAGAGCCCTCTCTCTACTCTGACCGTTCTTTCCCGGCTGTCCGGTAGTCACATTCACACTCGTTCGCACTTTCGTCCGTCGCGTTGGCGCCACGTCGCGCCTCCTCGACGAATGTCGAATCGTTTTCCGTTAGGTGCCGTTAGTCGCTCGAGTCGAGCCACGCCACGGGACTCGCATCCACTTCCGTCGGCGGAATCCCGAGGTAGAGGAGCGTGTCCTCCAGAACTCGCTTCACGCCCGGCGCCGCGACGGTGCCGCCGAAGTACTCCGCGCCGTGCACGCCGTTCAACATGATCAGAACGACGACAGCCGGCTGGTCCGCCGGCGCAAAGCCGCAGAAGCTCGAGACGTAACCATTCACGTGGCGACCGACGAACCGCTCGGCCGTGCCCGTCTTCCCGGCGACGCGATAGCCCGGAATGCGCGCCGGCTTGCCCGTGCCTCGATTCACCACGTCTTCCAGGATCGAACGGAGCGACTCGCACACGGCAAGCGGCAAGATGCGCTGCGGCTCGACGCGAACCGGATACGTGACCTCGCCGTGCGGCGACACGAACTTCTCCACGATGCGCGGCTTGACGCGATAACCTCCGTTTGCGATCGCCGCAAACGCGGTCACCAATTGAATGGGCGTGACCGCGATCTCCTGGCCGAACGAAACAGACACGGTCGTGTACTTTTCCGTCCAGTCGGCAAGTCGCGTCATCGTGCCCATCGCCTCGCCCGGCAGATCGATGCCCGTCTTTTGCGCGAAGCCGAATCTGCGAAATCCCTCGTGGAGTGCATCGCGCCCGACGCGAAGGCCGACCTTCGCCATGCCGATGTTGCTCGACTCCACGATCACGTCACGGAACGCCAACGATCCGTGCGGATGCGTGTCGGATAGCGGCGCGCGGCCGTCGTAGCTCCATCGCCCGTTCTCGCAGAAGATCGTCTCGTCCGGGGAAACGAGGCCGCGTTCGAGCGCGAGGCTGGCAACGACCGGCTTGAAGGACGATCCCGGTGCGTAGGTATCCGCAACGACGCGGTTCCTCCACGTCTCGCGCGGACTGTCGAGGAATCGGTTGGAGTCGAAGTTCGGACGGTTCGCGAGGGCGAGCACCGCGCCATCCCACGGGTTGAGCACGACACCCGATACCGAGTCCGGGTGGTAGTGCCGATATGCCTCTTCCACTTCGCGGTCGAGGAACGACTGAATGACGGTGTCGACCGCGAGAACGATCTCATGCCCGGGATCCGGAGTCCGGTCGGGAAGTCCAACGCTGAAGAAGCGGTGTTGCGAGCCGTCTTGCTCGTAGTCGAGCGCCCCGAGCTCGCCCTCGAGGGCACCGTCGAACTTGCCCTCGATGCCCTCGAGTCCCTGGTTGTCCTCGCCGACGAACCCAAGGATGTGGCTGAAGAGGGCGCCGTGTGGGTAGTACCGCTTCTCGGTTTCTTCGATCTCGACGCCCTCGAGGCGCAAGCCCTCGAGGCGCCGGATCATTTCGTTGTCCTCGACTCGATCGAGGAGCTTCACGTACGGCCGGCCGCTGCGAAGCTCGTCTCGGATCTTCAGCTCGGGGACGTCGCACGCCCACGAAAGCGAACGGGCGGCGACGTCGATGCTCTTCACCCGGCCGGGGTGAATCACGACGCGACGGCACGGCGTCGAGAGCGCGAGCGGCGCCCCGGTTCGGTCGACGATCGTTCCGCGGAGACCCTTCTCCTTTTTGACGCGGCGGTGGAAGGCCGACGCCTTGTGCTTGAAGAAGGAGTTCTCCACGACTTGAACTTGGAAGAGGCGGCCGAGGAGGAGGACGAAAACGGTGGCGAGCACCGCGCCTGCCATTCGAGCGAGGAGGCGCTCTCTCGTCTGGAACACGTCGGACATCCCAACCGCCTTCGTCGTCACGACTGCTACGGACAACGTCATCGACTACGAACGACTGTCACGTCGAATTCCGAACCGACTTCGAGACTCGACGCGAACCCGGGCTCGGACGGCGTCAACAGGACCGGGCCGGCGCATCCACCGCACCCAACTCGGGCGCAGGCGCGCCGCGCTCTTGCCCAGAAATCACGGCCGTCCCGTCAGGCCTCTCGAAGACACCCAACCGAGAGTTCGGCCCGTATCCCGATGGCGGCCCGAGCCCGGGCCCGCGCTTTGGACGTTTCGATTGTTTCGTGCGTCGTTCACGACAACCGTCGAGGCGACGCGAGACGCCTTCGCACTTGCCGAGCGCGTCCGTGTCGCCGAAGCCACGGACTCCAGTCCGCCGCCGAGGACGCATCGGGTCTGCATGTCGCCAGAGACGCCATGGACCGCGATCGACGACACGCGGTGCGGACGAACGAGGTCCAATCCCTCGCGATGCGCAAGCTCGTCGATCTTCGGTGGACTCTTCAGCCCGGTGATCGACACCGTCAGTCGGTTGCAATCGCGATTGAGATCCTCCACGCGGCGACTGAGGCGCGACACGTCGTACCCGACTCGAAGCGTGTCGACCTGATGCCAAACCGTCACGAGACCCACCGTCAGCAAGCAGAAGAACCCGACGAAGAGCAGATACGTCTTCATCCGCGCCCTCCCCGCCGATGTCCGTCTGCATCGGATTCCGCAGCACGCTTCGCGACGCGCAACTTCGCACTCCGGGAGCGCGGGTTGCTTGCGATCTCGCCGGCGCTCGGGCCGAGCGGTTTCTTCGTGAGGATGTCCATGCGTCCGCGGCGCGATTCCTCGCGGATGAACTGCTTCACGATGCGGTCCTCGAGGCTGTGAAACGAAATCACCGCGAGACGCCCGCCGGGCCGGAGGGCCTCGAGCGCCTTCGGCAGCGCTTGCTCGAGTGCGCCGAGCTCGTCGTTCACCGCGATGCGAATCGCCTGAAACGTTCGAGTCGCCGGATGCAGTCCTTTTCGGCCGCGCGCCGGACGAGGCGCCGGCACCGTCCTCGCGACGAGATCAGCGAGCTCGAGCGTCCGGCGGAAGGGACGACGCACGCGCTCGCGAACGATGGCACGCGCGATGCGATTCGCGAAGCGCTCGTCCCCGTAGTCGCGCAACGCCCGAGCCAGCGAGTCCTCCGGCTCCGAGTTCACGAAGTCGGCTGCGGTTCGCCGGAGGCGTGGATCCATCCTCATGTCGAGAGGACCGTCTTGCTCGAAGCTGAATCCACGCTCGGCTCGATCGATCTGCAGCGAGGAGACGCCCAGATCGAATAGAACCGCGTCCACCACTTTCAGCCCCTCGCGCGCCAAAACGATGTCGATTTCGTCGGCTCGAGCGTGCACGAGGCGCACCGAGTCGCCGAAGTGTTGCAGTCGTTCACGCGCCACGTCGAGAATCTGCGGATCGCGATCGATCCCCACGAGCCGGCCACCGGGGGTGATCCGTGGCAGAACGTGGAGCGCGTGACCGCCGGCTCCGACGGTCGCGTCGACGACGATCGCGCCCGGTGACAAGTCGAGGAACGAGACCACTTCCTCGACCAACACGGGAGCGTGAACCGAACGACTCGCGCTCGGACGATCCGACGATGACGTCGGATTCCTGGGGTCGCGATCGCCCGACGAGGCGTCACCGGAACGATTCGAACCTGGCCCTTCTCCGCGCGGAGGAACCACGTCGGAGAACTCGAGATCCAGGTCATCACGCCCCTTAGCAGAAATGGCCCTATACATCTTGTATATCGGAGACAGTTCGGCGATTCTGCACCGGTAATTCGATTGCGGTGCAGAGTCGACGACGGCGGCGTCAACGAAGAACGCCACTGGCCTGACTCTCGTAGTCGTCATTGGTGGCTGCTCGGAGGTGCTCCCACTTCACGCGGTCCCAGATCTCGATGCGAGTCGAGACTCCGACGATCTTCACGTCTTTTTGGATCGAGGCATGTTGCTTCAAGTAGTCCGGCAGGATGATCCGCCCCATGCCATCGGCAGTGCACGGATTGGCTTCGCCGAAAAACCGTCGAGCGAAGTTTCGTTCTTCTTGCGTTGCCGTCGATCTGTCTTCGAGCTTTTTGCACATCGTCGCGTACTGTTCGGTCGCGAACAGGAACACGCACTTGTCGAGTCCCGGTGTCAGGAAGAAATCGAGGGTCTTGCGTTCTTTGGTGAGCGCATCGCGAAAGCGTGCAGGGATGATGAGTCGGCTCTTCGGATCGAGCGAATGATCGAAGTTGCCGTAGAACAACCCGCGCATCCTCCACAACTCACCACTTTCTTACACTAGGAGCCACCAGCATAGCGTTCGTCTCCCACCTGTCAAAAAAAATGAGATCGAAAAATTCGAAATCTCGTGCGCTGCGCCGGAGTGACGTCGGCGCTCCCACATCTGGTTGAGGCGCCGCGATGAGTAGGCCCTGCGGGTGGGGTTCATCGCCAGTTCCCGCGCGCGAGGATTTCGTCGCGAAAACGGTGACGAAGACGGAGTGAATGGTTCGAGCGAATGCGACGTGCGCAACCTCACGTCACGCTGGCGACCGAAGTCTCCGTTTCGACGGTGAGCGCGAGAAGCGATTGCAGCTCCTTCTCCAGCGCCTCCACCGACTCGAGATCGATGCGCGGGTTCTCCACGCGAAATGACCGTCCATCGCCGTCTTCGAGGCGAAAGACTTCCGGATCGGCGACGGTTGCGCTCACGGTCTCACGAAGCACGAGCGCGCGCTTTCGCATCAACCAGAGCGAGAGCAGGTAGGCGACCCGACGATGCTCCGGTACGGGGGACGCCACGACCTTCTCGAAAAACGCGAACACCCGGTCGATCGTGACGATGCGGCGCGCCTTCGCCGCGAGCGCTCGCGACTTCCAGAACGAAAACGGCCGAAACGGGCGTCGGTCGTAACAGCTCGCACAGTAGTCCCGCCGGACGAACGCCTTTGCCTTGGGAAAGACCGCCGACACGACGTCGTCGCCCTCGCGGAATTCGCCGTCGCAAAGCCGACAACCACTCCGCCTCTTCTCGATGTCCCACTCGATCATCGATCCCTCCCTAGTTGTCCGTCGTCATTTCAGATCTCACGACATCGGCCGAACTCGTCGTGCAATTCGTTCGAGTTCGTCTCGACCGGCGCGAGCTACCGCCCAGAGGACGCTCGCGCTTGCCACTCGCGCCACGCACGCGGATCGTCGCCGATCGCTTCGCCCGTCAGCGCGCGAAGCGACGCGCCCGAATCGCGAACCACCGCGGCATCGCCCGGGTCTCCGGACGCGCGACTCGACTCGAGGAGCTCGATCAATCGCCCCGCCGCCCGCCGATCGCCCAGGTCACCGAGTGCCGCCGCCGCCCGCGCCCGCACGAGCGGGTCCGCGTCGCGTGTCGCTCCGACGAGCGCCTCGAGCGATCCCGGACTCTTTGCGCGACCGAGCGCACCCGCCGCCGCGGCGCGCAATCGCCAATCCGTCTCGACGACCAGCGCGCGGCGCAGGACTTCGCCCACTCTTCCACCGCCGATCCCGCCCATGGCATCGAAGAGCCGGAGGCGCATGCGAGGCGTCGACCCATCGAGCGCCCCGAGCACCGCATCGGTCGCCGGCGTACCGATCCGACCGAGCACCGAAGCGCATTCTTTTCCGACCACGTCGTCGCCGACTCGGATCGCCTCGAGCAAGTGAGTCACTGCCGGCTGCCCGATGTTGTCGACGTTGAGCTGCTGAGCGGTCATGCCGCTGGCAGCGCTATACAATGCGCGAATCATTTCAGGCTCCTCGAATCTCGGATTTGACCAGGAAATCCACGTAATACTGCGGATAGCCGTGGTTGTAAAAATCGGCGATCAGACCGGCGTTCACCAGGTGTCCGTCGGGTAACTGGATCATCTGGTTGGGGACCAGTTGCTTCATGGGACCGTTGGGGGCGAGGGAGTTAGCTTCCACCACCGTGCCGCCAACCATCGCCGCGATTCTTTGAGCGGTCTCAGGTGTCGCGAAGTAGATGGGATTGTAGCTCCAATGACTATTGTTGGGACCCGCGCCTGAAGGCGAATCGAGCCATACGTGCTCTCCGAATACGGACTGCGCGGTGGGTATGGAATGCGGGTCGGGTTGCGTCCCGTTTACAGTTCCTACAACCGCTGCCCC
>JACOTG010000260.1 GCA_016178505.1 Planctomycetota bacterium
CCCTTCGGCGCGAAGGTGAACGGATCGGCCTCCCACGCCGCGTATTCGTTCGCAAATTGCTTCTCGACGTCGGCGCGGCGCAGGCCCTCCCAGTGTCCGTGATCGATCTCCTTCAGGCCGTCGCGCGTGACGGGCACGAGCCCGTGCGGCTTTGCGATGATCGTCGCCGTGTCGACCGTTCGCTTCATCGGGCTCGCGTAGACCGCGGCGATCTCGTCTTCGGCCAGTCGATCGGCGAGTCGAGACGCTTGCGCCCGCCCTTCGTCGGACAAGTCGACGTTCGTCGATCCGGCGAAACAGTCCTCGGCGCTGAGCTTCGTGGCGCCGTGGCGTACCAAGTAGACACGCGTGCTCATTCTCGTTCCTCGCTCGTCGATCGTTTTTTGATCGAACCCGGGAAATCCGGGGCTTCCAGCCCGCCCATGGCGTTGACCCGTCCGCAGTCGAGGCCCTATGATGCACGCCAGTCGGAGATCGATCCAGGGGACAAATCGGGTAGATCCAGGCACGAGGCCCATGCGCGCTAGCCTCGAGGGAGAGATGGTCATGAAGCTTTCTCGTGTGATCGTTCGATTGACGAGTCTTGGTCTTGCGTCGGCCGCCCTCGGAATCGCAGCACCCGCAGCGATCGCACAGTGCGACTTGGCGCTCGTCAACAACGTGTCGACGCACATGGACGTCGACTACGATCCTCGCGATCTCGGCGTCGACGCCGGACCGGGCCGCCCGGGACAGGACGTCACGCTGATCATCCCGATTCGCAATGCGGGGAGTTTTCCGATCGTCGAAGCTCGATTGTTCATCGTGGTCTCGAACGCGAACTGCACGGTCAGCGGACCGATCGAGCTGACGGACTTCGACGACGCGCTCGCGGGCGACCAATCGCTCGCGCAAAGTCGAACGTACCTGGTGCGGACGCAGCTCCCTTCGGATGCGCTGTCGTGCTGCGGAACGTACACCATCGAGGTGACGAACGACGGCGACGCGCTGCGCTGCTTCAACGGCGCCATTCGCGTGAACGGCGACGGCAACGCGTCGAACGATACGCTCATCGATCGACCCGACGCCGACGGCGCGCCGGACGACCAGTTCTCGCCGGACCTGCTCGTCATCGATCCGGTCACCGTCTCGCTCAGTATCCCCGCCGCATCGCAAACGATCGAAGACCCGGCGACCGAGCCGCTCTTCGTCGACGCGACGCTCGTCAGCTCGGGACCGACTCCCGTCACCGGCACGTTCTTCTTCGACATCGTCCGCGCGGCGGACACGACAAACGTCGTGATCGCGAACATCGTGCCGCCCGTTCGGCGGCGATTCGACACGATCAACCGGACGCTGCGCGTTCGGATCTCGTTGAACGGCGTTGGACCGCTCCCGCAAGTCCCGTTGAAGCTGGCGGTGCGGTTCGGACGTCAGGACTCGGCGGCGACGTGCGGCATCAGCCTCACGACGCAGTCGTTCCGCATCACTCCGCCTTGACCCGGCGGCGGCACGCGAAGAGGCGATAGACACACCACGCGCTCGCGGCCGCCGCGAGGTGCTTCAGCGTATGGCCGCTGACGACGTGGCCGAGTTCGAAGATCTCACGGTCGAGGAGTTCGAAGCCCTTCGCGATCACGTAGGCGCCCAGCGCCGCGACGAGGTAGCCGGCGCTCGAGTAGCGGCCGCGGCGAATCGCGAGCATCGCCGGAAACGCGGCGAGCGGCCCGTACTGCACGACGGCGTACGGCCAGATGATCCCCGTGAGCCGCCACAAGACCACGCTCGCCACGCCGAGCACGACCAGTGGCGCGAACAGGATGCGGCCGGCGCGTTCGCTCACGCGGTCCCCCACCACCAGCGCGACGAGCGACGTGAAGACCAGGGTCATCGGCAGACGATCCCAGACGAGACGGTCGTTCGACGGCTGCAGGTGAAAGTAGGCCGATCCGAACGCAACCAGCGTGACGCCTGCGAAGAGCACCGCGGCCGCGACGCGCTCCCATCGTGTCTCGAACGATTCCGCTTTTCCGCGCGCCACGCTCCCGAGTCCGAGCGCGCCGACGAAAAGGAACGGCACGTTCGACACGACGTCGAAGAAGTAGGGCACTCCGAAAACGACGCGCGAGTCCACGTACGATTCCACGAGGGAATTCTAGCGACGACTCTCGTCGTGCGCCGACGATCGCTCGCCCGCAAATCGACGATGGGCACCTGACGGTGCGCCCCTGTCGCGAAGTAGAATCGCTGCCGATGGAACGCCAAACGCGACAACGACGAAAATCCGAGCCGGGACGCGCATGGCGAAGCGCCGAGGCGTTCGGATGCGACATGTCTCTCATCGAAGTGTCCCTGCGGTTGTCGCCTGCGGAGCGAATTCGCCAACACACTCTGGCGTTGAACACCGCGCTCGAACTGCGCCACGCAATGGAGCGCAAGCGTGCAGGATTCTGAAGGCTTACTGGCACGGCTCACTCGCGGTCGAGTCGAGTTCGTCGTGATCGGCGGATTCGCGGCAATCGCTCATGGGTCGACGATCCTGACCAGAGACCTCGACATCTGCTGCTCCCTCGATCCGGACAATTTGATGCGACTCCAGGCGGCCCTTGCCGACGTCCATCCGACCCATCGGACGACGCGAATTCGACCTCCGCTGCACCTTACGCCGGAGTCCGCTCGAACCTGGAAGAATCTCTATCTCGAAACCTCGATTGGCCAGATCGACTGTCTCGGGAACGTCGAGGGAATCGGAAGCTACGAACAGGTGAAGGCGCGGAGCATCGAGCTGAATCTGCCGGCCGGCTCCTGTCACGTGCTCGACCTCGACGCGCTCATCGAGTCGAAGGAAGCCATCGGGCACGAAAAGGACCGAGAAGCCATTTTGCAACTCAAGGCGATTCGCGAGCGACTGCGGTGACGTAACCCAGTCGTCACGCGGAATGACGCGTAACGAGCCTGGCTCATTCGTTCCGAAATTTCTCCCACTCGTCGACGAAGGGCGTCCATCGACGTGCGGGAGGGCGAGCGATTCGATCGGCACACGACGTCCTTCGAGCGCGACGACGACGACTCTGCTCAACGCGCGGCGCTGGATCCATCCACGCCGAGCGCCGACTCCAGTCGTGCGATGCGTGCCTCGAGTGCGGCGATGCGATCGCGAAGCGCGGAGACGTCGTCTCCTCCGGTCGGGCGCGGCGCGCTCGGCGGCTGCGGCGCACTCGTCAGCTGCACCGCTCGAGACGGCGCGGGGCTCGCTTCGATTGAGGAAAGCGAAGCGTGCTCGTCGGACAGGAGGCGCGAGAGTTCGGCGTCGAGGTAGAGGTTGTGCGTGACGCGCACGCCGCGCACCGTGCCCTCCGGCGTCAAGCGCAACACGAGCGGCGGCACGTGCGCGCGAAGCTTCGTGAGAATCGCGTCGAGCGCGGCGAGGTCGGCGATCGGCCGCATGCGGCTCGCGCGTCCGCGAAGATCGCCGACGCTCTGAACGCCGCGCAGAAGCAGCTCGCCGAGCACCGCCATCTCGACGGCATCGAGCCCTTGCGCACGCCCGAAGTCCTGCTTCCACCGCGCTGCGCGGCCCGTCCACGGCGTGCCCGATTCGACGATCCCCTTCTCGCGCAGCGACTCGAGCGTCGCCTCGACGTCTTCGTCGGTGTAGTGCGTGAGCGGATCGCGGTTGTTCTTCTGGTTGCAACCCGAGACGAGCGCGTTCGCCGTCATCGGATAGTACTCGGGTGTCGTGAGCGCCTTCTCGATGAGCACGCCGAGCACGCGCCGCTCTTTGGCGTCGAGCTGGACGCGCGCCGTCGGCGCTTTCGCTTCCTCGGTCATCGGCCGTTCACCTCCGAGGCGAGCGAGACTCGAGCGTCGCCTCGGCGGCAGAAGTTACCGTCTCACGAGCTTCAAGACGAGACCGTTCGTGACGCTCGCAGTCACCGATCCGGCGGATCCCGCGTCCTCAATGATCCCTTGCAGGGTAAAGGTCGTCGGGGCGTCGGCGCCCGGAAGCGTCCTGACGAACGGAGCAGGGCTCGACGGCAGGAGCGGCGTGCCGGTCCGTCCGTCGCGGCCGGCGCTGCTGAGAACGAGCCGCGTCCGACCCGCGTCTCGCGACAGCCCGGGAACCCGCATCGCGATCGTGCCGATCCCGAATGGAAGCGTCGTCAGCGATTGCGACGTCGGCTCACCCGGCATCGCGCACAAGATGAAGCGCGCGGCGCTCGGGCCGGCGGGAGGCGCGTCGATCGACAGGGTGACGGGTTCGTGAACCAGCACGCGCAATCGTCGCTCGGAGTCGCCCGCTGAGCCGTTCACGCGCAAGACGTCTGCGATCGGCCCGCGGCCCGCGTTCACCGTGCCCGTCCGCGCTCGGGATTCCATGAGGAGGTTTGGAATGATGCCGAACTTCGGATCCGCGTATTGGACGAAGACGTCGAGGTCGCCGTCGCCATCGAAATCGGCGAGGACGCCGCCGCCGGTGAGCCCGGTTCCGATCAGCTCCCCGTCGGTCGTGAAGTGTCCGGTGCCGTCGTTCCAGAAGATCTGGAAGAAGTCGTTTCCGCCGCCGCCAACGAGGTCGATGTCGCCGTCCCCGTCGACGTCGCCCGCGCTGATGAGGTTCGTTCCGTACGTCGGCAACGTCTGCACGATCTGGAGAAACGTCGGTGAGCGGCGCAGCGATACGTCGATCCCCCACGGCCGGCCGTCGTGTCCGATCGCCATGTCGAGAAGGCCGTCGCCGTTGAAGTCCGCCATCGCCATCCCGCTCGGGTTTCCGAGAGCGGGGAGCGACTGAGTTCCCGCGAAGCCGCCGCGGCCGTCGCCGAGAAACGCCACGGCTTGCTCGTACAGCATCGCGACGAAGTCGATGTAGCCGTCGCCGTTCACGTCTGTGAAGCCCGTTTGTCTCGCGCCGTGACTCGACGTCACGAGGGACGCCGCGTCAGTGAAGTGACCCGTACCGTCGCCGAGAAGCGTCTTGAACGCGAGCGTGGGAAGCGGCCCGACGAATCCGCCCGCGACGATGTCGAGGTGCCCGTCCCCGTCGAGATCGGCCGAGTCGTAGGTGCCGTGTGTCACATCCGACGGGTGTAAAGGGCCGAGTCGGAAGACGCCGTGGCCATCGCCGAGGCAAACCTGGAAGCCGATCGCGGAGCCGTCGGCGCGTACGGTCGTGCAGATGAAATCGAGATGTCCATCCTCGTCGAAGTCGCCGACGAGGCCGCGCCACCCGGGTCGGCCCACGTGAAGGCGGGTCTCGGGAACCGTCAACCCCACGCCGCGTCGGCCTTGCAGGAATTGGAGGTCGCCCGAGCTGTCGATGTGGAGGAGATCGTCGATCCCGTCTTCGTTGAAGTCGGCGATCCCGTAGCTGCCCGAGGAGCCGGCGCGTGGAACCACGATCGGGCCTGGAAAATGCCCGCGGCCGTCGCCGAGAAGCAGCGCGATGTCTTGCCCTTGCGAGCCTCCCCACACGACGTCGAGGTGGCCGTCCTCGTCGAAGTCACCGACGGTGACGCACGACGTGTCGCGAGCGGACGGATACTGCCCGAAATGAACGAGGAATCCTGCACCATCATTCAGGAAAACAAACGTCTCGTCGAATGGCGTGCGGCCCGTGACGACGTCTGGAAAACCGTCTTCGTCGAAATCGCCCGTGGCCCCGAGGAAAGCTGAAGTCTCTCCCGTCAGTCGCGGCGGCTCAAGTGAACCGTGCCCGTCGTTCCGAAAGATCGCGAAGCGTCGATCGGCACTCGCTCCGACGTCGAGGAACCCGTCGCGGTCGAAGTCCTCGAAGAAAATCGCCGTCGGGACATCGCCCCCGACTCCGATCGGGTGGATTTCCGGGGGAAGGAAGGTGCCATCGCCCACGCCGCGAACGAGCGCAATCGCCGGCGCAAAGGGGTCCGAGTAGGAAATGACCAGGTCGGGGTGTCCGTCGCCATCGAGATCGGCTCCCGCACACGCACCTGCGGTAAACGGGAGCGGGTACGTGGTCGATCGAAACGTGCCGTCGCCGTTCCCAAGCGCGATCGACATCACGCCTTCGGTCCAGTAGGTCACCGCGAGGTCGACGATGCCGTCTTCGTTCCAGTCTCCCGCAGTGAGTTCGCCAAGCGTATGCGGTCCGAGCCTCAACAGCGGAAGCAGAGTGAACGCACCATGCCCGTCGCCGAGCGCGATGAGCAAATCGACGAATGTCTGCTGGCACGTCGTCGTACAGGTCCGAAGCAAGAATGCCAAGTCGAGATGACCATCTCCGTCAAAGTCGTTTACGCAAGGCCCAGCGGCACCGACCGCGATCGAGAACAACACGTGATGTGAAAAATGACCGGCGCCATCGCCCACAAAGAGCCCTGCCACATGCGGTGGATTATTACCGGTGTCCTCGAGCGTCACGACGTCGAGGTGATCGTCCTCGTTGAAGTCGCCGGTCCGCATTCCATTGAGGTATGTGCCGCGAGTCAGAAAGTGACGGCTCGATCCGAATGGGGTCTGCGCAGAAACCGGATGGGTAGAGATCATCCAAGCAGACCCGATCAAGAGCGTCACAAGCGTGCAGCGCATGTCAATGCCTCGTCACAGCCGATTCAACAGGACAGATAGATCACGACCTTCGTCTTTGTTGACGACGATGATATCCGGTTTCGAATCCCCGTTGAAGTCGCCGATTCCCAAGTGATACGCGTTGTCTCCCGCGCCGAAAAACTGAGCGGCTTGAAACGTACCAGCGCCACCACCAAAGAAGACCGCTACATCATAGGACGCTACGTTCACGGCGACGATGTCTAGGATCCCGTCTCGGTTGAGGTCGGTGATCTGAGCGTCGATGGGACCGATGCCGGCGCGCAGGTACGTCGTGCGGTTTGCAATGAAGTGACCGGTGCCGTCGCCGAAGAAGATCACCACATTGTCCGTTCTATCCGCCGCGAGGACGATGTCGACATTTCCGTCGCCGTCGAGATCGGCGGCCGCAGCGCGACGCGGCACCGCAGCTCCGGGACCGACGCTCACCGGCGAAGGGTCGAGAACATCGGGTGTGGTCCACCCAGGTTGAGCAAGACGGAGAGAGAACCGGGGTCCGGTCCTTGGGGAGTCGATGCGGTCCCGCAGTTCACGATGGCGAGGTCGAGAAGTCCATCGTTGTTGAGATCGGCTGCGACGATGTCATTCGATCGTGGACCGACCGTGTAGGCCGTGCTCTCGATCGAGTACCAGCCGCCCGTCATGTTCCAAACGAGCCGTGCGAAACCGTTCGCATTGGTCTCCTGAGATCCGTCCCAGAATCCGCCCGCACTGGCGATGTCTAATGCACCGTCATTGTCGAAATCCGCGACGGCCACGCCTCGCGGAATGAACTTGTCGTTGCTGATGATTCCGACGGCGAGATCGCGTTGCCGAATGATGCTCGACGTGCTCGGGTCGAACGACGAAATTGATACATCGAGTCCATCCGAATTCGCGGTCACGATCTCGATCGCATTGGGCGGATCGGATGGAAGTTGTTCGACCTCTTTGGCGACGACCGTCCAGGGACGACGATAGCGACCCGAAGGCTCGCCCGTGTTGTCCATCTGATACGTGAGGCGGCGCGTGAAGCCGCCCGCACCGTCCCCTTGAAGGATCCAAAAGAACCCCGGGCTTGGGTTCTGATCGTTAGGGCTTCCGACGACGAGATCGAGAATTGGTGCTCCCGAGTCGGGGACAATGTTTGCGACGTCGACAGTTCTCGGGCGCGCGAGATCGACGCGGACGTTGCCTGCTGCGACGAACGGCAGGTTCTCGGTCGACTCGATAGCGAAGAAGTTGGAGAAGCTGTTCGAGCCTCGATTCGCGACGAAGACTTTCGCACGAGAGAATGGAGACCCTGGCGGAAACGCGATGTTGCGAGGACTGTTCCCGGTGTAGAGAGGATTGCCGCTCACCACGTCGAACCCAGGATCCGACCCGCCAGTTCGCTTCTTCAACATCGTGAGATTACTCGACCCTTCATTGGCGACGAGGAGGTCGACGAACCCGTCTTGATCCAAGTCCCGGTATGCGAGACATCGGGGGTTCTTCGCACTCGTGTCGTTGAGAGGCACGTCCGTCAACCAATGGATGACTTGTGCGTGCGCAGTGTCGAACACCAGGTTGTTCGTGAGCCCCGCGGTCAGCGTTAGGTTTTTCAGCACCGCGACGTTGCCAACGCTATTTGGATCCCCTGAGGGTAGGTTTGGATCGCCGTAGTTCGCGATGGCTAGACTCGTAAACGTCTGGTTTGGGATGTTCACACCAACCACGCCGATCGGTCTCGGCCCAAAACTCGAGAGAATCGGTCCACCACCGGCAAGCGTTCCCACGACGAACTTCGCTGGCGGAGGATTCAGCCGCCAGATCAAGAACGAAATACCGGATGCTCCGGTAGAGGACGACCCCGCAACGGCAACGTCGGGATACAGATCACCGTTGAGGTCGACCGCCGCAATCCCCTCCGCCTTGTCGCCGAGGAGCGGGCTGACAGGAAACGATTGACGCGAGAACTGCGGGTTGCCGCCGATGAGAACCGTCTGCACGAACGTCGTGACCGACCCGCCGGCACCCCCTTGTGTGCCCGCACTCGCGACCGCGAGGTCGGTCTTGCCGTCACGGTTGAAGTCAGCGGTGATGATCAGGACCGGGTGAACGCCGGCAACCAGGGCACTTCCCATTGGCGTGAAGTTCCCGAGCCCATCGCCGCGAAACAACTTGACCGTCGAAGCACTCGTATTACTCGATCCGTAGTTAGCAACTGCGAGATCGATGAACGAATCGCCGTCGATTCGCGCGGTCACGATGCTCGTGGGTTGGTCACCAGACGCGAGGGAAATCTCGCCGTACTTGACGTACTCTTGGGTCGCGAGGTTGATGTGATAAAGAGAGATGATGTCGCGCCCCTCGAGCGCCAGTGCAGCCTCCGGGATCCCGTCGCCATCGAAGTCGTCCGTAACTACGGAGGTGGTGAGGAACGTGGCTGGAAGAACGACCGGCGGAGTACTTGGGTCGGGCTGCGTGGCGATGTCGAGTCCTTTGAAGTCGCGGCGACCACGAAACTCGAGCTGAACCTGGGGCTGAGCCCAAACATCGGCAGCTACGAAGAACGCAACGTTCGCGACGAACCATGCCGTAGGACGGTTGATCATCGATCATTCTCCTTCATTCGGTACGTGCGCTCGCGTGGGACGAACGCGAGGCCTCCTCTAGGCTTCTTCGCTGAACGCGACGGATCTTCTGCCTAAGGTACATTTGAGTCAATATGCAAACTTAGGAAATGGTCCATGGCACTGACGCGCGGCGAGGCAGGGTTCACCTCATCGCGCATTGAGACGTCACCCCCGAGGCAAGCGCGACTCGACGGCCGCGTCGGCGGCCAGGCTTGGGGTCTCACGAGCGTCACGACCGGACCGTTCATGACGCTCGCCGCGACGGCCCCGACGAATGCCGCGTGCTCGACGTTTGCCGGACGTGGAGACGTCGAACTCACGTAAAACGGGGCTGGCCTCTACGTCCGCGCCGGCTTCTCCATCGGCAGGACGAAGAGGTCCAGGTCGCCGGCGAGCACGCGATCGAGCCGGCCCGTCGAGCGGCCGGTGCGCGTGTCGCGGACGAGCGGCGACGGCCCGAGCACGTAGCGTCGCACAAGCTGCGGGCTCGACGTTTCGACCGATTGCGACTTCGCGGCGTCGATGCGCGCGCGCAGGAGCCCTTCGAGACGACGCATCGCCTCGTTGCGCGTCCCGTCGGTCCACGCATGCACGGCGGTCATCGACGGCACGTGCAGGAGCGTGACCTCGAGCTTCGGCTTCGCGAGGAGTCGCCCGCGCCCGCCGCGAAGCGCATGGCTTTCGACGCGCACCTCGCCCGCTGCAAACGTGACGTCCTCCCACGGCGCCGGGAGCACGTCGACGCGCACGACGTCGCGATCGTCGCGCCGTCCGCCCTTTGCACGCGTGTCGCGGCCGCTTCGCAACACGCGGTGAAGCCCCGCTTCGCCGGCGTAGAGCGCGTGCGCGCCCGCCCCGCTGACGAGCATCGTGATCGTGTCCTCGTGAGGCTCGCCGCCGGACCGATCGTCGAGCACTTCGACCTCGAGCCCGCGGCGCTTGGCGAACCCGACGTACATTTCGGCGAGCCGCTTTACCGCGTCGAGACCGCTTCCCTGCGACTTCACGAGCGTGAGCGTCACCATCGCGTCGCCGAGATCGCGCACGTCGCGGCAATCGACGAGGAACGCGACGCGCTTCGCCTCGCACTCGAGCGCCTCGAATCGCTCCTCGAGTGACGCGCGCCGCCGGCCCGTCGTTTCGGGACGCTCCATTTGCACCCTCGCGTCGACGACGGCGCGCTCGAGCGCGTCGAGCGCCGATAGGACGCCATCGAGTCGATGGATTTCGTCGAGTTCGCGAAGCGCCGTCGCGCGATCGTTCCAAAAGCCGGACTGCGCCGATCGCTGGAGAAGCGCCGCCTTTCGCGCGGACAGCGACGCCGCGCGCCCCGGCAACGCAGCAACCTCCGCGGCCATCGCCGCCGCTCGGTCGCGAAGAGTCCGTTCATCGCGAGCCGGTTCGGCGTCTCGCGCATCGCCGGCGGTGTCCGCGGATTCAGGCGGGACGATCGTCACGCTCACCGCATCGCCCTTCGCTTCCAACCGGAGCAGGGATCCCGGCAACACTTTGCCGGACGCGATCGCGCGTGCGACGGGCAGGAGCAGGAGCCGCTCGACGGTCCGCTTCAGCGGGCGCGCGCCGAACGCCGGCGAGTAGCCCTCGCGCAAGAGCAGCGCCAACACCGCAGGCGCGACGTCGACGATGAGCTGGCGCCGCGCGACGCCGCTGCGCTCGATCACGCGCGACACCTCGCGGCGGGCGATCTTCTGTGCCGTCTCGGCCTCGAGCGGTCGGAACGCGACGATGCGATCGATGCGGTTCAGAAACTCGGGGCGGAACGTGTTCCGCAGTTCGCGCAGGACGTCTTCCGATTCGGGCGCGCGAGGCGGCGCGTTGCCGAATCCGACCGACGAGTCGATCGGCACGCTCGAGCCGACGTTCGAGGTCATCACGATGATCGTGCGGCGGAAGTCCGCCGTCGTTCCTTGCGAATCCGTCAGCCGGCCCGCGTCGAAGATCTGCAGGCAGAGATCGAACACGTTCAGATGCGCCTTCTCGATCTCGTCGAAGAGGAGCACGGAAAACGGACGCTCGCGCACCGACGACGTGAGCAAACCGGGCGAGCCGTGGGTACCGATGAGTCGCTCGTAAGCGCTGTACGACGCGAACTCGCTCATGTCGAAGCGCACGAGCCGCGTTGGATCACCGAAGAGCATCTCGGCGAGAGCGCGCGCCAACTCGGTCTTCCCGACGCCGGTCGGACCGACGAAGAGCAGCACGCCGAACGGCTTCCCTGGATCGGTGAGCCCCGCCTTCACCAGCGCGACGAGGTCGACGATCGCGTCCACGGCTTCGGCCTGCCCCATCACGCGGCCCTCGAAGAACGCGCGCGTTCTCGCAAGGTCGAGCGGCACGTCGTCGTCGAGGAAGTCGACCGGGATGCCGGTCGACGTCGACAGCGCGTCGAGCACCTCACGCGGCGCGATCGAGCCCGTGCGATGACCGTCGGCGCGCCCTTCGACGACGCGTCGAAGCAGACCTACCGCGCGGCCCGGTTGCGCCGCGCCCGCGAGGTAGAGATCCGCCAGCTCGACCAGCCGATCGAGCGTCGAATCGGAGGCGTCGATCGCGAGCTCGTCGCGCACGGCTCGAAGCACGAGCCGCGTTTCGACCGGCCCGGCCTCGCGCACTTCGATCGGCGCGAAGAGGCGGCGCAGCGACGCGACGGTGCCGAGCCCCGTACGAAATGCTTCGGCCGTGGATTCGCCGAGCACGGCGATCGAACCGTCCTCGATGTGCGGCGCCAGCATCGTGGCGATGTTCGTCGCGTTGTCCGACGACCGGCCCGCCCACGACAGCTCTTGGAGATTCGGAACGTAGAGGATCACGCGGCGCGGCAGCTTTGCCGCTTCGACCAGCGAACGAATCTTCGTTTGCCACTCGCCGAGAAACTTGGTTCCAGCGAGCAACTCGGACGGCGATACGCGGAGGACGCGCCACGGTCCCGAGGGATCCTCGAGCAAGCGATGGACGACCTCGTTCACGATGATGGTCTTCCCCGCACCCGTCGGTCCGAGGAGAACGGCGGACCGAACGCCGCGACCCGTGAGCACGCGCCGCGTCGCGTCGCAGATCGCGTCGACGCCGTGCGCGTGCAGCAGCCGACCCGCTTTGGCTTCGGCAGTGAGATCGGTGCCGAACTCGGTGAGCTTCTCGTCGTCGATGATCTCATTGGTTCGAACGCGCTCGTCGATCCACGCCGCAAGTCGCGGGTAGCGCTCGCGGCCGTACGCGGCGAGTCGCTTCTTCCCCTCTTCGAGTTCCATCGGGTGCTTGCTCGCCGTCCGGATCGCGTGATCGCCGATGGTCGTGAAGAGCGTTTCGAGCGACGTCGCGCAGGCGATGGCGACGGGGCGCGAGACGTCGAACGCAAACGCGAACACCAGCTCGGGGATGGCGAGCGCGGGATCGACCGAGGCCAGCGCGGAGGCGGCCGCTTCGCGCACGGAATCTTCCGCGTCGTCGTGCAGTGCATCGACGAGATCGCCCGCGAGCGACGGGCGCGTGGCAGCGGCACGTGCAGCGATCGCGCGAACCTCGGGCTCGGGATCGTGAAGGAGCCGCCCGCACGTCGAGTCGAGCGACGGCGCCGCAATCGTGGATATCGACGCCGAAACCGCCTTCCGCACTTCGACGGACACGTCGGCCGCGAGCGCGACGAGGACTTCGATCACCTCGGCTTCGTCGCGACCCGCAGAGGCCGTCGCAGCCGCACGTCGCAGGATCGCTTCGCTCGCGCGCGCCAGCTCCGCCAGCACCGCAGGCGAAACCGCCGGCTTCGCGGTCAGCGCGCGCACGAGCGCATCGAAGGCTTCGTGCCGCCCCGACCGCGCGTCGTCGACCCATTTCCTCAGCGCATCGTCCACGCGATTCCACCTCCGAGTCCCGCCAAGCTACGGCCTCACGCGCCCCCCCGTCCACCGCCGGCTAATGGGGTCAGACCCCGGACGACGGCGGTCGCCACTCACGCGATCATGCGGCCGTCGCGGATCACGTCCGTCTCGTGCCCATCGGCCGAACGGAGCGAGACGCGACGAACGACGACGTGCGGCTGCGCGCTCGGCACGAACACGCGGTCGACGTGGATCACTCGCGCACGATCGAGGAACGCGCTCGGTCCGATGACGCCGCCGAGATGCTCGCTCCGTCCGAATGCGACGTGGAGCCCGAGCTTTTCGTCGAGAAGGACGGAGCCGACAGCTTGAATGCCGAATTCGCCCAGCACTCCGAGGCCGAGCTCGGCAATGTTGCCGTACGCGGGCTCTTCGCGAATCGCCGCCGCCTCGCGCTCCGAAACGGGGCCGTGCGACGTCACGGAGGTCGCGCGGTTCTCCTCGATGCGATAGACGACGATCTCGCTGCCGAGCTCGACCGGCAGCGTCCCGTGCGTTCGGCTCGGATCGCCCCGACGCTCGCCCTCGTACGGCACGATGTACGCCTCGCCCGACGGGAGGTTGGCGGCCATACCCGGCTCGCGGATGAGCCCGTCGCTCGCGTGCGCGTGGCGATGCCGCAAGTCGAGCTCGAGCACGTGGACTCGTCCGTCGGCTTCAAGATCGAGGCGCGCGGACTCGGCGCCGTCGAGTCGCTGCTTCATCTCGAGGGTGCGCCGGCTCACCGCGTCGAAGTCGAGACGCAGCGCGGGAAACATCGCGCGCGAGAATCCGGGCAGCGTCGCCGCGCGAAAGCGAAGCTTCGGCGCGAGCATCTTCAGCGGCGCGGTCGTCGATCGCTCGGTGAGCGCGAGGACGAGGTTCGTCCTCGAAAGCAGCTTCTCGGGAGTGAAACGGGTCGACGTGTCCGGGATTCGCTCGAGCGACGTCGCTTTCTTTGGAACGCCCCGGAGTTCGCGCGGAAGATCGGCGTTGTTGCTGCCGACGTCCGGGTATGCAACGAGCGTGACCCGCGTGAGGCCGAGCTTCTCGCGCGCGCCGCGCAGTAGCGTCATCCACTCGAACGCGATCTCGCGGCGCTCGCGCCACGCCGGAGTATCCGCGTCGGGCGTGCGCGGGACGTCGCACAACACGACGAGAGAGCGGTCGCGCCCTGCGACCGGAGCAAAAACGGTGCGCACGAGCGAGACGAGTTCGTCGGCCGTGAAGTCGTCGGACATTTGCGAGAGTCTAGCGATGCGCCGCCGCAACGAAAGGATGGATCTCCGCAAATCTCAGCTAACATTTGCAGCAGGAAACGAAATCGCGAACGCACTCGACGCGGAGGACGAGTCATGATCGGGAATCGAATCGCTGAAGTCATCTCGCGAATCGCTCTCGCCGCGCTGGCCGCGGTCGGAGGCTCGTGCGCGACGCCCGCCCACCACTCGTCGCCGGACCCGAAGCAACCACCCGCGACGAAAGCGGCGAAGCCGGACGATGCCCACGCATCGGACCGTCCCGTCACCGACGCGGCGCCGATCGATCGAGCGCCAGTCGACGGAACGGCGTCTCCGGTGGACGAGCTCATGCAGGCGGGTGATCGCAGCGCCGCCGACGGCAAGTACACCGAGGCACTCGAGAGCTGGCGCCAGGCTCTGCTCGTGCGAATTCCCACCGAGCGCGACCTCCCGTTCCTCCATCCGGTGCCCGCCGAGTTCCTCACGCGTCCCGCCCTTCGCGAGAAGCTCCTCGCGGAGATGGAGAAGGAACACGACGTCGAAGACGCGCGGCGCGAAGAGATCGCACTCAAGCGGTTCGGTCTCATTCCAGCCGATTGCGACTGGGTCGAAGCGCAGACATCCGTGCTCGAGGAGCAGATCGCCGGCTTCTACGACCCTGACACGAAGCGGCTCTACCTCATCTGCGAGGACCCGAACGCGCCGAAGAAGCACGGGTTCTTGAGCAGCCTCTTCGGATCCGCGCCGTCGTTCGATGCCGACGAGCAAAAAGTGTCGCTCGCCCACGAAATGGATCACGCGCTCGACGACCAGCACTTCGACCTCTTCTCGATCGACAAGTCCGTGAAGGACGACGACGACGTCGAGCGAGCGATCGCCGGGCTCGTCGAAGGCGACGCGACGATGTTGATGCTGCTCGACTCAGAGGGTCGCGGTCGACGAAGCTTTCTCAGCATGCCTCCCGAGAAGCTCGCCGCGTTGACGAGCGCGATCGCCTCGTTCACGAGCGCGTTCGGCGGCGGCAAAGCGATGTCCGACGCTCCGCTTCTCCTGAAGGAGTCGCTCGTGTTCCCCTATTTCAGAGGCTGGAGCTTCATCGGCTCGCTCACGCAGAACCAAAAGTGGGACAAGGTTGACGCCGCCTTCCGCGATCTGCCGACGAGCACCGAGCAGATCTTGCATCCGGAGAAGTACGCGGCCACGACGCGCGACGAGGCGATCGCGTTGTCGTTCGACGGCGCGGCGCCGCTTCCCGAGAGCGACTGGGAGTTGGTCACGGAAAACTGTCTCGGCGAGTTCCAGATCGAGATCCTGCTCCGGCCCGCGATGACGGCGCCCGAGAGCCGGGTCGCGGCCTCGGGCTGGGGCGGCGATCGCTATCGCGTCTATCGCCGAAAGGAGAGCGACCCCGCGGAGACGCTGCTCGTCTGGGCCACCACGTGGGACACGGAAGAGGACGCGATCGAATTCGCCAACGCGCTCATGCGTGCGCGCGCGCCCAGAAACTGGACCGCTTTAGGTGGCGAGAGCGAATGGCACAAGTGGTCGACGGGAACGACGAATTCGGGCCTGGTTCGCCGCGGCTCCGACGTGTTTTTCATCGACGGCGTGGCCGACGACGCGTTCGACGCGATCGCGAAGTGGTGCGTCGTCGTCACGCGCGGACCGAAACACGTGCACGTGACGAAGGCAACGCCGAGCGAGCCGTTCCCGGCCCGCTGATCGTCGGCCGCGGATCGACGGAGCGACGCAGCGCACGATCGCGTTCGTCATCCACTCCACGGGTTCCCGTGTTCCCGTCAGGGCTTCGCCGACCGACCGGGAGCCCGCGGGAAGTCCGCGAGGATCTTCGCAACGGCCTGCTCGATCCGCGGTGCGTTCGAGTTTTGCCAATCCAACGCCCTTGCCGAGCGCGCGCACCCGCATGAACACAGGCTCATATTCGATTGGCGATCTTACGCACGGACGACCGTTCGGCCCCGCGCCCATGGCCGCATTCGGTCGTCGCGGGACGACTCCGCCGATGGACGTCCCGCCGCGACGCCGTCTCGTGGAGCAGCTCCAGCAGCGCGCGCCGGGAGCGATTGGCTTCCGCACGATCGCCCTCGAGAAACGAGTCCGGCTGCTCGAGCCCATACGACACCACGCGACCCTGGCGAAAGGCCTCGAGCACCGTCGGATGCACGTACGATTCGCGCGCCACTCGTGGCGTGTTGCCGAGATGCGACGCCGTCTCGCGCACGGCCCGGGTGATCGCGTAATCCGGGAGGACGTGCCTCGCGTCCGCTTCGCGACGCAATGCGCTCGCACAGATCAGGGTCCCCGCCCACGTGCGAAAGTCGCGCGCGCTGAACGTCGCGCCCATCGTGCGCTTGACGTAGGCGTTCAGATGCTTGTCCCGAAGATCCCACACCCGGCCATTCGCGCGGCGATACTTGAACAGCTCCGGCCCCGGTAGGAGCTTCATCGCGCGAATCATCCGTGCGAGACGAAGACTTCGCAGCTCGTGGCGCTGAGGCTGCCCATGCTTGCCGCGAAAACGCAGCCGGACGAGATCGCCCTCGATCTCCACATGCGTCGAGCGCAGCGTGGCGAGACCGAAGCTCCCGTTGTCGCGCGCATACGTGGCCTTGCCCGGTCGAATCGCGCACTCGGCGAGTAAAAGCAGCGCGCCCGCAATTGCTTTCTCGCGCGGCAGCCCCTTTCGGGCGAGGTCGCGATGGAGTGCGCGGCGCAGCGCCGGAAGCGCGGCGCCGAATGCCGACACGCGCTCGAACTTGTCGCGCACGCGTCCCGCCGTGTGCGACGCCCGATAGAGGTATTGCCAGCGACCGGCCGCATCGAGACCGATCGCCTGCAAGTGCGGGCGCAACGACGACGCGACCACGACCTGCTTCCAGTTGGGCGGGATTTCGAGAGCCGCAATCCGGGCGAGGTCGGCCGCACCCGCGCGGGCGCCGTTTGCGCACCTGTAACGAAATCCGTTTCGTGGCCCGCCCGTGCGGCGGATGCCGCTCGCTTGGAGACGCGAGCGGAGCGTCGGGCTGCGCATGCGGGAGATTGAAGCGGGAGTCTGGCGGGGCGGCAAGTGAGATCCGGCGCAACCGATGCTCGCGCCGGCGTCGGCGTGATCGTCGAGGGCGACTCTACGGGACGATCCGCAGCACGATCGCGTTCGTGACGCTGACGCCTTCTGGAATCTGCGACGCCGAGTCCTCGATGAGGCCCTGAAACGTTGCGACCGCGGGCCGCTGCGCGCCTCGCTGCCGGCGAAACACGAGCGACGGCGCCGATGACGACGCGAGGCTGGGTGCGCCGAGCGTCGAGTTGTGCCCGATGTTGTTCCAGATCACCGCGGGCTGCGGCACCGCGCTGACGAAGGGTGCCGTGAACACGAGCAAGCCGAGCCCGCGCGGCAGCAACGTCAGCGTTGCCGCGGTCGGCTCGCCCTGCCACGCATAGAGCGCGAATTTCGCGCTCGAGCGGCTCGACGGCGTCGACATCACGACCGTGATCGAGCGATTCACGGTCAATGCGACCTCGCGAGTCGTCGGGTCGCCCGAGACCGCATTCAAGGAGAGAACATTCTCCCGGTCCCCTCGTCCTGCATTGACGTTTCCAACGCGCGCGGCGAGCGCGGGCGCAACGAACGTGTACGCCGCCGGAAGGGTCGCCGTGCTGTTGTCGTCCGACACGACGATGTCGACCGTGTCGACTCCGGGTGGGGTCGTCACGGCTATTCGATCGGACTCGATGGCCAGCAGCATCGCCGGCGTTGAGCCAAATCGAACGGTCGTGTGCGCAATGTCAGCAAACCCGTCACCGAGAACATAGACGCGCTCACCACCTGCCTCGGTGCCTGCCGTCGGCAGGACCGATTCGACTCGCGTGCGGCGGAACGTGCGCACGAACACGTCCATGACGGAATTGTGATCGTCGGGGACGAGGTTGCTCGCGACGCTCTCGAATGCCACCGATCGTCCGCGACGTGAAATGCTGGGTCGGCTGTAGTCGAACCCGCTCGACCCATTCGAGCGCTGGCCGCTCGAGTCGACGCTCGCGAACTCCGTTGTCGCCGCGGGCCGATCGTAGAGAAATGTGTCTCGGGCGTGGTTCGCATCGCCATCGACCAGGTTGTCGGCCCAACTGTGGAACGCAACGTACCGACCCGAGGGCGAGATGGCGGACCAATACGAATCCCCGTCCGACTGCGCGCCCGCACGACCCACGCTGCACGTCGCGGTTTCGCCGGTCATGGCGTCGTGGACGAAGACGTTGTAGCGGTTTCCGCTCTGCGGCGTCAAACTCGTGGAGTTCGACGTAAACGTGACGAAGCGCCCGTCACCCGAGATCGAAGCGATGCCGCAGTCGCCATTCGCCTGCGCACCGGACGTGCTCACGGACACGCGAGTCGTGACTTGCGAATCGCGGTCGTGGACGAAGACGTCGCCTAGGCCATTGGTGTCGTCGGGTACCAGATCGGTCGAGACGCTCTGAAACGTGACGTAGCGGCCGTCTGCAGATAGCCACGGAATGAAGCTGTACCCGTTCGTGGTTTGTGCGCCGGTGGAGCTGACACTGACGCGCGTCGTCTCGCCGGTCAGCCGATCGTGAACGAACGTGTCGGGGATTCCGTTGGTGTCGCCGGAGACGAGATTCGTCGCGTCGCTCGCGAAGGCGACGAACCGACCGTCTGCCGAGAGCGAGCTGAACCAGTTTCCACTCGTGCTGTTGCCCTCCACGCCGGACGAGTTCACGCTCACGCGGGTCGTGGTTGCGTCGAGGAGGTCGCGCACGAAGACGTCCTGGACGCCGTTCGTATCGCCAGAGACGAGGTCGGGCGCGTAGCTCGTGAACGACACGAATCGCCCGTCTGCCGAAATCGAGGGCTGCACACTCTGGCCGTGGGCCTCGGCCCCAAGCGAGTCCTCGCTGACGCGCGTCGTCGTCCCCGTCGAGAGGTCGCGCAGGAAAACGTCTGGCGCCCCGTTGGTGTCGCCGGGTACGAGGTTCGATGCGTTGCTCTCGAAGACGACGCGGTTACCGTCGTCGGACATCGACGGATAGCGACTGGAGCCGTTGCTCTCGCCGCCGGTCGAGTCGACGCTGACGCGAACGGTCGTTTGACAACGCCCTTCTGTCGCGAAGACTCCGACCACGAGAGCGAGAACCGAGACGCCGGGCGGAATACGGGTACGCATCATCGTGCACCTTCCTGGGCGACCCGCGACAACAGGACGAGGATAGGGCTTTCCAATAGCAGAGAGCATGTTACCGCGGTAGCCACGTCGCGCACCACTCGAGGCTGGACGATCGTCGCGCCCGCTCTAGGACGATCATCGTCCGGACCGCGAAGCGGAGTCGCTCCAAGGCGCACTTTCCTTTCGAGACCATCACCCCCCGATGGGGGAATGCCGGACCGAACGGCCGGCAAACGGCAATTCTCGGCGCCCTCGGGTAACATGTCGAGCCGCACCCAACTGAAAGGAGAACATGCGCTCGCACGTCTTCGCTTTCCTGGCCGCCGCCGTGCTCGCCTCGGTTGCCGTGGTGGGCCGCAGCCAGACGGCGCCCGACGCCGACGGCGAACATCTCAGGCGCGAAGGCGACGAGCTGGCAGCGCAAGGGAAGTGGGCCGATGCCGAGCGGCGCTGGGTGGACGCCTACTCGAGGACGCTCCCCAGCGTGCGCGATTTGACGTTTCGACAGCCGGTCGATGCGCGCATGCTCGATCGCGAGGCACTCGCTGCGAAGGTCAGCGACCTCTTTTCCGCGTCGAGCGGCCCGAGCCGAGACGAAGCCGACCAAATCGCTTACTCACACTTCGGCTTCTTTCCGCGGAGCACGAGTCTCCGAAGCACCTCGGTCGCCATGCACGCCGAGCAGACGTCGGCGTTCTTTGCTCTCGACTCGCACACGCTCTTTCTTCCTTCCGATGGGACGGTGGCGACCGCCACGGTAGACGCCTCCAGGGCCGACACCCGAAACCTCGTGCTGCAGCGCGGGATCGTCGCGCACGAGATGACGCACGCGCTCACCGATCAGCATTTCGATCTCGCGTCGCTGGAGCGCTGGGCGAGCGCCGACGACGATGCGAGCAACGCGGTCGCCGCGCTCATCGAGGGCGACGCGATGCTGGCGGAACTCGTCGATCGCGTGGGTCCCAACGGACGATCGCTCTTGAGGACGTCGCCCACGGTGTTCGGGTTCATGACCGACTTGATGATGGACGCCGTCCGGGAGCGCGGCTTCGGGGAGGCGTTCGATGCCGCGCCGCTCCTCTTGCGCGAACGGTTGATGTTCCCCTACGTGAAGGGTCTCGCGTTTTGCCTGAGCCTCACTCAAGACGGATCGTGGACGGGCGTCGATCGTGCCTACCGCGATCCGCCGACGAGCACCGAGCAGATCTTGCATCCGAGCAAGTACGCAACGGCGACGCGCGACGAGCCCACGGCACTTCGATTCACGAAGGACTTCCCGCTCCCGGCGGACTCGTGGGAGTTGGTGAAGGAGAACACGCTCGGCGAACTTCAAATCAAGATCTTGCTGGAGCCGTTCTTTGGGATCGGCGGTGCGATGGTCGCGGCAGCGGGTTGGGATGGCGACACATATCGGGTTTATCGAAAGACCGGCATCGAGCCGGCGCAATCTCTCCTCGTGTGGGCGACCACCTGGGACAGTCAAGCAGACGCCAATGAGTTTCTTCAAGCATTCCTGCGCGTCTTCAAGCCAAGTGACGCATCTCCGCCGCCGCCGTCACTCGGCATTCCTCCACGGTGGAAGAATTACTGGTCGACCGACGGCGGCGTCTCCGCGGTATGGAGGCTCGATCATGACGTGTACGTGATCGATCGAGCACCCGAAGAGTCGTTTCGAGAGCTGCAGAAATGGGTGAAGGCGCTCGGGCGCCGAGACAAGCAATTCCCCGCACGACGAGTGGTGACTCCAACGCCGCCTCAGAAGTAGTGACGAAATCGGGCGGATGCGCGAGCGGCGAGCGATCAACCCGCGATCTCGGCGAGTAGCAGCTCGCAGTCGAGCGCGCCGTTCTTGAGCGCGACGACGCGATCCGGCTTCAGGCCGAGCGAGCGCGCGAGGCGCGGATTGCCGCTCAGCAACGCGAGGTGCGAGCCGACCGCGAACTCGCGCAGGCGCTCGCCGAATCGACGATAGAGGAGTTCGAGGTCGCGCTCGTCGCCGACGCGCTCGCCGTACGGCTGGTTCGTCACGATCCATGCGTTCCAGCCGCGACGCGGCTCGAAGTCGCGCGCGCCGCCGACCTCGAGCACGATGCGATCCGCGAGCTCCGCGACCGCGACGTTCTCGCGCGCTTTCTCGACGAACTCGGCGTTCTGGTCCCAGCCGCGCACGACGAGCTTCGGCGGGAACGCGGACTCCGCGCGCGCGGTCTCGCGCATCGCTTGCCACGCGCCTGCATCGTGTCCGGGCCAGCGCTCGAAGCCGAATCGCTCGCGAAAGAGACCGGGCGCGACGTTCGCGGCGAGCAGCGCGCCCTCGATGAGGATCGTCGCCGAGCCGCAGAACGGATCGAGAAGCGGTGCGCGACGGTCCCACCCCGACATCATGACGATCGCGGCGGCGAGCGTTTCGGCGAGCGGCGCGCGACCTTGGAATCGCCGCCAGCCACGCTTGTGCAGCGATTCGCCCGACGTGTCGACCATCAGCGTGCAGCGGTCGCGAAAGAGGTGCACGTGCACGCCCAGCTCCGGCGACTCCTTGTCGACCGACGGACGGCGGCCAGACTTCGCGCGGAACTGATCGGCGATCCCGTCCTTCACGCGCTGCTCGACGAAGAGCGTGTGATCGAGCGCCGATTCCTTCGAGCGCGCGTCGACGACGAACGTCCCGTCGGCGCGAACGAATCGGCTCCAGTCGACGGACGACGCGCCCGCGTGGAGCGCGTTCGCGTCGCTCGCCTCGAATCGCGCGACGCGCTGGAGCACGCGCACCGCGGTGCGAAGCCAGAGGTTCGCGCGCCACGCGTCGCGGATCGTTCCTTCGAAGTGAACGCCGCCGACCTGTCGCTCGACGTGGCCGAGCCGAAGCGCGCGGATTTCCTCGTGCAGCACCGGCTCGATGCCCGGCGCGCACGTGGCGAAGAAGACCTCGCGTGAAGGAACGGGCATCGCGTGTCGAACCGACTACCGCGAGTTCGCCGGCTGCGCGCGGTCCAGGCGCTCGCGCAATCGTGTCTCGTACTCGGCGAGATCCGGCAGCGAGTCCGGGCGCGAGAAATCGGCGAACGCATCGGACTTCGCGGCAAGCGCTTGCTCGATGCGCTTCGCCAGCGCCTGCTGTCGCGGACCGAGCCACTCGCTGCCGTCGCGCCCAAATCGAAGCGCCGAGTTGATGCGCGTCGCTTGGAGCGGCGTCAGCGGAAGGAATCGCAATGGCGACCGCTCGAGGTAGTACTTCTGGTCCGAGCGCGACGCATCGCGCGCGGTGCCGGCGATGGACGAGCAGCCGACGTTCGCCGCTTTCTTGCCGAGATCCGCGAGCGACACGACCGCGGGGTCGAAAAGCACCTCGACGACCTCGCGGCCCTCGAGCGAGCCCGTGCGCGTCGCGAGCACTCCGTCGAGCGCGCCGAGCTGCGACTCGCCTTCCCAGAAGCACGCCATCGCAAACGTCGCCTTCTCGGCCCGCGCCGCGCGAAGCTCCGAGACGGCGAGGCGCAGGTACGCGGGCACGGGACGCTTCGCGGCCTCGAGCGCCGCGATCATCCGCGCACCGACGTCTCCCGCGTCGAACACGCCGTCCTTTCGCGCGATCACGTCCTTGCCCTGCGCGTCGAGGAAGCGCACGACCGGGTTGTTCCACGCGGGTTCGTCGTACTTCCTCAAGACATCGGCGTCGTGGCCGCCTTTGTTGTTGTGGATCGCGAGCGGCACGAACTCGCTTTCGATCGCGTCGGCAAGAACGGGATGCGACAGCACGCGCTGCCCGAAGCCCACGCACGTGCCGCAGCCGGGGATCTCCTGGAAGACGAGGAAGACCGGCTTGCCCCACGACTTCGCATCGGCGAGCGCTTCATCGAGCTGCCGATGCCAGCGGACCGAGCCAAGTTCGCGCGGCTGTGTCCCCTCGAGGTCACCGGCGAACGCCGAATTCCCGAGTGCGAGTGCCGCGACGATCATCAGACGTTTCATGTGCGACGACCTCCACTGAACCGTTGAGACAGCGACGGCGCATGATACTCGACGCGCGCCATCGCCTCGCCGATCAACTGCCGCCTGGCATCGCGAGCGTGCTGAGTCTACGATCGAGTCCAAGTCGTCCCGCTTGCATCGGAGAATGGACATGCTGACCGCACTCGTTGGGTTCGTGATCTTGCTCACCTCGCCGTACGCGCCGTGTCAGACGAATGCGCCGATCGATCCGGCCGCCGTGATGGAGCGGGCGTTGGAGTACGGTAAGCCAATGGTGATGTGCGGCAGCTGCCCACCACCGCGGGATGGGCTCGGCAGTTTGGCAATGGTGCTGTCGGGCGGTCACGACATGGTGCCGCATCTCGTCGATCTCGTTCGCAAGGGCGAGCCCGACTGGGTCGTCCGGCTTGCCGTCAACGCCATCGGCTTTCTCGCGAACGATCAAAACCTGGACGCCGTCGAAGCCCTGAAGACGCCGGATGACGCTCGCTTCCTGGACCTCACGGCGATCCCGCTCCTGCGGATCGGCGGCAGCGCGGCGCGTTATGCCCTCGATCGAATCGAGCATCTCGATCTGACTCCGGACGTGTTCGCATATCTGCACGGCATCATCTGGACGCTTCCGCGCCTCGAGGACCTCTGCACCGCGCTCGCCGTCTTCGAACGGATGTCTCGAAACCACCCGACGAACTTCATCCGCGTCCAGGCTCGCGAGCAAGCGATGGGAAAAGTGCTGGCGGCGATCCAGATTCGATCGGAATCGCACTCCAAAGAAACGAGACGGCTCTTGCTCGACATCGTGACTGGACACACGTCGGCTTTCGGGGATGTCCACGGCTGGTTCGCGCAAGCTTGGGCGCTCGACAAGATCGTCGAGTACCGCGTGCCGGAAGCCATCGACGTGCTTCAAAAGTTCGTCCGTGAGAGTCACTGTTACGGAAGCGACGGGATCGAGAAACACTGCGTCCAGGCACTGAAGCAACTCGGGGCCAACCTGACTCCGGAGGAAGCGGCGTTGGTTCCGTCGTGGCCCGAAATTCACCGACTGCCGCTGCTGACCGGGATGTTGGATGTGACCGCCGAGCAAGTCGTGACTTCGAGGAAAGCCTTGCTCGAGAAGAACTGAGCGAGGAGTCGACTCGACGAATACGCGCCAGGGCCCCGAGCATCCTCTGAACCACTGCTGTCAGTCGACGCTCGATGCCCTGGCGCGTTGCTCGCTCGATCGTCAGTCGGTCACGGTGAACTCGATCTGTGCGACGTCGAAGAGAAGCTCGGGGGTCGAGACGACGACCCTCAACGTTTGCGGGCCGGGGTTGCCGCCCGCGATGAAAGCGTCGACGGCTCCCTCGGCGACATCGCCGTCGTCGGTCACGTACGTCTTCGTGATCGTGGCGAGCGGTGCGCGCGGTGCACCCTTGAGCCGGAGCGCCACCTTGTCGCCACCGCGCACTCGCGTGCTCGTCGCGTCAAACCGGCGAATCAGGGGTCGCCGCGCGCTGAAGTCGCTTTGCGTCACGTCGGGAAGCACCCGAATGGCTTCGTCGATCGCCGATGCCAATGGAAGGAGGTTCTTCGGAGCCTCGCCGAAGTCCGCGACGTCGACGAAGACGTTCTGGCGCCGGAATGCAATTTCTCCGAACGCCTGCTGTCGGTTGCTTTCCGGGCCCACGAGACACTTGTCCCCGAGCGCGATGCCGGCCGAGACCGCCGAAACGAAGTGCTCGTCCGCGGCGCGGTCGCTCATCGTGCCGAGCACCGCGAACATGCCGTCCATGGCATCGCCGGCCACGCGGCTCACGACGACGACGACCCGAATCGTCGAGTCCTGATTCGTCAGGAGCACGCGTCGCATCAGCTTGTCGTCGCCGGTCAATTGGAAGTCGAGCACGTCGTTCGCGACGGCGTACCCCGCGAGCGAAGGATAGTCGGCCGGGTTGAATCGGAAGCCGAGCTTCATCGGAACTCCGCTCGTTTGGCCCACCGATACTCCGCAAGGCGCGACGATCGCGCCGGCAAGAAGCCCGACGCACGCCAGTCGGTTCAATCGAATGTTCATGACACTCCCCTTTCAGTACACGCGAACCGTGTTGTACGGGTAAATGTTCAACACTCCACCGGACACGATCCATTCCCAGTAGGTCGAAAAGTCGATCGCCCCCTGCAAGTACTGCAGCGGCGTTTCCGTTCCAAGATGCGGACCGACGCAGGCGTCGTAGATCCCGCCGTTCATGATGGTGAAGGCGTGGTTTCCAAAGCGCGTGCGGAACGGTGCGACGATGTCCGTGACGCAGTTCACCCCGAGGCACAACTGTCGAATGACGCGCGACGCCCCACCAACGATGAATGGATTGTTGCAGTCCCCACGACCGATGAGGTTGCCGCGTTGGATGTAGCCGAACGGCTGCAAGAACAGGTACTGCGACGTCCCTCCAACGAGATTCATCATCGTGGATATCGCCGCTGCACAGTCGACGCAATTCACGATCTGCGACGTGCGGTTGATGAAGGAACTGAACGCGAAGTCGACCTGGCCGTACCCGCTCCAACAGTAGCGGCAAGCTCCAGTCGCGATGTCGTACTTCAAGCCGAAGCCCGAGTGGACGAACGTCGTGATGGTCGACGCGGCGATGGGAATCGTGTTGTTCTGCAGCGTCCCCGCGCGGGCGATCGTGAACTCGAGTGCACTCACCCACGGATGTTGCCTCTCCGAACCGTACCAGGGTGATTGCGGCACACCGAGCACGACGTAGAACGTGTGCGGCCCCGTCAGTCTCGACACCTCGTCGACTGGACCGCCGTTGAGCTGGTTGCAGTACCACTGGAGCTGCCCCTGCAGTTTGTCGATCCGATTCGGAGTTCTCTGATCCATCGTCATCTCGACGTACCCGGGGTTGCTCCGGCCTCCTGCGAATCGAACCACTTGAGGGATGACGCCGGCGAACAGCGTTCCCTGCGCACGAGCGCCGATCCGTGCCGACGTGATGGCCGCCGGTTGGATCTTGAAGCGCACGCGGACCGTGACCGCCTGATTGGCGACGTACAGTGCCGGCTCGTTTCGAGCAGCCTCGGCTTGTCCGGCGGACACCCACTCGCCCGAACCCACGCCGTTGCCGGTGTGAGCCAGGTCCTCGGTCGCGCTCTTCCGGATGTTGAGCGCGTCCGTCAGGTTGCGGTTCGGTCCCTTGTGGTCGAACTTGATGTGCGTGAGTTCGAGCCGCACGACTGTGAGGTTTCTGTCGGCCCGACAGACTGCGCCGTTCGGCGCCGTATAGGTCACGCGAATCGTCACGTCGTTGAGCGCGCCGCTCGCCTGTGTTCCGGTCACCGTCGCTTGGTTGTTCGCGGCGACCAGGTTCACGCGGCCCGCGCCGTTCTGGATCCGCTCCCACTGATACGCGCCGCCCGCGGGCACGCCCGCCGCGGTCGCCTGGACGTCCGCCGTTTGGAATACGAAGTCGGGGAGGTTCAAGTTCACGTTGCACTGTGGGAGCGCCACACAGTCGAGCGAATAGTTGAGCTGTCCCCCGGGCCCCGCATTCGCCGCGCACACTTGAATCAGATATCGCGTGTTCGCCGTCGCGGGCCACGTGACGACCGACTGTAGGGTGGCCGGACAGGGAGCCACGGCGGAGTCGTCGTTGCACACGACCTCGGTGAGATTGCCGCACGCGCCCGTGTAGACCGCGACGACGGTGTCGAAGTTGCTCGTGCACGTGTGGAAGGTCGCATTGAACGCCGCAGCCGGCGTCCACGAGAACCAGACCGAGGCGACGTCCGCGCGACCCGTGCACGTGTGCACCGGATCGTCCACGGCGACCGTCGCACCGGCGGTGCTTTGATTGCCGGCGATCGGGAACGGGCCGCCGCCCGCGAGCGGCGTCGCACCGCCACAGTCGTCGTTGTCGGGGAGGGCGACGCCGCGGTCGAGGGCGATGACGAGGTTGCCGGCAGGGCCGAGCCCGAAGCGCGTGACCTCGGCGAAATACTCGCGACCGGCGATCGCGCGCCAGGACACTCCGGACTGCAGAGCGACGGCACAGTTCGGACTTCCGCCGTCGTCGTTGCATGCAATCTCCTGGAACGCGCCGCAAACACCGGTGTACACGGTGAGCACCGTGTCGTAGTCGGAGCCGCACGTCTCGACGAGTGCATCGGCCGTCGTGGTCGGCGTCCAGCGGAACCACACGGAGTGCGAGTTCTGGTCGGGACCGAGGAACGAGCAGCTCTGCAGCGGATCGGTCGCCTCGGTCGTCGCCAACGTGGTGTCTTCGGCGCGCCGGATCGGGAATGGGCCGTTCGGGGGAACGACGATCGCCGCCGCGCAGTTGTCGTTCACGGGCCCCCCGCCGACTCGCGCGACGGTCAGGCTGCCCGTCCCCGTCGCCGTTCCGAAGCCGTCGACTTCGATTCGATACGTCGTTCCGGCGAGCAGGCTCACAGTGAGCTGAGACTGAAGTCCGCACGCATCGTCGTTGCACCCGACGTTTACGTACGGACCGCATGCCGCGCCCGTCCAGACCGCGAGCAAGGTGTCGAACGTCGAGCCGCAGGTGTCGATCGTGTAGTCACCGCCCACGCCCGGCGCGAAGCTGTACCACAGGCTGTTGAACGGGGCGCCGCCGCCGCCGCATGGAAATGGCGGATCGCTGGCTTGAGCCGTCGCCGCCTGATTGTCGAACGCCACGGTGCCGATGATGGCCGGCTGTGCCGCGGCACAATCGTCGTTCGGCGGTGCGACGACGCCGAGGGGCGGCGCGGGCGCCTCCGCATCGGGCGCTGACTTCGAAATCGGAAGCCGGCCGCCCTCGCGCAGCTTGCGTTCGACGTCGGCCGGGGAAAGGCCGGACGTCGAAGAAGCAACGTTGCGAACGGGACGGGTCGGAAGCTGCCGAGCCAATGCCGGCACGGTGAGCGTTCCCGCGGCAACGGCCAGAAGACATCCGTGTGCCACGAATCGCGTGAACGGTTGCATGTCTGCTCTCCTTTCATCGAGCGTTTGAGTCACGTCCGTTCATTGAGGCGGAAAGGAGCTGAACCGTGGCTCATGAATTCGGAAGGTGCGCCTACGAGAATCGACGCCGAGTTCGAGGGCGGGACGTGGAGAACGACGGCAATCCGCCTTCCGTGCGCCCGTGAAAAGACGGTCGATGGAGCCGCTCCCGACGCGGCGTCCGGTGCCCCGAGCTGACGTCGATGACCGAGGTTGTGGTGCAGGTCGCCCCGCCGGCGTCTCCCACGTCGCGCCGCGCGGTTGCGTCTGCCAGGCCGGCTTCTCGGTCTTTGGCGAATCCGGTATCTTGGGGACCAACGTTTCTCATCCCCCGAGGGCCCTTCGCCATGACCGAGGCATCCCAGGACGTCACTCGCTTGCTCGGCGAGGTCAACGCCGGCGAAGTCGGGGCGTGGGAGCGGCTCCTTCACCGCGTTTACGGCGAGCTGAAGCTGGTCGCCCGGGGCCAGATGGCGCACGAGCGCGACGACCACGTGCTTCAGACGACCGCGCTCGTCAACGAGGCCTACATCCGTCTCGTGCAGAACCGCGACGAACGATGGGAGAGCCGCGCGCACTTCTTCAGCGCCGCGGCCACGGCGATGCGTCGCATCCTCGTCGACGAAGCGCGCGCGCGAAAAGCGGACAAGCGCGGAGGCGGCGTTTCGCCGACGCGCATCCGAACCGCGAGCGCCTTTCATCCGTCCGCACCGATCGACGATGAGATGCTCGAGGACATCGAGGCCGTTCACTTGGCGCTCGAGAAGCTCGAGGTCGACGGCCGGCAGCGCGAGAAGTGCAAGGTCGTCGAGCTTCGCTTCTTCGTGGGGCTCAGCATCGAGGAGACCGCGAACGTGCTCGGCATCTCCATCGCCACGGTGAAGCGGCACTGGGACTTCGCGCGCGCGTGGCTGCGTCGCGAGATCAAGAAGGGCTCGAACGATGGCCGCTGATCGCGCGGCGTCGCCGATCGACGACGCCGCGCCATGATCTATCGCGAGCACCGGCCGGCCGCGTCGCTCGAGCGCTTCGTCGAGTGCGTGTGGTTCTTGCGCGACGACGGAGGCGCAAGACGCGCGAGCGAACGCGTTTATCCCGATGGGTGTGTCGAGATCATCGTGCAACTCGGCGACCGCTTTCGACGCGCGATGTTGGATGGTCGATGGGAGATTCAGCCCTCGAGCTTTCTCGTCGGGGAGATGACGCGACCGCTCGAGATCGCTCCCGACGGCCGCGTCGCGACGATGGGCATTCGATTTCGGCCCGGCGGCGCCCGAGCGATCCTCGGAATCGATGCGCGGATGGAGGAGCTGACGGATCGCTCGGCGGCGCTCCACGCGCTCTTCGGCCGCGAGGGCTCGCGCCTCGAGGATGCGCTCCGGTGCGCGACGGGCGACGCGGCGCGGGTTCGAATCGCCGAGGAGTTCCTCGCGCGGCGTCTCTCGCGGGCCCCGCGCGCAGACGTCGCGGTCGATGCGGCCGTGCGCGAGATCCTTCGCACGCGCGGGCGCGCGAGCCTCGTCGAGCTGACCGCACACGTCGGTCGCAGCCGGCGCCACCTCGAGCGGCAGTTCCTCGAGAGGGTCGGTTTGCCTCCGAAGACGTTGTCGCGCGTCGTGCGATTCCAAAACGTGTTTCGCACCGTGCGCTCGGCCAAAGCGACGAGTTGGGCCGCCGTCGCCGACGAGTGCGGCTACTTCGATCAGGCACACCTCATCCACGACTTCCGCGCGTTCACGGGCGAAACGCCGGCGGCCCACTTCGCGCGCGACGCCGGGCTCGCCGAGCACTTCACGTCGCTCGATCGGCTCGACGCGCTGCTCGGACGCGGCACCGAGGCTCGCTGAGGCGCGTCGCATTTTTCCAAGACGGCCCACGCGCGGTCGCTATGCTGCGAAAAGAACAGGAGGCCCTCATGAAGAAGATCGCAGGATCGCTGTCGCTCGTGGTCGCGCTCGTGATCGCCGGCACGGTGTGGGCGCGGCGCAGCGAGCCCACGGACGTCGACAAGCTCGCGTGGATGGCCGGCGCGTGGGGCAGCGACGACGGCAAGGTCCAGATGGAAGAGCACTGGCTGCCGCCGAAGGCCAACGCGATGCTCGGCCTGCACCGCGAGGTCCGCGGCGATCGCATGACCGAGTTCGAGTTCCTGCGGATCGAAAAGACGAAGGACGGCGTCGTCTACTTCTCGATGCCGCAGGGCCGCCCGGCGACGCCGTTTCGCCTGAAGGAAGCGACGGACACGAAGGTCGTGTTCGAGAACCCCGAGCACGATTTCCCGCAGCGCATCCTGTATTGGCTGGCGGACGGCGCGCTCCACGCCCGCATCGAAGGCAAGCCGACGGCGACCGAGGCGCCGATGGAATGGACGTGGAAGCGGCTCCCGACCGCAAAGTGACACCGCGCTCTCCACCGCGCGGGGCGCGTGCGGCGGCGCTCGCAATCACATTGCGCTGCTCGGCGACGTTGTTCTCCCCAGACACTTTCCGTTCGAGGAATCGAAGGAGATTCAGAGCTCGCGAGATTTTCGCAACCACTCCGTTACTATGCCCGTAGTAGGATTCCGGGTCGCATCGTAATGGAGGTGTTGGACGTGAGGGATCGGGCGAAGGGCATTACCGGGGCCGAGCTGAAGGTCTTGAAGATCTTGTGGCGGCTCGGGGCCGGGACCGTTCGGGACGTGAAGGACGCGCTCACCTCGAAGGCGGCCGCGCCGGCGTACACCACCGTGATGACGCTGATGAACCAACTCGCCGCGAAGGATTTCCTGCTCGTCGACCGCGAGCGCGAGCCGTTCGTGTACCGGCCGGCCGTGTCCCGCGAGCAGGTCCTGCGCGATCGCGTGCAGTCGTTCCTGCGCGACGTGTTCGACGGGCAAGCAGGCGAGCTGGTGCTGCGGCTCGTGGAGGACGCGGACCTCTCGGCCGACGATCTGCGCGAGATCGAAGCGAAGATCGACGCGCGCGAAGTTCGCGATCGGCGCGCGCCCGCGCGCCGCAGGAAGGGAGCGAAGTCGTGAGTGCCCTCGTCACGCCCCTCCTCCACTGGCTCGGGCTCGCGATCCTTTGGGGCACCGCGCTCGCGCTCGTGACGGCGGCGATCCTCGCGGTCGTCGGACGACACGCGCGGCCCGCGCTGCACGCGACCTTGTGGCTCGTCGTCCTCGTGAAGTTCCTCGTGCCCGCGGGCCCGTCGTGGGGCTTCTCGCTCGCGAGCGGCGTCGGCGCGCTGTCGCGCTCATTCGCGCATCGCGAGGCCGTCATCGGTGACGACGCATTTACAGTGTCTGTCGGCGATTCGTCTCCAGGCTCGATCGCGATCGCGATTCTTTTCGCGTGGGCGCTCGGCGTCGCCATCGTTTCTGCCCTGCGACTCGCCCGCCATCGACGCATCGTGGACTCTTGCCGCCGACTGTCGCTCGCGGATCGCACCACGGTCGCCGTCGTCGCCAATGCGTGCCGCCGCCTCAGCGTGAGACGCACGCCGGAGGTGCGCGTCAGCCGCGACGCCGCCGCGCCGTTCGTCCTCGGCTTGCGCCGTCCCCTGCTCGTCTTGTCGCGCCGGCACCTCGACGTTCCCGACGAACTCGAGGCGATCGTGCTGCACGAGGTCGCGCACCTCCGTCGCGGCGATCTCGCCGTGCGTCGCATTCAGTGGCTCGCCGGCACTCTGTTCTTCTTCTGGCCCGCCGTGGCCTGGGTGAATCGACGGCTCGACCTCGCGCGCGAACGCGCCTGCGACGAGTGGGCCTTGCGGCTCGGCCGCCTGTCGGCCGCCGAGTACGCGCGATGCCTGCTGCGCGCCGTCGACCGGCGCGTGCCGGGTCGACTCGCGCCCGAGTTCGTGGCGATGGCCGCGGGTCGTGCTCAGCTTCGACGGCGCCTCGGTGCTCTTCTCGACGATGCACCGCGGCGACGCCCGCGGCGTCTCGTTGCCGCGTTCGCTGGAGCATGGGTCGTCATTGCGCTCGCCGGTGCCGCGTCGCGGCCCGTCTCGGATCACGAAGACGTCGACGTGCGCGTCGATCCCAGCGGCCGCGTTCGCGTCGTGCGTTTCGACGGCACGGCGGGCGACGACGCGACGGCACGATTCCTCGCCGTGCACCGGGACGCCGACGTGAACGGCGACGGACGGCTCGACGTCGCGGAGCTGCGCGCTCTCGAGCAACGACGCGAGGCGGCGATCCCGCAGGGTGCGGACGTGACGACCGAGAGCGACGGCACTCGCGTCACGCGCCGCGTTCGCTCACCCGACGGCGACCGCGTGCTCGTGACCGAAGACGTCGTGCAACGCAACTAACCGGCTTTCGACAGTCGTGCAACAGAAGGGAGATTCCATGCACTCGCTCGGCCTCGCAGTCCTCGCCGCGCTCGCGTTCGGCGCCGGCGATTCGACGATCCCCGAGAAAGGTGACGTCGTCCGCGGCGACCTCGGTCGGAAGATCGACGAGTACTTGACCCGCATTACGCCGTTCGGCTTCTCGGGCGCCGTGCTGGTCTCGATGAAGGGTGAGATCGTGATCGACAAGGGCTACGGCTTCGCGGATCGCTCGAACAAGATCCCGAACACCGCGGACACGGCGTTCTGCACGGGCTCGCTGACGAAGCAGTTCACGGCAGCCGCGATCCTGAAACTGGAGATGATGGGCAAGCTCGACATTGGCGATCCGATCTCGAAGTTCGTCGACGGCGTGCCGCCCGACAAAGCGAAGATCACGTTGCATCACCTGCTCACGCTCACCGCCGGAGTGATCGACAACACCGGCCGCGACTACGAGGAGGCACCGCGAGACGAAACGGTGAAGAAGATCCTCGCCGCGCCGCTCGCCTTCGAGCCCGGGACCGAGATGCGCTACTCGAACGCGGCGTACAGCCTGCCCGCGGCGATCGTCGAGAAGGCGTCGGGCCAGTCCTACGAACGATTCCTTCACGATCAACTGTTCGAGCCCGCCGGCATGAAGTGGACCGGCTATCGCATTCCCAAGTGGGACGAGCGCGTCGTTGCGCGGTGGCACGTCGGCGATCGCGACAACGGAACGCCGCTCGAGAAGAACTTCCCGCAGTGGAACCTGCTCGGCAACGGCGGGATCCTCTCGACGACCGCCGACATGTATCGATGGCATCTCGCGCTCGCGGGCGACGCCGTGCTCTCGGCCGCCGCGAAGAAGAAGCTCTTCACGCCGGCGCGGAACGACTTCGCGTGCGGTTGGGACTCGATGGAGTCGCCTCACGGCCACGTCGTGAAGATGGACGGCGGCAGCACGCTCGGCTCGAGCGCCGAATTCCGGCGCTACGTGGACGCCGACGTCTGCATCGTGATCTTCTGCAATGCGTCGTTCGACGGATCGCCGCTCACGTTCGACGTTCGCGAGAAGATCACGTCACTGGCGTTCGGCGAATCGGTGGACGCGCCGCCGGCGACCGCGACGACCGATTCCGAGAAATTCCAAGCGTTCACAGGACGCTACGAGCTTCCGACGGGCGGCAGCTTCGACGTCGCGCTGGAAGCTGGAAGCCTTCGCGTGCGACCGACGGGCGCCGACGCGATCGCGGCGCTCCTGTTTCCCAAAGGCGTCGATGTGGCGATCGTCGCGGACGTCACGAAGCGGTCGCAGCATGCGATCGAGGCGCTCCTGCGCCACGACCCCGAGCCGCTGGCGAAGGAGCTCGGCGCGCGGGAGAAAGTGAACCGGTTCTCGGACGCGCTTCGCACGTTCGCGGCGGACCGCAGCGATACGCTCGACGACGAGACGAAGGTCGAGTGCCTCGGGCTCTTCCCGTCGCGCATCCCGGACTTCGAGTTCGAGTGCCGCTTGCGCCTCGTTCGACCGCGCGGGTTCATCCCGTTCGCGCTCGCGTGGCGCGCGGGCAAGCTCGTGGGCATCGGGCCGGTCGAAGGCATCCGTCCGTTCGGGGTGACGATGGCGCCGCAGGGCCGCGACGAGTGGGTGGCCTATCACCTCGCGTTCGCGACGACGACGCGCCTGCGTCTCGTGCGAAGCGGCGACGCACTGGAAATGGTCTTTCCGACGAAAGCCGGAGATCAACGGGCTAGGAAGACGAGCTGAGTTCCACGGTCGAGGAGACCAAGACATGAACACGACTGTGCTAGCGGCGTGCGCCATAGCATTCG
>JACOTG010000261.1 GCA_016178505.1 Planctomycetota bacterium
CCACGGCACGTCGAGACCGCCCGGATCGCGCTCGGTTCCCGCGCCGTAGACATGCGCAATCCCGGGATGGACGAGGCGCGCCAGCACCTCGGACTCGAATCGGAATCGGCGCAGCGCGGAATCGGAGCGAAGGCCGAGGCGCAGCACCTTGAGCGCGACCGCGCGGTGCGGGTGGTCCTGCTCGGCCTCGTAGACGGTTCCCATGCCGCCGCTCCCGAGCACGCGACGGATGCGAAATCCGCCGAGGCGCGCGCCCTCGGCGACGTTCACTTCCGGAATCGACGGAGGCTCGAGCGCGTCCGTGGCCGACGCGTCGGACTCGAGGAGGCGTCGCACGCGACGGTCGAGGTCGTCGTCGCCGGCACACGCTTCGGCGACGAATCGGTCGCGCTCGGCGGCGTCGAGGTCGAGCGCCCGCTCGAAGATCTCGCGGACGCGACGCCAGCGCTCGGGCGTCATCCCAGTTCTTCGCCGGAGAGTTGGAGCTGCAGGATCGCGCGAGCCGTTCGCCATCCGCGTTCGATCGTCGGCGTCGATACGTCGAGCACGCGCGCGGTTTCCGGGATCGACAGGCCGGCGAAGAACCGCAGCTCCACGAGGCGCACGAGATCGCCGTCGACGGCCGCGAGCCGCTCCAGCGCTTCGTCCACGGCGACGAGATCGATCGAGCGCTTCTCGTAGGCTTCGATCGCGTCGTCGAGCGGCACGCGCTCGCCGGCGCCCGCGCGCTTCAGCGCGGCCTTGCGACGCGCATGATCGACCAGGATCGACCGCATCGCTTTCGCGGCAACGCGGAAGAAGTGGCGATGGTCACGCCACGCGACGTCGCCGTCGCCCGCGAGCCGAATCCACGCCTCGTTCACGAGCGCGGTCGCCTGCAGCGTGTGACCCGCAGGCTGGCCGCGCATGAGATCCCCGGCGAGGCGTCGCAGCTCGGCGTGGACGAGGGGCGCGAGCGCGGCGCCGGCGCTCTCGTCGCCGGCTTCCATGCGCTGCAGAAGAAGCGTGATCCGCGGATCTTGGGGGTCGGTCATGGGTTGGTCGACACTTGGAGCGAGTGAGTCTATCCGCGCGATGGCGCCACTTCCATAAGCAGGCCGGCCGACCGGCGCGGCGCATGCCCGCCTCCAGGGCTCGTTCGAGACCGGCCCGCGACCTCGCGGAAATTTCTTCATCGCGTGACGCAATCCGCCGGCTAAAAGTGCCAGGCACGCGCCGACGGACGCCGGGTCGATCAGCGGGCGGCGGACTCCGGGCGCACGTCCTCGTTGCGATTGGCGTCGCGGATCGCGCGAACGATCTCGTCGAGGAGCGCGTGACGCTGTGCCTCCTTCAGGGCCGTCGCCGCCGTCGGATCTCCGTCGATCGCACGCAGTCGGTCGAAACGCGCCTTCGCGTCGCCGAGAAACCGTCGATACTTCTCGGGGACGAAGTTCGCGGACTGGTCGAGCTGCCACCAGTGACCGCGCGCCATCCCGGTCGCGCCGAGCGGCAGTTTCCCGTCCGGAGTCACGACGACCGACACCGCGAACCCGAGCCGATATGTCCAATTCGACAGGTAGCTCGCCTCCCACGGACGCAGCGCCGCGATGCGCCCGCGCTGCGCCGCTTCGCTGACGTCGTGGACGAACGGAATGAAGTTGCGGTTGACGAACTCGATCACGTCGCCGTTGGAGAGCGGACCGCTCTTCACGAGTCGACCCTGGTGTCAGGTCATCGGCGCGTCGGCCTGCCCGAAATCGCGCAAGAAGAACACCGCGAGGATCGGCTTCCCTTCCCGGCGCGAGTCCGCGAGCGCCTCGTCGATTCCGGAGCGCCAGCGAATGCGCTTCCACTCCTCGCCGAACTCGACCTCGGCAATGCGACGCTCGAGCCGCTCGGCTTTGATCGCTTCGAGGTCGAACGCTTGATTGCTGTCGGCGCCCATGCGAAGCGAGTCCTCGGGATTCGGATCGTCGGCGAGCACGAAACGTCCGGCCGCCGCGACGAGCGCGACGCCGGCGAACGCGGCGATGCCCTTCATCGATTCACCTCCAGCATTTTGATCTTCTCCTTCATCAACACGGAGTCACTCCCATGAATCGGCGGCCGCGCTTGCGTTCGATCTCCGCTTGCAGATCGCGAAAGTCGCGGTAGCACTGCATCAGCTCGTCGTGCGTGATCGACTCCTGCACGAGGTGGACGTTCGGGTTCTCGATCCACGGGATCGTCTCGGCGTCGTACGGCGGCACGTAGCCTTCGCGCACGCACAAGTCGAAGAGATCGGTCCCGGGAAACGCTTGGAAGATGAAGACGCAGAGGATGTCCGGATCGATCTCGCGGTTCAGCTCGATGGTGCCGCGGATCACGCCGGCGGTTTCGTACGGCAGCCCGATCATGTTCAGTGCGACCGTTTCGATGCCGCGCTCGCGACACCGGCGGAATCCGTCGACGATGACGCGGTTGCTCATGCGCCGGTTGAGATAGCGCTTGCGGTACTCCTCGCTCCCTTCTTCGACGCCGAAGAGCACGAGACGGCAGCCGGCCTCGGCGAGCAAGTTGGCGACCTCGTCCGTCGCCAGCTCGACGCGCAGGAACGCGCAGAACGGAACGTCGAACTCGGCCGCATACGCGCTCGAGAACTCGCGAAGCCAGTGCTTGTCGACGCCGAAGATCTCGTCCCAGAACTCGAACATCTCTATCTGCGGGTACCGCGCGAGGAGCCCGCGCAGCTCGGCGAGAAACGCGGCGACGCTGCGCGTTCGCGTGAGCTTTCCTTTTCCGCGATAGAGCGTCATGAGCCCGTGGTTCGAGCAGTACGTGCAATTGTAGGGGCAGCCGCGGCCCGCGGCGGCGGGCATGTGGTGGCGGCCGTGGAAGATCGACGCCGCGGACGTGAACTCCATCAGCGATTCGATGCCGAAGAGCTCGCGATCCCAGGGTGGCAGCGCGTCGAGGTCGGAGATGAGCGGGCGGCATTCGTTGCGAACGACCGCGCCGTTCGACTTGACCCAGAGATTCTCAATCGGCGACGGGTCCGCGTGCGAGTCGAGCGTGCGTGCGAGGTCGAGGATCGCGCCCTCCCCTTGGCCGCGGCACAAGAGGTCGACGGCCGGATGCGCGATCACGGCCTCGGGCCAGAACGTCGGGTGATATCCGCCCACGACGATCGGCGCGTCCGTCACGGCGCGCGACCACGCGGCAAAGCGCTTCACGCCCTCCCACTGGAAGCTCATGCACGGGAACGCGAGGAGATCGAACGTGCGGGCGCGCAACTCGCGCCGATACTCCGCCTCGCTGACGTGGTGGTCGACGCGAAGCAGCTCGACGTCGTGACCGTCGCGCTTGAGTGTCGCGGACAGCGCCGCCACGCCCGCGCTGAACAGCTTGTCGAACGCGTGCTCGACGAAGAGGGCGCGCATCGGGAAACCTCGTCGCTGGTTGGGGACACCGTGGACTTCGTTCAGTCGATCCCGCGCGGCGTCGCGAATTCGTGAACCCAATCTCGAGTGCCGCGGGCTCTTCTCGATCGGACTCGAAAGAGGAGAGCCCGACATGCACAGCGCCGGTTCAATCGTCGCGACGATTTTTTTCGCCAGCCTCGGCTGCCGCCGCGCGCCCGATCCACCGCCGCTCGATCGGCCCGCGCTCGCAACGCTCGGCGCGGACGCGATCCGGATCCTCGTTCGCGCGCTCGACGACGGGCGCGTCGACGTACGGCGAGCCGCCGCCTCGGCGATCCGCGACCTCGATCGAGAGCCGTGGAATCAGCTGAACGCCGACGACGGCCGGATCGCGATCGTCGGTCCGCAAATCGAAAGTGTGGTGCCCGCGCTCGTGCGCTGCCTGCGCGATGCCGATCTCGGCGTGCGAGTGGAGGCGACGGTCACGCTCGGCGTCCTCGGCGCGATCGCGGAGCCGGCCGTGCCCACACTTCACGAGGCGCTCCATGGGCGCGAGCCCTCGCTTCGCTTCGCCTCGGTGGTCGCGCTCGGAAAGATCGGTCCGCCGGCGGCCGCCGCCGTGCCGGATCTCGTGGTCGCGCTCCACGATCCGAGCGCGGAGCTTCGCGGCGCGATTGCGATCGCGCTCGGCCGCATCCGATCCGGCGCCGAAATCGCGGTTCCGGATCTCATCGCGCTGCTTCGCGACGACGATTCGGGTGTGCGGCGATGGGCGGCGATCGCGCTCGGCAAGATCGGACTGCCCGCGCGCGATGCGGCGCCGGCTCTCGCCGCGGCGCTGGACGATGCGTTCCTCGAAGTGCGCTACATGGCAGCGCTCGCGCTCGGTCGCGTCGGCGGCGATGCGCGTGTGGCGGTCCCGGCGCTGCGGGCCGCGCTCGCCGATCGAAGCGCGCGCGTTCGGCGACGCGCGGCCGAGTCGCTCGGTGCGCTCGGACCGGCGGCCGCCGGCGCGACTGCGGATCTCGCGGCACTCCTCGAGTACGACGGCGAGGTGCGCAACGAAGCGGCGTGGGCGGTCGGTCGAATGGGCGCGGACGTCGTGCCGCGACTCCTCGATCTCTTGGACAGCGTCGATCCGTCGGTGCGTCACGCCGCGGCGATGGCGCTCGTCGAGGCGGCGCCGCACGCGCCTGAGATCGCCGTGCCGCGGCTGGTCGAGGCGCTCGCCGACGACGACGCCAATGTGCGCGACGCCGTCGAGCAAGCCATCGTGTCGGTGGGGCCGCGCGCGCTCGCAGCACTGCGAGAGGTCGCTACTCGAAGCCGAGCGACGAGGGAGGCGGTGGCTAGAACCGTCTTCGAGATCGAGCGCCGACGCGCGGAATGATCGTTGGGCGCCGCCGACCCGAGCGCTTCGCGGACTTCTTGAATCGAAGGAAGTAGGTCTCCTTCGAGAAGTCCACGTCGTCGACCTTCTCGAAGCCCGACGCGACGATCTCTTGGATCACTTGGTCCTTGCCGACGCGCACGTGGTCGAGCACCCATTGCTTGCTCTCGCCCGGGACGCGCGCGAAGTCGACGACGACGAGGCGGCCGTCCGGCTTCAGCGCCGCGAGGATCGACGCGAGCGTCGACTTCGGAAACTCGAAGTGGTGGTACGTGTCGCAGACGAACGCGACGTCGATCGATGCCGGCGGCAGCTCGGTCGAGTCTGCCTTGCACAGGATCGGCTTCACGTTCGCGAGCCCGCGCGCGGCCGCGTCCTTGCGGATCGCGTCGATGAACTCCGGCAAGATGTCGACCGCGAAGACGGTGCCCTTCTCGCCGACTCGCTTCGAGAAGAGGAACGAGAAGAAGCCGGTGCCCGCGCCGATGTCCGCGACCGACTCGCCCGGCTTCAGCGCGAGTCGCTCGACGATCTCGTCGCGGCGATCCCAGATCTCGCGGCCCTCTTTTTCGAAGCGCGCTTTCCACTTCGCGACGTCCGGGTCCTTCATGTACTCGTCGTTGACGCCCGGCCGCACGCTCGGCTCGTGCTGCGCCGGCGGCGGCGCCGTCGTCGTCTGCCACGCGAGGAGAGCCGGTAACGTGAGCCACAGGAAGGCGAATGCGATGGGTTTCATGCGGGCATGGTAACCGCAGCGAGCATCGCGAACCAACGAGATGGCGGCGTGGGTCCTTGCGCCGGAGGCGCGACCGCGGGCAAGCTGTCCCGCCGTCGTTTTGTGCCTGGCACCGTTAGCCGGAAGGGAGACGTCGATGATGCGTTGGGTCGCGTTGCTCGGGGTTCTTACCGTTGCGGTGGCGGATGCGCCGATTCCGGCGACGCCGAAGAAGGCGGTCGTCGACGAGTATCACGGCGTGAAGGTCACCGACGACTATCGGTGGCTCGAGAACGGTGACGATGCGGCCGTGCGCGCGTGGAGCGACGCGCAGAATGCGCACGCGCGCGCCGTGCTCGACGCGCTGCCCGCGGCGCCCGCGCTGCGCAAGCGACTGACCGAGCTGCTCGGTGCCGCGTCCGTCGACTGGACGAACCTGACCCACCGCAAGGGCGTGCTCTTCGCGATGAAGACACAGCCGCCGAAACAGCACCCGTTCCTCGTGACGATGGACGCGACGAACGTCGGCGACAACGAGCGAGTCATCGTCGATCCGAGCGTGATCGATGCGACGGGCGGGACCGCCATCGACTTCTACGTTCCTTCGCTCGACGGCAAGAGGGTCGCGGTGTCGATGTCGAAAGGCGGCAGCGAGGACGGCACCGTGCGCGTCTTCGACGTCGCCTCAGGCAAGGAGACGGACGACGTCATCCCGCGCGTGAACGGCGGCACTGCCGGCGGCAGCGTCGCCTGGAACCTCGACGGCTCGGGCTTCTGGTACACGCGCTATCCGCGCGGCACGGAGCGCGCGCCGGAGGACATGAACTTCTACCAGCAGGTCTATTTCCACGCGCTCGGCACGCCGACCGAGAAGGACGTCTACGCCATCGGCAAGGAGTTCCCGCGCATCGCCGAGGTCGCGCTCTCGACGAGCGACGACGGCAAGTGGCTCCTCGCGTCGGTCGCGAACGGCGACGGCGGCGAATACGCGCAGTGGCTTCGCGGGCCCGACGGAAAGTGGATCGCGCTGACGTCGTTCTCGGACCGAGTGATCGCGGCGAAGTTCGGCCGCGATGACGCAGTCTATCTCCTCTCGCGATTGGAGGTCCCGAAGGGGAAGATCCGGCGCGTGCCGCTCGCGACGCCGCGGCTGGCCGGCGCCGTTACGATCGTCCCCGAGAGTGACGCCTCAATCGACTCGTTCGTGCCCGCGACCGATCGGATCTTCATCATCGACGTCGTGGGCGGACCCTCACGCGTTCGCCAGTTCGACCTCGACGGCAAGCAGATGCCCGACGTACCGATCCCGCCGATCTCCGCCGTGAGCGAAGCTCTCGTCGTCGGCGCGAACGATCTCCTCTTTCGAAACGAGAGCTACGTGGCGCCGCCGGCGTGGCTGCGCGCCGTCGCTTCGGGCGGCGCGAAGCCGACGAAGCTCTGCGCCACATCTTCCGCGAGCTTTGCCGACGTCGACGTCAATGTGCGGACCGCGACTTCGAAGGACGGCACGAAAGTGCCGATGACCGTTCTGAAGAAGCGAACGAATCTGTTGGACGTCAAGTATCGGACGCTGCTTCAAGGGTACGGCGGATTCAGCGTGAACATCGCGCCGAACTTCGACGTCGCGCGTCGAGTGTGGTTGGACGCAGACGGCGTCATCGCGATCGCGAACCTGCGCGGCGGCAGCGAGTTCGGCGAGGAGTGGCACCAAGCCGGATGCCTGACGAAGAAGCAAAACGTTTTCGACGATTTCGCGGCGTGCGCGAAGCTCCTGCTCGACGACGGCTTCACATCCAAGGGCAAGCTCGCGATCGAAGGCGGCAGCAACGGCGGGCTGCTGATGGGCGCGGAGCTGACGCAGCACCCCGACATGTGGAAGGCCGTCGTTTCGCACGTCGGCATCTACGACATGCTGCGCGTGGAGCTGACGCCGAACGGCTCGTTCAACGTCACTGAGTACGGCACCGTGCGCGATCCCGATCTCTTCCGCGCGATGTTCGCGTACTCGCCCTACCACCACGTCGTCGACGGCACCGCGTATCCCGCGACGCTCTTCATGACCGGCGCGAACGACCCGCGCGTCGAGCCGTGGCACTCGCGCAAGATGGTCGCGCGCCTGCAAGCCGCGACCTCGTCGAAGGCGCCGATCCTCCTGCGCACGAGCGCAAACAGCGGCCACGGCATCGGCAGCTCGCTCGGCGAGCAGATCGAGGAAGCCGTCGACGTCGACGCCTTCCTCTTCGATCAGCTCGGGATGACGGTGAAGGCGTCGGGGCAGTAGCGCCGTCGTCCGGGGTCTGACCCCATTGGACGGGATGTCGTCGTCCGTCGTCTGGGGTCTGACCCCATTGGACGGATTGTTGTTGGCGGGTGCCTGACACGGGATGCGGCTGGTATACTCCGCGCCCTGTCCGGGGCCTTTTTTCACTCCCTGCAACGTTCATCAACGGAGCGACTGCGATGCCCAATGCCATCACGATGAGTTCGAGCGGACTGCGCGTGCCTGATGATCCGATCCTGCCGTTCATCGAAGGCGACGGAACGGGACCGGACATCTGGCGCGCGAGCGTGCGTGCCTTCGATGCCGCGGTCGCGAAGGCGTACGGCGGCAAACGCAAGATCACGTGGTTGGAAGTCCTCGCCGGTGAGAAGTCATTCAACAAGACGGGGAATTGGCTGCCCGACGCGACGCTCGACGCGTTCAAGAAGTACCTGGTCGGCATCAAGGGCCCGCTGACCACTCCGATCGGCGGCGGCATCCGCTCGCTGAACGTCGCGCTGCGACAGATCCTCGACCTCTACGTCTGCCTTCGACCGGTGCAGTACTTCGCGGGCGTGCCCTCGCCAGTGAAGCGCCCGGAAGACGTCAACATGGTGATCTTCCGCGAGAACACGGAGGACATCTACGCGGGCATCGAGTGGCAGGCCGAGTCGGCCGAGGCGAAGAAGCTCATCGCCTTCCTGCAGAACGAAATGGGCGTGAAGAAAATTCGCTTCCCGAACACGTCGGGCATCGGCATCAAGTCGGTGTCGCGCGAGGGCACGGAGCGGCTCGTCCGCGCGGCGATCCGATACGCGATCAAGAACAAGCGCCGCAGCGTGACGTTCGTGCACAAGGGCAACATCATGAAGTACACGGAGGGCGCGTTCCGCGACTGGGGCTACGGCCTCGCCGCGCGCGAATTCCGCAACGAAACCGTGAGCGAGCGCGAGAGCTGGATCTTCGGCAACCGCGAAGCCGACGCGAAGATCACTACCGAGGGCAACGCGAAGAAGATCGACCCGGGCTACGACATGATGACGCCCGATCAGAAGAAGAACGTCTGCGCCGAGATCGAGACGGCGATGAAGCTCTGGCCGACGCACGGCGAAGGCAAGTGGAAGAAGAAGCTGATGGTTCGCGACACGATCGCCGACATCACGCTGCAGCAGACGCTGACGCGCGCGAAGGAGTTCGACGTCATCGCGACGATGAACCTGAACGGCGACTATCTCTCCGACGCGCTCGCCGCACAGGTCGGCGGCATCGGCATCGCGCCCGGCGCGAACATCAACTACGACACCGGACACGCGATCTTCGAGGCCACGCACGGCACGGCGCCGAAGTACGCGAACCTCGACCAGGTCAACCCGGGCTCCGTCATCCTCTCGGGCGAGATGATGCTGCGCTACATGGGCTGGACGGAAGCCGCGGACATGATCATCCGCGGCATCGAAGGCGCGATCGGCGCGAAGACCGTGACCTACGACTTCCACCGCCTCATGCCCGGCGCCACGCTCCTCAAGTGCAGCCAATTCGCCGACGCGATGATCGAGCACATGGAGAAGAAAGTCCCCGCAAAGGTCTAACCGCCGGCTAATCGTGCTAGACACCGAACGACGGAATTCGATTCGGCGCGGCCCCGAGGTCCTCGCGATCTCGGGGCCGCGCTAATTCCCTTGCAGCCACGCGTCGCCGTTCGCTGCCCACCACCGAAGCCATCGCTCTCGAACGACGTCGAATTCCTCGGCCGTCGTGGCCTCGTCGTATTGACCGGGCGCGTTTTGCTCGTCGGCGTGAGGCCGATTCGGCTCGAACTGCGACGTGAACGCCTGCAGGGCGTACGCGGCCGGACGGACGTCGAAGCCCTGACGCCGCGCGAGGTCTTGAAGGACCGGGACGGCCTCGGAGCGACCGGACAATCGCACGAGTGCCGCCGCGACCGCGCTTCGGCCGCTTGCATTTCCGAGTCGTTCGATGAGAAGAAGCTCTCGGAGAAGAGCGACGCTGGTCGAGTCGGCGACGTCCGCGAAGATCTCGATCATCCAACGGAGAAAGCTCTCGTCCGCCGAGTCCTGGCAACGCTGCAGCCAGTCGGACAGTGCGCGCCTCAACCGAGTCCGATGCGCTTCCCGGAAATCGCACCGATGCGTGATGAGCGAGCAAACGAATCCCAATTCGCGAAGGCCCTCTCGGCTCCTCTTTGGGATCACCCTCGCGTTCAGCAACTGCTCTACGTTCGTGACGGCTTCGTCGATCGGCACCCGCATCCACTTCCTCTCGGCGGACTCCGGGATCTCGACGACGATTTCGTCGGAAATGATTCGACCGATCGCGAGGTCCTCGGCCGCCGGTGGCAGAGTCCGACACGGCCGCTCGGCAAGCATGTAGTGGAGCTGAATCGTATTGCGGCCATAATCGAGCGATCGATTGACTCGTTGAGGAATCGTGACGCTCGCGCCGGGCTGGAGGGCAACCAGCGTGGGTTCGGGATCGCGCTCCACGCCGGTGCCGCACCGCCACCCCTGCAGATTCCATCCCGGGTTGCCATCCTGATCTCGCACGATGAACCAGTAGATCGGTCCGCCGGAGATGGAGTTCGCGAACGGCTCGATGATCGTTCGCACGCTCGTTCCCACGTTCGTGAACGTCGCCGTGACATCAGCGCCAAGGGTGTCGCACTTGCTGGCCTCGATGGACAGATCGACGTCGGTCACGAGCGGCGGTGCGTCGAGATGAAAGCGAAATGGAGCGCTCACGGCCGGATGCCCGAGGGCGTCGACGATCGTCACCGTCAGTTGGTAATCGCCGCCGTCCGGGACGGCGAATAGCCAAGCAAGCGGGAGTTGGGCTCGCCGAGTTTCCCCGGGTGCGAGCGGCTTCCGTCCTCCGCGCGGCGAACGATCCCACCGCGCCTGGTACACCTGACGCCGACTCGACGGTCCCGTCAGCTCAAGCGAAGCGCCGCGACCGGGTAACCACAGCCTGTCGTCCTCGAACTCGAATTCGAGCCCCACGGCCTCACTGCCCGAGTTTCGAAGCGAGACCTCGACTACCGGAAGCAAGCCGACGGGCATCGTCGGCACGGGAGCTGGGTCGTCGTTCATCGCGCGCAGAAACAGCTGAAGACTCGACGCCCGGGGCACGGCAATGGGCCATCGACCCCAAGCCGGCATGGAGAAACCTCCGAGAAGGCTCAAGAGAACGAAGCCGAACGCGCTGCAGCGACCGAGTGTGGTTTTCATGTGATGGACTCGAAGAGTCATCCGGCCGAGCACGGCCTTGCCGAGAGGTGCGTCCGCTGGCGTCGGGCTTCGCGACGCGGCGCGTATGAATTCTACCCCACTCCTCGGAATCGGGCGGAGACGTCGGCCGGCGAGCAACGACGGCTTTCGCCTCGATCGGGGGGACTCCCAACCTCGAGCGAGCCGGCGCAACCGCGCGCCGCACCGGTCACGCCTCGCGTCTACAATGCCCTCCCAGCAAGGCTTCGGGTGAGGCAGCGGGATTCTCGCGCGAAAGTGCGACGACCGGTGAACCTGTAGCGAGGCAACGGCATGAGCGACGATCCACGAGAAGGCGAATCGTTCCGCGATGATCATCTCGACGCGGGCATTCGCGCCGCGTTCGAATCGCAGGGCGCGTCGACACCGCGCGCACAAAGCGTCCTTCGAGAAATCGGCGTCGTCGCGGGCGGCGCCGCCGAGCGCCGGGCGTCGGCGGACCGATACGAACTCCTCGGCGAGATCGCGCGCGGCGGCGTGGGCATGGTCCTGCGCGGCCGCGACCTCGATCTCGGGCGCGAAGTCGCCGTGAAGGTGCTTCTCGATCGCCATCGCCGCCGGCCTCGCGTCGTGGAGCGCTTCGTCGAGGAAGCGCGAATCGCCAGCCGCCTCCAGCATCCGGGAACCGTCCCCGTTTACGACTTCGGCGTACTGCGCGACGGCCGGCCGTTCTTCACGATGAAGCTGGTCGATGGGCGCACGCTCGAGGATCTCCTCGCCACGCGAGCGAACGTCGAGTCGGACCGATCGCACTTCCTCGCGATCTTCGAGCAGGTCTGTCATACCGTGGCCTACGCGCATGCGAACGGCGTCATCCACCGCGACCTCAAGCCGGCAAACGTGATGATCGGCGCGTTCGGCGAAGTGCAAGTCATGGATTGGGGGCTCTCGAAAGCGCTGGCGGGCGGCGACGAACTCGAGCCCGGCTCGGGCTCCGTGATGGGAACGCCCGGCTATCTCTCGCCGGAAGCGGCGCGCGGCGACGTGGCCTCGATCGACGAGCGGTCGGACGTCTTCGGGCTCGGCGGAATCTTGTGCGAGATCTTGACCGGGAGGCCGCCGTTCGTCGCCGAGTCGCCGTTCGAGACGATTCCACGAGCGGCCGCGGGAAACGTCGTCGATGCGATCGCGCGACTCGACGCGTGCGGCGCGGAGCCCGCGCTGATCGCCATCGCGAAGGCGTGTCTCGATCCCGACCCCGCGGCGCGCCCGCGCGGCGCGAGCGAGTTGGCGAAGCGCGTCGCGGCCCATCGCGCGGCCGGCGAGGAGCGTTCGCGACGACTCGAGCTCGCCGTCGCGGAAGCGCGAGCGCGGGCGTCCTCCGAAAAACGCGCGCGGCGATTCGCCGTCGGTCTCGCGGCGGCGGTCCTCCTCGGCGCCGCCGGCGCGATCTGGGTGCAGGCGGACCGCGCGACACGGCACCGAGAGACGACGCGCGACGTCAGCCGCGCGATGGAGGAAGCGCAGTCGCTGCGCGCCGCAGCTCGCGAATCGCGCGACCTCGCGACGTGGGCCCGCGCCACGGCCGCCGCGCAGCGGGCCTCGGCGCTCGCGCGACCCGACGAAGCCGATCGCGACACCGTCGACGCCGCACGGCTCCTCGTCGCCGGCGTCGCGAAGGACGAGTCGGAGGCACGCGCGCGCGTCGCCGAAGAATCAGCCGATCGCGCGACCGTCGAGCACGTCGAGGAAGTCCGCGCACGCGCGGGCGATTCGTTGGCGTGGAAGAAGGTCGACGCCGAGTATGCGGCGGCGTTCAGCCGATATCAGCTCGATCCGGCGGCGCCCGATCCCGGCGCCGCCATCGACATCGACCGCATGCGCGCGAGCCCGATCCGCGCCGATCTCGCAACCGCCCTCGACGGGTGGGCCGCGGCGCGTCTCATGGCATTCGGCGACAAGGATCCGCAAAGTGCAACGCTCCAACGGGTCGCACAGGCCGTCGACGCCGATCCGTTGCGAATCCGCCTTCGCGCCGCGATGCAGCAGAGAGACCTCGACGAGCTGCGCCGCCTCGCCGCCGACGCCAGTGCAGGCGAGCTTCCGCCGGCGACGCTCGATCGTCTCGGCGACGCGCTCGAGCAGGCGGGCGACTCGGCCGCGGCGCTGGCGACGTACCAGGCCGCACAGCTCCTGCATCCGGACGACTTCTGGCTGAACTTCCAACTCGCGCGCCTGCTCGCCGGATCGAATCCGCCACGGAAAGACGAAGCCGTTCGATTCAACCAAGCCGCGATCGCCGTGCGCCCGCGCAGCGCACCGGCCTGGACCAACCTCGCAGCCAACTTCATCGGCACCGGTCGCTACGACGAAGCGGAGCCCAGCTTGCGGCGGGCGTTGTCGCTCGATCCGGATCTGGCGACCGCACACTCGAACCTCTCCGCCTTGCTCCGCGCGAAAGGAAAGCTCGACGACGCAGAGTCGGAAGCGAAGGAGGCGATTCGCCTCGCGCCCGGCGTGGCCATCAGCCACTCGAATCTCGCTGCCGTCCTCTTGGACCGTGGCAACGTCGACGGCGCGCTCGCCGAGCTCGAAGAGGCGCGCCGCCTCGATCCGAAGGACGAGATCGTGCGCTTCAACCTCGGGTTCTTGCTCCAGCGAAAGGGTCGAACCGCACGGAAGCCTCGACGCCGCCGAAGCAGAGTTTCGCGAGGCGGTGCGTCTCGTGCCGAACTTCATGGACGCGAACAACGACCTCGGCGCGCTCCTCTTCGAGAAGGACGACGATGCGGGTGCTCTCGCTGCGTTCCGAGAGACCGTTCGCTTGGCGCCCGAGAACGCGACGTGTCTCGCCAACCTCGCGATGTCCCTCTCGATCACGAAGGTCGAGTCCGATCGCAACGCGGACGAAGCCGTTCGTCTCGCGCGGCGCGCAACCGAGATCGATTCACGAGACCCGAGAGCGTGGACGAGCCTCGGCCTCGCGTCCTATCGCGCCGGCGATTTCGCGGGATGCGTGACGGCACTCGACAAGTCGTTCGCGCTCTCGAAGGGAGGGCATGCTCACGATTGGTTCTTCGCGGCGATGGCGAACGAGCGACTCGGCGAGCACGCTCTCGCGCACGCGTGGTTCGACAAGGCGGTCGCGTCGCGAAGCAAAATGGCGAAGCCGGATGCACGGCTGCTCCGCGCGGAATCCGAGGCGCGCGAAGTGCTCGGAGCGCACTGACCCGCCCGTCGACGCGCCCTCTCGCGCGACGTTTCCTGCGGTGGTCCGATCGACTATGATCACTCGTCATGTCGAAGGCCGTACCCACCTGTTGGACCGTCATCCAGGGCGCCGCCGCCGGTAACTCGGAAGATCGAGAAGAATTCGCGCAGCGCTACGAGCCGGTGATCCGCGCGTACCTCGGCAGCCGCTGGGCGCAGTCGCCGTTCCTCGCCGACCTCGACGACGTCGTGCAGGAAGTGTTCCTCGAGTGCTTTCGATCGGGCGGCGTGCTCGACACCGTCGACCCGGCGAAGCCGGGCGGCTTCCGGCCGTTCCTCTACGGCGTCTTGCGAAACGTCGCGTTGCGCGCCGAGGCTCGCCAGGCCAAGCAAGCGAATCGCTCGCCCGCGACGTCGGTCGACCTCGAAGCGATCGCGCGAAGCGAGACGACGTTGTCGCGGCTCTTCGATCGCGAATGGGCGAAGGTTCAAGTCCGCGCGGCCGGCGAACTTCACGAGCAGCGAGCGCGCCAGGAGGGACCCGAGGCCCTCCGCCGCATCGAACTCCTGCGACTCCGATTCGCCGGAGAGATGCCGATCCGCGAGATCGCCAAGCACTGGAACATGGACGCCGATCTCCTCCACCGCGAGCAAACTCGAGCCCGACGCGAATTCAAGCAGGCGCTCATCGACGTCGTCCACTTCCAGCACCCGGCCCCGCCCGAAGAAGTGTTGCGCGAATGCGAGGAGATCCTGGCGCTCCTCGCGAGCGACGCACCGGCTCGCTCGTAATCGACGTCATCACCCTGCCCTGACGTGATCCGTTCGTCGGGCACGCCGACATGGGCGGGCCGTGTCCGCCCGTTCTCTTCACGCCGGCCCAATCGATTTTTCTTCGGCGTCGCGAACGAAAACCTCGGAGGCGATGAACCTGGATCGTCGCGGTCGCGGCGCGTTGCCGGACTCGAGAGGCATCGTTCGGTGAACAAAGGAGGGAAACCATGACGTCTCGATCAACCCTGGTGTCGCTGGTCGTCTCCGCGATCGTCGCCGGCGCGTCGCCTCTCTCCCACGCCGAGCCGCCGATCTGGGAGAGCCGCATCGGCAACCCGCAGGGCCTCACGGACGACAGCACGATCGAGCTGACGTTTGGCTCTCTCGAGTTCTCGTTCCCGTTCTTCGGCCACACCTACGAGGGCGCGGAAGTTCTCTCGATCTCGTCGAACGGCTTCGTGAGCATCGGCGGCAGCAATGGAGCGGGATGCTGCGACGGGACCGGGTTCTTCCTCACGCACAGCATCTACGGCAGGGTCACGCCGCTGTGGACCGACCTGAACCCCGGCATCATCGGCGACGTGTACGTGAACGCTTTCGCCGACCTCGGCGGTCTGCGGAACGACCGCGTCGTCATCACGTGGGACACGATCTTCTTCGACACGAATCAACCCGTGCGCACGCAACTCCAACTGATGTCGAACGGCGTGATCGTGTTCGGCTACGACGGCGTTCACACGGCCGGCAACCTCGAAGAGGAGGTCGTCGGGATCGCGGCGGCGGACGACAACGTCGACCCGTTGGTGGTGCCCGACTTCTCGCAGGACTTGCCGATCGACGCGCCCGAGCACTACGCGATCCTCCAGCAGTTCCGCGAGTACCAGCCGAGCTTCCTGCCCTTCGACCTCGATCAAACGAACATCGTCTTCACGCCGATGCCTCGCGGCGGCTATCGCGTCACGAACCAGCGATGCACGCCAACGTGGTGGTCGACGGTTTACGGAACGCCGCTGCATCTCACGGACGACTCGACGAGCGAAGTCACGTTCGGCTCGCTCGGCTTCTCGTTCCCGTTCGCAAACGGGATCTACCGCGGCGCGCAGATGCTTTCGATTTCGAGCAACGGCTTCGTGACGCTCGGCGGCACGAGCGGCAACGGGTGTTGCATCGGCACGGCCTCCGATCTCGTGAACGGTCCCTACGCGCGCATCGCACCTCTGTGGGTGGACCTGACGCCTGATCCCATCACGGGAGACGTCTACGTCAGCACGCCTATCCAGAACGGCACCGACGCCGTCGTGATCACGTGGGACATGGTCTTCTACGACACGCGGCGATCGTCGACGTTCCAGCTCCAGCTCCACGGCGACGGAACGATGATCTTCGGCTATCTGTGCTTGG